>JAJYLL010000095.1 GCA_021787735.1 Acidobacteriota bacterium | reverse complement strand
CCTGACCTCCATGTTCTGCAGAACACCGCGCTGAAAATCAAGACGGCCCTTAACAATGTTCCAGGTTTTGCTGACCTGATTGTCGTGCGAGAGCTTGGCCAGCCCAGTTTGCTGATTCATATCAACCGGCAGAAGATTGCGCGATACGGGGTGAACGTTTCCGATGTCGAAGCGGTCATTGGAGCCGCGATCGGCGGCCAGCCGGCAACGCAGGTGATCCAGGGTGAAAAGTTGTTCGACCTGATTGTGCGGATGAAGCCGCAATTCCGGTCGGACCCGAACTCCATTGGCAACCTGCTTGTCGGGACGCCGGATGGCCAGCAGGTTCCCCTGAAGGACCTTGCGGACATCAGCATTGGCAACGGGGCTGCATTCATCTACCGCGAAGACAACTCACGGTACATCGGCATTCAATACAGCGTCGAAGGTCGGGACCTGGCAAGCGCCGTCGCCGCTGGCCAACGGGCCATTGCTCCGATTGTGCATTCATTGCCGCAAGGCTACCACGTCACCTGGGGCGGTGAGTACAGCGAATACGTCGCCGCCAGGAAGCAACTCGATGTCATTGCTCCGTTGACCATCCTGCTGATCTTCCTGATCCTGTTTGCCCTCTATGGAAACTTCAAGTTCCCTGTGGCCATTGCCATCGGTGTTGTGACGACAGAGCCTGTTGGAGCTCTGCTGGCGCTGAAGTTGACGCATACGCCCTTCAGTGTTTCCTCTGTTCTGGGTTTGCTTGTGCTCATGGGCGTTTCGACCGAAATGGCAGTCGTGCTTTATTCCTACATCAACAAGCTGCGGCTGGAAGGGAAGGGCATCCGCGAAGCGACACATCAGGCTGCCTTGCTCCGGTTGCGGCCGATCATGATGACAGCTCTGGTGGCATGCCTCGGTTTGTTGCCCGCGGCTTTATCGCACGGGATCGGGTCTGACACGCAGCGGCCGTTTGCCATCGTTATCGTGGGTGGTTTGATCTCGCCACTGCTGCTGGGCTTTTTTGTAAATCCGATCCTTTACAGCCTGGTGGCCCGCGACGGCGATGTTTTGCAGGTTTAAAGTTTTGAATTACCCGAGTTTCAGAAAATCATCGGTTTTTCGGGGTAAGCATTCCGCGCGACTGCTGGTCGCTTGGATTGCTGTCCTGGTGCAGTTGCACATCTTTCTGGTGCTGGAGTTGCACCATCACGTACTCGGCACCGGTTTCCTAAGGGAAGCCACGACAACCAGTACCTCTGTGGCGCGGCACGGCACGACCCCGGCCAACCGTCCCGTTTGCCCGGCCTGCCAAGTGGCCCGTCAGGGAGCGGTTCAACCTGCGGTCGACCGGCTGGCGCTGTTGCCCCTGCAGGCCCTGGCAGCCACGGTGCCTGCCAACCCCCAATCTATCCCCACAGTTTTTCTTCTTCACCCCTCCGGAAGAGATCCTCCTCGCAGTTGATCGCACGCCACATCATCAGACAAGAAAACGCGACATAACGAGGAGGAGTCTATGCAGAAGCATGGCCGCCGCGGCTCTGCCGGGGCGTTTCATATGTTGGAATTTCTGTTTTCGAGCTTTCTGCTGCTTGTCTGTGCAGGGCTGACCTGCAGCGTTATCATTCCGGGGAGAGCAATCCTGGCACAATCATTGGGTACTTCCGGGACTATTCGGGGTGCCGTGGTTGACCCGTCAGGCGCTGTGGTTAGGGACGCCATCGTCGAGATCCAGAATCCTGTTTCAGACTACCTGCGCCAAGCAAAGACCGACTCAGACGGCAAATTTGCCTTTGCGAACGTTCCTTTTAATCCGTATCACCTGACGGTTACTCACAAGGCCTTTCAACCGGCCGTCCAGGACGTGGAGGTAGAGTCCGGCCTTCCTGTCATGTTGAAAATCTCTTTGCAGGTGGCCGTCGTCGCCACCACCGTGACCGTCACGACACAGGCCAATGACCTGATTGAAAAGACCCCCACTGCGCACACCGATGTTGACAAGAGCCTGATTGCAAACCTGCCGATCCAGAGCCCCTCGATCGGCTTGAGCCAGGTGATTACCAACGCCATGCCGGGAGTTGTCGCAGACGCCAACGGTTTTTTTCATCCTCTGGGGGAACACTCTGATACCACCATTTCTATCTCTCAACTTTCAGCGGAACCCATTTTGTGACTCCCCGCAGTTTCCAGGCGGAAATTAGGTTCAATTTCTGAGCCGGCGAACGCGTTCATGCCACCATCGGCACAGTGCCCAGCCGGCTGCGAAACTGCGGTTGGGCACGTCTTCCTGCCGGTGGAATTGAGGGCGTTGCAAGACTCGTATTTAAACAAGGGACCGGCTGCTGGTGATTTGTGCCGGGCTGCTGTTCGAATTGATTTTTCGGTCATGTCGCGGTTAGAATCAAAAAATATCGGGGGATGGGGTTTCGCTGACGAAAGGAGTCTGGAAGCTTGATCAAAAGGCATTGGAACAAAATCTTGGCAGGCACAGGCGTGTTCGCTCTGCTGGCGATCGCGCTTTTCACTTTGCTGATAGTGCCGTACACTGTCGCGGCCAACACTGCCGCCACGAACCAGAAGATTATTCGTTATGTGCGCGAGAGATTTGGCATTCCGGACGCGACCCAGTTGACCGTGGCGCCATTTCAGGATTCGGAGTTTAGTGACTTCTACAAGACCGTAATCACAGTCCAGGAAGGAACCAAGAAATCCGCGCAGCCTGCACTTATCACCAAAGATGGGCGCTACCTGGTGTTCGGCGATATATTTGCCGCTTCACCCACCCCGCAGCCCAATATTGCCGAAAATTCCTCGGCTACAGACAAGAAAATTGTTGATTTTGTCAGGACCAAATTTAAAGTTCCTCCGGACGTCAAGCTGACCGTCGGGCCGTTCCGCGAATCACAATACGGAGATTTTTACGAGGCAGTCATTTCCGGCTCGGAGGGAGATCATAAGTCTTCGACTCCTGCCTTTATAACCAAGGATGGCCGCTATACAGTGATCGGAAGTATCTTTAACCTCAATGCCGATCCCCGAAGTGAAGTCGAAAGCACGATCTCTCTGAAAGACCAGCCTACGGTCGGCCCAGCCGACGCCCCGGTGACGATTGTAGAGTTTGCGGACCTCGAGTGTCCGACTTGTGCGGAAACACAGCAGTTCTTCGAGCAGCAGCTTGTGCCGAAATATGGCAACAAGATCCGGATCGTCTTCAAAGAGTATCCTCTGGTTGCCATTCACGACTGGGCGCTGCAGGCTGCCATTGCCAATGAATGCGCCTATCAGTTGAACCCTGCATCCTATTTTCGCTATCGCTCCATCATTTACGAGAGCCAGGGAATGATCAACGCTGCCAATATCCGGCAGTTGATGCTGGACTTTGGCCAGCGCGTGGGCTTGAATAAACTGAAACTTTCGGTTTGCATGGACTCCCGGGCATCGCTTCCGCGAATTGAAGCTGACCTGCGTGAAGGGCAAAAACTGGGGATTATGAGCACCCCGACGCTGTTTATCAACGGCACCCCGGTAATCGGGTTTTATCCAGACCGGATTTATCAGTTGATTAATAAAGCCCTGGCTTCTGCAAAGTAAGCCGTCCGGATTGCTTTGAGCCCATGGCCTCTTACTCCCCGATTTCGGAATAATTAGAGGCCTGCCCATCCCGTCGCAGCCGTCTGAGCGCCAGTTGCAATATGAGGAAGTAGCCCAGGCAAATGGCGCCTCCGATGCCCAGTGAAAAACGGGTACCGACCGCCTGCGCAACCATCCCGGCCTGCAAGCTGCCGAACGGCAGCAAACCCGTCATGGCCATGGAGTACATGGCCATCACCCGTCCGCGCAGCTCCGGTGGAGTGGTCACCTGAAGGGTCGTATTGGTAAGCGTAAGGGTGCCCACGATTGTTCCTCCCATAATGGCGAGCAGGAGAAACGCCACCCAGAATGAGTGAGCCCGCGACAGCAGGATCAGCGCGATTGAAAACAAACTGGCGTTTGTCAGGATCATTCTTCCGCAGTGCTCGGGGGTCCCGCGCGCGGCAATGAAGAGGGCCGCCATCACGGCCCCCACGCCAGCTCCACCCATCAGGAACCCCAGCCCGGAGGCTCCCACTCCAAGCAGGTTGCGCGCCACAGCCGGCATCAACACAATGAAAGGCAAACCCAGCAGGCTGAGAGACGCGGGCACTGTGAGCAATACGAGGATGATCCGGTGCTGCCGGACATAGCGTATACCTTCCACCATTGAACCCCAGAAGCGGGGACCTTCCTGCTGACGGACCGGTGGAATGGTAATGAGTAGCAGCGCGATGATCAGTGCAAGAAAGCTTATCGAATTCAGGTAAAAGCAGGCCGCCGCGCCAAGCGTGCCCATCGCCAGCCCTGCGATCGTAGGACCAATCGCCCGCGACATGTTGAACTGTGCGGAATTGAGGGCAATGCCGTTCATCAGGTCCTCTGGGGGAACCAGGTCAGGAATCAGAGCCTGATACGCCGGATAGTTCAGCGCGGATGCCACCCCGGTCAGGAAGCTGATGGCCAGGATTTCTTTGATAGTGATCTGGCGGAACGATGTCAAGACGGCCAGCAGCGACGCCAGCACCATCATGGATGTCTGCGTTATCAGCATCAGCTTGCGGCGGTTCAGCCGGTCGGCGATAGTCCCGCCGGGCAGGGCAAAAAACAGTGACGAAATCTGGGCTAGAAACGCGTTCAGCCCCAGCAGGAACGGAGAGTTGGAGACGATCAGGATGACCCATCCGAGTGCGATGTTCTGCATCCACGTTCCGATGTTGGAGAGGAAGTTACCCACCCAGAAGATGGAGAAATCCCGGTGGTAAAGCGACCGAAACATCATGATCCGTCCACTGGGATCGGCCGCACTTTTTGTTTTAGATTCTAGATTACAGGAATTCATGGGGCGCCAGTGAGGGTCCTGTCTGGATCACTTATCTCTTTCTCTACTATACATGATCGTAAGCGGTCGGGAGGCAACGTTCGAGAAACTGGAACTTGTGAACTGAAATGCAGGTTCCTCAGCGTTAATGCACGGGCTGCCTGAAAATTTACATGCTTGAAATCCATCGACGTGGTTGATATCTAGCTTCAGTTGAATCCCTGCGCAGGACGAGTTCAATTACTTGACTTCGATGGTCCGAAGAACTAAGCTACGAAGTGCATACCTGCACCAAAACGAGGTCATCTTGACATGGCATTTCACATAGGCGAAAAAGTAGTCTATCCCAATCAGGGAGTTGGTATTGTCGAGCAGATATCAACAAGAAACCTGACCGGCCAGCCAGAAATGTTCTACCTGTTAAAGTTGAATTCCAGCAGCCTCCGAGTCATGGTGCCGATCAGCAATGTTGATAACGTGGGCTTGCGAAAGGTTATCCGGGGAAAAGAAGTTGAGTCAATCCTGGAGTTCCTCCGCAAAGGCCATTGTAAAACCCATCAGGACTGGAAGGGACGCTTCAAGGAAAATTCTGAGAAGATGCGCAGTGGCTCATTGCAACAAGTAGCGGAAGTTTTCAAAAGCTTGCTTCTTTTGAGTCAAGGCAAATCTCTTTCATTCCGTGAAAAGAAAATGTTCGACCGGGCATGGCAATTGCTTGTTGACGAAATTGCTGTTGCCCGGGGGCTGGCGCGAGAAACGGTTGAAGCAGAACTCGTTCAGTCTCTCACCCGGTCCAACTTGAAAGTGCAACTGCCAAGCTGAACTTGATACAAGGCAATTTATCTGTATTACGCTCAAGGAGGGGCTTTTCCCGTCCCGGGGTCAAAGGCTCCTCCTTATGTTTTCTGTCCGAAGGGACTTCCCCTTGCTTCACTCCCGCCCTGGGTTTATCGTAAATATGGAGAGAGATAGCGGCTGCGCGGATTTGCGAAGGACGGGGTTTTTTGCTGCTTGCCCACTGCACAAGATGTAGTAGTTCAAAATCAGGAATCCCCTACCTTTTGTAGTTTTCTCTTGACAGGCCCCCTCCCTGAGAGTTAAAGTCCGCGAAGTGCGTTGATCAGCGGGCCAGAATCGGTGTTGCCAATGCGACAAAGGGATATCAGCAGAAACAACTCCTTCGCCGTATGTAGCGCCTGGGATTTCCCGGGCCGATTGCGTGCGCGACAGGCGACTTTTCGAAGGCCCGAACCTATCGGCTGATCATTTTGCACCGAGATTAAGAGGGAGACGCTCATGCCGGATCGCAAGTCACTATCGATGGAAGCCCAAAACGTGGCAGGTTCAAAGACTTCCAGACAGGCTGGACTGGAGGTGAAACGGTTTTTCACAAAGGAAGGCGTTCACCCCTTTGGTGAGATTGAGTGGGAAGTTCGCACGGCGTCCATCCAGAACGAGAAGGGCGACACGATTTTTGAGCAGAGGAACGTCGAAGTCCCCAAAGACTGGTCGATGACGGCCACGAATATCGTGGCTTCGAAATATTTTCACGGCAAGCCGGGAACTCCCGAGCGCGAAACGAGCGTCCGGCAGTTGATCAGTCGCGTCGCAGACACGATTGCCCAGTGGGGCGTAGAAGGCGGCTACTTCAATGCCGAGGCCGATGCGGAAGCCTTCCATGACGAACTGACTCATCTGCTGGTCCGTCAGAAAGCGGCGTTTAATTCGCCGGTCTGGTTCAACTGTGGCCTGTGGCACAAGTATCAGCGTCGTTCCAAGGGAACTGGGTGGTACTGGGATGCTGCTACAGGTGGCGTGAAAAAGGAATCCGAGGCCTACCGTCACCCGCAGGTCTCTGCCTGCTTCATCAACTCCGTCCAGGATAACCTCGACAGCATCCTGACGCTGGCGAAGACGGAAGGGATGCTCTTCAAATGGGGTTCGGGCACGGGAACGAACCTCTCCCCACTGCGGTCCTCAGTTGAGACCCTTTCGGGCGGTGGCGTGGCCTCGGGACCTCTCTCATTCATGAAGGGTTATGACGCTTTTGCGGGCGTCATCAAGTCCGGCGGCAAGACGCGCCGTGCGGCCAAGATGGTGATCCTGAACGTGGACCACCCGGATATTGTTGACTTTATCGAATGCAAGGCCAAGGAAGAGCGTAAGGCCTGGGCATTGGTGGATGCTGGCTACGACCCGGCGATCGACGGCGAAGCCTACAGTTCCATCTTTTTCCAGAACGCCAATAACAGCGTTCGCGCCACGGACGAGTTCATGGAGGCTGTGGTTGAAGACAAGGATTGGGTTACTCGCCGCGTTACGTCGGGCGAGCCGATCTCTTCCTATCGGGCGCGCGACCTGATGCGTAAAATTGCCGAGTCCGCCTGGCAGTGCGGGGATCCCGGCATGCAGTTTGACACCACGGTGAACCGATGGCACACCTCAAAGACAACGGGCCGCATCAACGCCTCGAACCCCTGCAGCGAATATATGTTCCTTGACGATTCTGCCTGCAACCTGGCCTCGCTGAACCTTATGAAGTTTGTTTCTCAAGACCTGAAGTTCGACGTGGATGCTTTCCGGCACGCGGTGGATATTGTGATCACGGCGCAGGAAATTCTGGTGGATAACGCCAGTTATCCCACGGAGAGGATCGCCGAGAATTCACACAACTTCCGACCGCTGGGACTGGGTTATGCGAATCTGGGCGCCCTGCTGATGGCCAACGGCCTTCCCTACGATTCCGACGGCGGGCGCGATTTTGCCGCCGCCATCACGGCCCTTATGCATGGCCAGGCTTATCTGACCTCATCGCGCATTGCTGGCGAAATCGGCCCGTGCCCGGGCTATGCGGACAACCGGGATCCGTTCCTGGAAGTGATCTCCATGCACCGGAACGCCCTCCAGAATATCAATGCCCGGAATGTTCCGCAGCGGCTGATGGAGAGTTGCCACGAAGTCTGGGACGAATCTATGGCCAGCGGCGTGCGGCATGGGTACCGCAACTCCCAAGTGACGGTCCTGGCTCCGACGGGGACGATTGGTTTCATGATGGACTGCGACACGACAGGCATTGAGCCTGATCTGGCGCTGGTGAAATATAAGAAGCTGGTGGGCGGCGGCCTCATCAAGATCGTCAACAACATTGTTCCGATGGCCCTTCTCAAGCTGGGTTACACGGAGCAGCAGGCTGCCGAGATTGTGAACTACATTGACCAGAACGGAACCATCGAGGGATCTCCCCATTTGAAGCCGGAACACCTGGCGGTATTTGACTGTTCGCTGAAGCCGGCTAAGGGCAAGCGTTCTATTCATTATATGGGGCATATTCGCATGATGGCTGCCGTCCAGCCGTTTATTTCCGGCGCGATTTCAAAGACGGTCAACCTGCCCGAGGAAGCCACGGTCGAGGACATCGAAAAGGCCTATATCGAGTCCTGGCGGTTGGGATTGAAGGCCGTGGCCGTTTACCGCAGCGGTTCCAAGCGCAGCCAGCCGTTGAATACGTCGGACGCAAAGAGGGAGAAGTCGAAGAAGGCGGAGCCTGCCGGTGAGGTGGAGGAAGTGGCAGCCGCCGTGCCGGAGGGTAAGCCCTTCCGCCACAAACTGGCTGATGAACGCCGCGCCATTACACATAAGTTCTCAGTGGGCGGCCATGAGGGTTATCTGACCGTCGGACTATATGAAAATGGGCAACCCGGTGAGATTTTCATCACTATGGCCAAGGAAGGTTCGACGGTTTCCGGCCTGATGGATTCCTTTGCCACGGCGGTCTCCCTGGCGCTCCAGTACGGTGTGCCGCTCAAAGTTCTATGCGACAAGTTCAGCCATACCCGATTTGAGCCGAGTGGATGGACTCCTCATCCGGAAATCCGCTATGCCAAGTCTGTGATGGATTACATATTCAGGTGGCTCGCATGGAAGTTCCTGCCCAGGGACGCGCAGCCTCGGGAAAACGCCAGTATTGAAACCATGAACGGCAAAGAGACTTCAAAGGCCGCCGATCTGGCACAGCAGTTTTCTCGCGCTGCGGCAGGAGCTTCCGCGGCCGCCGGCGCCGGTCAGCCTGGCCTGGCCGGCGTGGAATCTAGCTTGGATGACGCGCCGTCTTGCGCCGATTGTGGCGCCATCATGGTGCGTAACGGCGCCTGCTACCGATGCATGAACTGCGGCTCAACCAGCGGGTGTTCGTAGTCTAAGAATGTGCGGCAATAGCCAGTCTGGCTAGACTGCTTTAGAGAGCTGTTGATAGGCTGGGTTTGACTGTTTGGGGCGTCCGCAACGCAAGGAAGGCGCCGGTTGGTAACTAAATTTGATGTTGGCGAGGTGTACAGCAAAGCTAAAAGACTGTTGACAAAGGAGGTTCGATCGTATATAGGTGGTATTGCTACGCGTCGGGGTCCGTTTCGAGGCGTGGTAATGCGGAATATTCGACTACAACTGCGACAGTGGAAAACCGACGCGAATGGCAAGTTGCAGCACAGCCAGAGTTTACGGTTGTGGATGTTCTGCCATAATTCTCGGTAGCACCTTATACGGGTGATTGAATGTGAGGCGCAGGGTCCTGATTCTTAGGGAGTAATGATGCCACACATATCCGGTGAGTCCTCAAAGAGATTGTCGCTCCAAGCCAAGGAAATCTTGGAAGCGGCCAGAAGCCGCGGAGATGTGTTCCTGCTGCGGAGCGCCAGCGCCAAAAAGTGGGTTGCTTCCGGCTCTCACCACTTCCTTGACCACAGAAATCCTGCAGTATCGGCTGCTTATCTTCAAGGTTTCCAGGAGCTGCAGTCCATGGGAATTCTGGTGCACGATGTTGGGAACCATTACAAGTTGGCGGTTGAAGCCTCGGAAGTGGGAGAGTGGCTGAAGCATTGAGGCACAGGTTGTTTCGGTTGCTCCGTTAACTTCCGGATGGCATTGAACGCGTTCCGGCAAGAGGGAACATTTCGTCCGAAATTACGGAGCACAGACGACCTTTGACTGCGCTGACGATTCAAACTTAGGCAATTTAGGGGGAGGGCTGCTTCGGGTGCGGAGCAGCCCTTTTCTAGTTTGGAGGATCTATGGACGTTCATGAGGCTTTGCGGGCTATCTGCAGCACGGGAGAAGGGTACTGCTGGTATTGCGACCGCAAACTTCCTGTAGAGGAAGAGGCAATCAGCACGGGTTGGGATGTACAGCGCATCGAAGGCGAAGGCGTTGCCAGCATCATCCTGTTGTGCCCCTCTTGCGGGAAGCTTCGAGCTGAAAGGGGCGAAGAAGGCCTTTTGCGACACTTGGCCCTCAGGATGGAGCGCATACCGTGCTGAACGGGTGTTCCGGAGTGCGTGCAACGCAGATCGGCCAGGGTTTCAGACCGATACCTTATGAGGTGATTTGGCTGGTTTACGAACGATTGAGTCTTTAACGTTTTGCTTTTCGTCGCAGCGATGCTATGCGAACCTCATTCGTGTAACCAGAACATGGCGGCTGACGATTGTTTTGGGCTTTCTGAATTAATATGCCAGGCAAGAGAGTAAGGGATTATTTCATGCGACAGGCGCGAATTCTGGTAGAAGATTCTGCCAGGGATCGCGAGGGGTTTGCTGCCTATTTTTCCAGTCGCGAGCCTCGTGACGAGGAGATTCTCGGGCTTATTGCTGTTACAGTCCTTTTAAGCGGCAAGTATCACCTTGCTGACCGCTACCCTGCACCTGCCGAAGCATTGGCAGCGCTTTCCCCTGAAGATCGCAGCGAGATCTGCCGGGAATTTCGCCGTCAGTTACACGACTCCCAGCGCCAGCTCCTGCTGGTTTGACCACTGAGATTGAGAAATTGATTTTCCGCGCGGCCATCGGATGTAGCACGCCTAAGCAGTGCCAGTCCTGAACCAAGCAGAGCGGCTGCTTTTTCACCGGGTTCACCTGGCACGATACCCCATGCAGGGGATTGGCTCTATCAGGAACAATTCCTGACCCTGCGCCTTGGCTGTTACAGTCGTTACTTTCATTTTTCAGTCGTTCAAAGCCATCGCTGAACCTCCTTGCAGTGGCCACCTTTCCGACCCCGGGACGGTTGCCTCAGATATTGGTCAGCGTTCCTCGTGCGGCCTGATCCTTCTGCCAGCGTGCCGGCCGCGCCACCGCGATGTAACTCAAGGCCTTCGCACACAGCCACCTTAGCAACTCCTGCTCGAAAGACTCTGCATTGGTTCGCATCACTCGAATCCGGTTGCGACCTCTTGGCAAGTCCCGGCACGATACTCGTTTGCTCAACGCTGATCTGCCCGCGGCGCGAAGGGCCTGCCGATTTAGAACAGAAGCTACATATCCATTTCAATCTCGGCGCCGTTGAATATTGCAGAGTGGCACTGCCTCACTCAATCCTTGAGCGGTGGTTTGGCCGGTATGCCTTACTGTTGAAGGACTCCCTTGCGAACCTTGCATGAAGATGGCGATGGAAATATATTCCCCGCAGAAGGACATTGCCTGGGTTGCAAACTTGACTGTGTGCGTCATCAATTGCAAATGGCGAGCCGTGTGTGGCTTCGGGCGAGGGGGAGGTGGGTAGGAGGTATAGGTGAAAAGCAGAGTTCTATGACTGCTGGTGTGCTGCCTTGTTGTCGCATTGCCTGGTTTGAAGGCCGCAGTAAAGCGGCCAAAGATTCTGGGCATTGCGCGCATGGCCTTTTATGTGAGCAACCTTTCCAGGACTCTTGCCTATTACGAGGACTTTCTCGGATTCGCCGAGCCTTACGACCTGAAGAATGCTGGCGGCACGGTTCGCATTGCGTTCATCAAGATTAACGATTACCAGCATCTGGAGCTTCTTGCCGAGTTTCCCGAAGGCGACGGGATGCTGAATCACATTGCCTTTTACACCGATAATGCGGAGCCGTTGAGGCGATATCTGATCTCACGCGGCATCCACGCACCGTCTGACGTCACCAAGGGAAGGACCGGTGAGAAGAATTGCACCGTCAAAGACCCCGATGGACACACGGTGGAGTTTGTCGAGTACCAGTCTGACGGCTGGGCGATGAAGGACCGTGGAAAAGATATGCCGGCGGCGCGTATTTCGGACCACATCATGCACATCGGGTTCACGGTGGGTGAACTCAAGAGATCCAAAGCGTTTTATAGCGGCGTTCTGGGTTTTAAGGAATTCTGGCGCGGCAGTGCGGATGGCATTACGCTGAGTTGGGTTGGCCTGCGCGTGCCCAACGGCAAGGGTTACGTCGATCTGATGCTTTACAAGGAGTTGCCCCCTCAGGACAAGCGCGGCGGAGCTAATCATATTTCGTTGACGACTCCCAATATTGCCAGGGCGGTAGCTACGTTGAAGGCCCGCGCCGCGGCCGTGAACTACACCCGCCCAATCGAAATCCGCGTGGGACACAACCGCCAGCGCCACGCTAACCTTTTTGATCCTGATGGCACCCGCACTGAGTTGATGGAGCCTTCCCCTCTTGACGGTAAACCGACGCCACCCTCAACTGGTCCTTCGCCGTGGCAAGGGAAGCATCCGGGCGATATTGCTTTTACTCCTGGGACACCATTCAAGGTCCCGGGGCGGATATGGATTGTCCTTCCGCGATTGTGCTTTCGAGCGCGAAAATTGATTTCAAGCTGATCCGGTGTGCCTGACAGCCTGCGCTGCGAGAACGAAAAATGGAGTAAGATTAAGGATTAGAGCGCCTGTTTAAGGTCCATGGTCATAACCGAAATATTCAAATCAATTCAGGGCGAATCCTCTTTTGCAGGGTTGCCGTGTGTTTTTGTACGCCTCACGGGGTGCAATCTTCGTTGCCATTGGTGTGATACGGCTTATGCCTTCCACGGGGGACAGAAGATGACGCCGGAGCACGTCCTGGACCGGGTTCGTTCATTGGGCGGCAATGTGGTGGAACTGACCGGTGGAGAACCCCTGCTGCAGAAGGAAACCATTGGGCTTGCGGATAACCTGCTCGCCGAAGGCTATCGGGTCTTGATCGAGACAAGCGGTGAACGGTACGTGGGTGACCTTGCGCGGGAAGTCGTGAAGATCGTGGATGTAAAGTGCCCCGGAAGCGGCGAAAGCGGCAGGTTCAATCTGGCAAATCTGGACGTACTGGAGCGAAAGGACCAGATTAAGGTCGTTATTCTGGATGAGAAGGACTATCTCTACGCGCGTGATTTTATGGAAACGCACGCCATTGCGGGCCGGGTGGATGAAATTCTCTTTTCGCCTGTTTTCGGCAAACTGCCTCCGCGCCAACTCGCTGAATGGATTCTGCGCGACAACCTGGAAGTCCGTGTCGGCCTCCAAATCCACAAATTTATCTGGGACCCTGAAACACGAGGGGTCTAAAATAGAGTGTTGTGGGTTCGGCGCCCGAGCATCCTGAACGGTTATTGAGTAAAGCGAAAGGCCCCTTGGCAAACAAAGTGCAAACACACGCTGAACGCCCTCTGGCTGTGGTCCTGGCAAGCGGAGGGATGGACAGTTGCGTGACGACAGCAATAGCCAACCTTGACTATCGGTTGGCGATGATGCATGTGGCTTATGGCCAGCGGACGGAAGGCAGGGAAATGCAGTCTTTCAACGCGGTTGCGGATTTCTATCACGCAGAACATCGCATGGTGTGCCGGTTGGAGCACCTTCGGCAGATCGGAGGCTCAAGCCTGACCGACCCGAATATCTCTGTCGAGGTTGCCAACCTGGACCGCGGGGATATCCCCTCCACCTACGTGCCGTTCCGAAACGCGCATTTCCTTTCGGTTGCGGTTTCCTGGGGTGAAGTACTCGGCGCGCGGAAGATTTTTATTGGCGCGGTGGCGGAAGACAGTTCCGGTTACCCGGACTGCCGGCCTGAATATTACGAGGCATTTAACCGCTTGATTGATGCGGGGACGAAGCCGGAGACCGATATCGAAATCGTGACGCCGGTCATCCACATGCGCAAGAGTGAGATTGTGCGAAAAGGGGTTGGACTCGCGGCGCCGCTTAGGCTTACCTGGAGTTGCTATCAGCGGGAAGACTTGGCGTGCGGAGTCTGTGACAGTTGCGCCCTTCGCCTGCGTGCTTTTCAGGAAGCCGGCCTTGATGATCCCATTGCCTATGTTGTCCGTCCGCGATACACTCCGCAGACATCCAGCGTGAGTTGAGATTGTCGGGCGAAGCGGAGGTAATGATTAAGTTGAGCCGGAAAATAGTTAAAGTTAAAATAAACTTTGGCAAGTATGAGTTGAGGAGGATCTTATGAAGTTTATGTCAACGCGGAAGATTCTGGTCATGGCTTTTGCTTTCGCGGCGTTGGGGATGGCCATTCCATCCTATGCCCAGACTGGCGGTGTGCAAGGAAAAGCCATCCAGCAGAATGGCCAGCCTTGTGCCAAGTGCATTGTTCTGATTGAACGGATGGACATCAAAGGAAATTATAAGACCAAGACGGGAAAGAAGGGCGACTTTGTTTACATCGGCCTGCCGATTGGGAATTACAAGATTACTTTGCAGAGTCCTACCGGGCAGACTCTCTTCTACATTGAAAAGCACATCGACCTTGGCGATCCCACGGATGTGGATTTTGACCTTCCCAAGGAGATGGCCCAACAGCAGCAGGAACGTCAGGAAGAAATGAAAAAGAATCCTGAATTGGCCAAGGCGGCAGCAGAGCAGGCCAAGCAGGAAAAGCAATTCACCAGCCTCAAGCAGTTTTTTGACGAAGGAACTACTCTGTATAACCAGGGCCAATATAAGCAGGCCGCTGCTATGTTTGCGCAGGCCCTGCCGATGGCTAAGGAGAAGAACATTCCAGTGGTCCTGTCCCGTTTGGCGGACTCCTACTCCAAGGCGAAAGAATATGATCAGGCGGTTGCAACCTATCAGAAGGCTCTCCAGTTGACCCCCGACGATGCCGCCCTGCACAACAACTTGGGCAGCGTGTATGCTTCGACAGGAAAGCTTCCAGAGGCCCAGGCGGAGTTCGAGAAAGCGGCCTCTCTTGATCCCACAAATGCTAGCCGGTATTACTTCAATATCGGAGCGATTATGTACAACACCGGGAAGATGGACGAGGCCTTGGCGGCCTTCAAAAAGGTCATCAGCCTTGATCCCAAGAATGCCGATGCTTACTATCTGGAGGGCCAGGCATTGATGGGTAAGGCGACCATGACTCCGGACGGCAAGGTCAAAGCACCCGATGGGACCGTCCAAGCCTTCCAGCAATATCTTGCTCTTGATCCCAACGGGCCGAATGCCGCTGCTGCGAAAGGAATGCTTCAGACGATTCAGAGTTCTGTTACGACGCAATACCAGCAGAAGAAGAAAAAGTAACAGTCCCCGGAGCCTTATTGAGGAGATACAAGGCCCCGTCTTCATAAAGGCGGGGCCTTTCTCATGCAGAAAACACGCTGCTCCATGACCCTTATTCTGGTTGCCTTTTCGGCGTTCGCTCTCCCGCTAAATGCAGACACGATCTATCAGGCGACGGCGGAGGGCCGCCAGCGCGTGATTCAGAGCGACGCCATTGTGATCCATCAGGATTCCTCGATTCTCATATACAAACACTTTGATTTACCGGACATGCGAGTGGAGAAGGTTCAACTCTCCAGGGGCAGTTTGCCTTACACCGTCATCATTAGTTCTTCCCTCCAAAGGCAAAGCATTGTGGACCTCTGGAAGCGCTTCGGCTATACGGCCAGCGTGACGGACTCAAGCGGCAAGACCACGCAGGTTTTTGACGCATACATCGACTACTATCCCCCCGGTGGCCGCGGATCGCTGCTTGTGGCTGTTTCTGCCGTCACGTCGATTCCATTGTTGCTGAATAGCGGTGCGGCCGATGTTCAGGATTTTTCCAAAATTGCCCGCGTAGATTTTCAGAATGGTGAAATTAAACTGACGTTTACCAACGGCCACGTTGAACAAGGGAAGTACCTCATGCCGACCAACCAGCCTGCCGAAGCCCGGTTTCTGGGCATTACCGACAAATATAATCCGTCAAGCGACGAGGTCTTTGATTTCTCCGAGCCGCTTTCGCACTTAAAGTCAATCGTGTTCCAGCAGTAAATTCCCGCCGTTAAGATTCGCCATCAAGAATACGTTGCGTGATGTTGCGCGACTGCCATGCCTGTCATGAAGGCGCGGCTCCGTAGTGCGCCGGGACGGGGGTTTCAGGCCCGCCGGTCAGTGACGCCTGCTTCCGCAATTGCAGACAACGTTTGACAGCCGGAAGAACTTCTTAGTATTTTGTCCGCCTGGATACTCAATTCTTGATAATCTGGGTTGGCAGATTTCAGCGGTGCACCACATGAAAGGGTCCGGCCGGCATTTATCGATGCGGCGGTCAGCAAATCAATGATGGCTCATTCTTCGCAAGAGAAAACCGCAATTGAAGGTACCTTTTTGGGCGGGTCGCACTGGCACACCGTTCTGGCCTGTTTTTTGGGTTGGACGCTGGATGCCTTTGACTTTTTTGTTGTGGTCTTTCTTGTTGGGACGCTGGCGGACAGCTTTCATGTCTCGAAAGCAGAAATCATCTGGACGCTGACGGCCACGCTAGCCACCCGTCCCGCAGGGGCATTCATCTTCGGGCTGTTTGCAGATCGTTACGGCCGCCGCATTTCATTGATGGTGAATGTCCTGTTCTATTCAATCATTGAAGTGTTTTGTGGCTTTGCCCCTTCCTTTACGGTCTTCATTATTCTGCGTGCGCTCTATGGCTTGGGAATGGGCGGTGAGTGGGGTATCGGCGCCTCACTTGCCATGGAGAGTGTCCCGCGGCGTTGGCGGGGTGTTCTGTCCGGTGTCCTTCAGAGCGGCTACTCGGTGGGTTATCTTCTCGCTGCCGTGGCAGCCCGCTTCGTCCTGCCAATGTGGGGCTGGCGGGCAATGTTCTTTCTGGGGGCGGCGCCCGCGTTGCTCGCCCTGTATATCCGGGCAGGCGTACCGGAGTCCAAGGCCTGGCTAACGCATCGGGAGCCGGATGTTCGTGCCATTCTTCGGACAGTAGGCCGGCACTGGAAGATCTTTCTCTATCTCGTGCTGATGATGACCATGATGATGTTCCTCTCGCACGGCACGCAGGACTTGTATCCTGATTTTCTGAGGACTGCGCGCAATATCAAGGCGAGCACAGTTTCCGACCTTGCCGTCCTCTACAACATTGGAGCAATCACAGGCGCCATTTTCTTTGGCTACCTGTCTGAGCGCGTCGGCCGCCGGCGCAGCATGCTTGGCGCTTTTGGCCTGGCGTTGGTTGTCATTCCGCTATGGGCGTTCGGAGGCACGGTTGGAATTCTGGCCGTTGCCGCCTTTCTGATGCAGATGGGCGTGCAGGGGGCATGGGGTATTATTCCGGCGCATCTCAGCGAACTGTCGCCGGACTCGGTCCGTGGTCTTCTTCCCGGGCTTTCGTATCATCTGGGGATTCTGATTGCCTCACCGACAAACACAATCGAATATGCTCTGCGGGACCGCGTGGGCTATGCCTGGGCCATGGCCGGATTTGAAATTGCCGTCATTGTGATCGGCAGCATCGTTATTGCTCTTGGCCGCGAACAGAAGGGCAAGGATTTCATGGCTCCGGCCAGGGACTCCACTTGAGGAGCTATGATGATTGTGGAAATGAGCAGGCGAATCGTTGGGCTGTCGCTTCTTGTTTTGCTTGCCCTTCTGTACATGAGAAATGTCCCTGTCCATGCCCAGACTGAGCACTGGGCCCGATTCCATGATCCGGAAACAGGTCTCTCTTTCAGATATCCATCCAATTTGCGCGTCCGGCGGCGTGACCCCAGACATTTCAACCTGCCGGCGCTGCAAAGCGTCGTGGAATTGATTGGGGACACCCCTATGAATCCCGGCACGGTCGTGCTTCGGTTTCTAGTCCGCAGCGGCCATCTTGCCCCAAGCGCGCGTGCGGGAAAATTGAAACAGTTGCGAACCGGCTGCAAGTCAACAAGTTCCATGATGATTGACGGCCATGATGCGATTGTTTGTGTTTTCCAGGGAAGTGCGGCGACCCGCTGGTCGGTTGAAATTCTGGAGCCGCGCGAGTGTACCATCGTGACGCTCCTGGGTGGGGCTGACGCCGACCAGGCTTCGCCGCCTCCGCACGACGCGGAGTTTCCTCTGCTCTCCATTATTCGCACGGTGCATTTTACGGCCACACCCGGGTCCGCATCCCAAAATCTCAATGTCATGCATTTCGTGATTCACTGATAGGCAACCGGGAAAGGTTAAGCCCGCACTAGTTCAAAGAGGGTAATTTCGGGAGGGGCGTCAAAACGGATGGGGACGGCGATGGTTCCGATGCCGCGATTGACGTAAAGCTGACCGCCGCGTTTCTGAAAGTGTCCCCGGACGTAGGGTGTCATCAGGCGGGCGATCGAGAGGTCCGGACTGATGGAATCAAGAGTGATCTGTCCGCCGTGGGTGTGGCCAGCGAGGCTCAAGTCGATTCCAAGTTCCGCAGCGCGGTCGAACGTGTTGGGGTTGTGGCTGAGCAGAATGTTGACCTGATCGGGCCGGATGAGATCGACAGCTTTGTCCAGATATTGCCGGATAGGATATTTCAAGCGGTAGCCCCAGTGCCGGCGTGACTCATAGTCCACGCCGATCAGATTCAGGCTTTCTTTGCCTGACTGGATGAGCGTGTTCTCGTACCGCAGAATCC
>JAJYLL010000094.1 GCA_021787735.1 Acidobacteriota bacterium | reverse complement strand
GACCGGACGTCGCGGGTACGTGGACATGCCCGGAACGCCGCTTTATCCGTTTGGTTACGGGCTCAGCTACACGCAGTTCGAATACAGTAACCTTCGTATTGACCCGCCGCAGATCTACAGCCAGGGTCAAACGCACGTGAGTGTTGACGTGGAGAATACAGGGAAACGCGCGGGTGTGGAAACGGTTCAGCTTTATCTCCACGAGCGTTACGCTCCAGTGTCAACGCCGGTTAAGCAGTTGCGCGGGTTCGAGCGTGTGGCGCTGGACCCGGGGCAGAAGAAGACTGTGACGTTTACGCTGGGGCCGGAGGACCTGCAGTTGCTGGACCGCAACATGCATTGGCGCGTGGTGCCCGGCACGTTCGACATTATGGTCGGGAAATCTTCGGCGGATATTCTTTTGAAGGGCGCACTGGATGTAAAAGCCCCATTTGACTAGAAGCGGCCGCGCGCGGTGAACGGTGCCGGAGAATTGGCCTATTCGAATGCGCTCCACGTTACATGCTGACGAAAAGGAGAAGACGATGGGAAAACTGGCAATCACCGGCGGCAAACCCGTCCGGACGAAACCTTTTGCTGACTGGCCTGTTTATGCCCGCCAGGAAGAGCGGGCATTGCAAAGGGTGCTGACCAGCCGCAACTGGGGCGGCTATCCGTTTCCGAACACCATTGCTGACCGCTTTGCGCAGAAGTTTGCAAAGTTCCACGGCGCAAAATACGGGCTTGCGGTTTCAAACGGGACGGTGGCAATCCAGGTGGCGCTGAAGGCTGCGGGTATTGGGCCCGGCCACGAAGTGATTGTGCCGGCGTACACGTGGGAAGGCACAGTCGGGCCGGTGTTGCTGCTGAATGCCGTGCCGGTTTTCGTGGATGTCGATCCCGACACGTACTGCCTGGACGCCCGGTTGATTGAGGCGGCGCTGACCGAGAGAACGCGCGCCATCCTGCCGGTCCATCTTGCCATGAGCTTTGCCGATATGGACGCCATCATGAAGATCGCACGCGCACACAACCTGGCGGTGATTGAAGATTGCGCGCATGCCCACGGCGGCAAATGGCGGAACAAGGGTGCAGGCGCCACGGGCGACTTTGGGTGTTTCAGTTTCCAGTCGAGCAAACTGATGACTTCGGGCGAAGGCGGCGGGGTGATTACAAGCGATCTCGCACTTTATGAGCGGGCGCAGTCTTACGTGAACTGTGGACGCGCCAGCTCAACCGATCGCTTTGGCCACCGGCTGATCGGCTTTAACCACCGGATCACGGAATTCCAGGCGGCCATTCTGGAAGCGCAACTCGAACGCCTGCCGAAGCAGGCTGAAAAGCGCCAGTCAAACATGGCGCATCTCCAGAAACGGCTGCGCAAAATTCCCGGCCTTGGCTTTTTGCAGCGTGACAAGCGCAACACGCGCGTGGCGGCTTACCAGTATGTTTTCAAGTATGATGCGGAAGCATTGGGTGACACACCTCGAGCGGCTTTTCTTGGAGCGTTGGAACTGGAGGGCATTCCCTGCGATGGGCTGTTCTACGAGCCGGTTTACAAAAGTGCGTTGTTTCCGTTGGACCCGAGCGAATTTCCGGCGCTTTCCTGGGGACGTGCGGAGCCGCTGAATCCAAGAACGCAATATCATTGCCCGGTTTCAGAACGTGCCGCCTACGAGGAATCGGTGTGGCTGCCGCACCACCTGTTTCTCGGCAGCCGCAAAGATGTGGATGACATTGCTGATGCGGTGGAAAAGGTTTGCGCGAACGTGAACGAACTGCGCGGCCTCAGACATCCAGCGATTGAAAAAGGTGCGATGAGCCGCGTCGAACGGCCGCGAATCGAGAAGCGCCAGTATTAGCCTGATTTTTGCAGTGTGGAAAAAGGCGCGAGCGGGGAGGCCATGAGTCCCTTGATCTGGCACTTCCCGCGACTCGCGAAATTAAGAAAACAGGTGAGGTCCGGTCCCGCCCAATCTAGGGACGGGACCCGGACATTAGAACCTGCAAGGCTTAGTTGGTCCCGGTTGACGAGGTGGCCGTTGTCCCGAACAGCGGCGGAAGTTCGTGCGTGGTGCGATACTCCATGCCGATCTGGCGCATGCGATCCTCTGCCTTTACCCAGCGGTTATATTCCTGGTCGTAACGGTTCAGGATATTGTTCAGGTAATAGGGCCGGTTCTCGCCCTGCCAGAGCTTTTTGTATTGCGCGCGCAGCGAATACGTCTGTTGCATCATGTCCTGCATTGGTTCGGTAACCCGGCGCAGAAGTCCGAACCGCTGATTGCCATTGCCGGCATTTGCCTGGGCCTGCGAATAAAGGTCCGCAATCAGCTTCGAATAAATGGCCTTCTGTCCGAGAAAGTCAAACCGGCGCGCGCCAAATTCAACGTAGTTCAGCATGTCGGCGTTGCGGCGCGCTTCGCCACGATGTTCCCGCACGCTTGCGATCACGTTCTCTGCCAGGATGCGGATCTGATGGGCCGTTGGTTGCCAAGTGGCGTAAAACTTCTGGCCCTGCGGGCTCATGGCATTGATCCAGGTCAGGCTGTCGTTGCCATCGCGGTGGATGGCGGTTCGCAGCGCCTCGTGGATCTGGGTCAGAGTGTCGATTTCATTCGCAAAGTCGTGGCCGTCGGCGCGGTAAAAGGTCCAGTCCCAGGCGTTTGAGAATTGCTGGTCGTCCACCTTGGTCTGCCAGCTTTGCGCGGCGCCGTATGCAAGACCGTACCAGGTAAAGTTAATCATTCCTTCGCCGTCGTCCATCCACGTCGTGTTCAGGACTCCGGTGGCGCCCAGGTTCTTGCCGTCGGTCACAAACTGCCGGATGTTGGGAATCGCCTCGGAATAATCCGGGAAGATGCGGCTCCAGTTGCTTACGCCTGGTGCAACCCATGTTTCAAGGCCCACATCTCGGAACGGCTTGATCTCGCGCGCGTAGGATTTGCGCGGAGCGTAATCCCATGGCACTGCGATCATGTCTTTCGGCAGGTTCTTCAAGTCCTCAGGATGGCGGACGCCCATGTCTCCCCAGAAAAGCACCTTGCGGTGATAAGGCTTGAGCTCTTCGTCGATCTTGCGGAGGTAATCGACGTACACCTTGGAATAGCCTTCTTTTTCCACAAGATCTTTTGTGCGCCCTTGGCCGAGTTCAAAGGTCTCATCAGCGCCGATGTGGAAGAACGGTCCGGGGAAATACTTGTTGAGGTCGGCGAACATCTTGCCGATAAGCTGATACGATTCCGGGACAGTGGGTGACAGCACCGCGCCGTAGGGAAGTTCGGCCATGTTCTGGTACTGCTCATTCTCAAGCAGCAGATGCAGGTGGCCGAATGATTCCTGTTCCGGCAGCACGATCATGTGGCGCTGCTTGGCATAAGCGACCATTTCGGTCACTTCCTGAGGCGTCAGGGCCCCGCCGGGTTCTCCGGCGAGCGGCAGGCTCGGGTAATCAAACATGTTTTCCATGTAAGGTGAGTACACGTTGATCTTGTACTGCGCAAGAAGGTCAATTTCACGCTTAATGGAAACCATTGTGGGGAAAGGACCTCGACTGATGTCAATGCTCACGCCGCGCCACCGCATGGCCGGCCAGTCCGTGATGGTGAGCGCCGGGCACTGCGCGGAGCCTCCGCCCTTTGCCGGATGAAAAAGCTGCCGCAATGTCTCGACGCCGTAAAAGACGCCGGCCGCCGTCTTGGCCACTACGTCAGCCTCGCGGTCGTTCACAACGATCACGTAGCCCTCGTCGTTGGCCTGCGCAGGAAACGTTACTCCGGCGTGTTCAAGAATACGAGCGCCTTCTCGCGACTCGGCACGCGCCAGAACAATGCGCGGCGAGCCGGACTCGCGGGTCTTGATTTCGGCAGTGACTCCGTCAATAGATTTAAGGTCGTCCGCAAGTTGCGTAGCGGCAAATTGGTCATCGGCGTTGTTACCATCAACGGCGATGGTCACAGTACTCTTCGTTACGAGTTCGCCCGTGCCCATTTGAACCTTTTGGGGGTAGGGCGAAAGCGGTAATTCTGCTGCGGCAACCGGCCAGCAACAGAAAATAAAAGCCAGTAGAAAAACAATACGGCGGGTCGTCAAAGTTTTTTCCTCCTGGGAGTGTGTCCCGATTCTCCAGCTTGTGCTCCAGTAAAACCGTTAACATACACCCTGCAGCCGATTGAATGCAATCGTGGCTGGTTGGTGGCTGGTAGGAGTGTGGTTTGCATGAACCATCTGCTGAGAAAGTAAATGCCTTGGGGTGGACCGATAGTCAGGGCTAGGTGGCAAAGCAACCGGAATCATAATCCGGAATCATAATCCTTGAAAAAGTGTCAGATTAGATTTAATCTAAAACTTCCATGGACGCCAAGGCGATCAAGAAATCTTTGGAGAGTGGTGGGTTGCGATGCACGCCGCAGCGCTATGCGGTGATGGCATTCCTGATGGAGCACGATATTCATCCCACGGCTGCGGAAATCTTTGAAGCCGTTAATCGCGCGGACCCCCGCTGTTCAAGGGCCACGGCTTATAACAATCTGCGGGACCTGGTCCAGGCGGGGCTAGTGCGCGAGGTGGCAGTGGAGGGCCGCGCTGCACGGTTCGACGCCAAGGTTATGCGGCACCACCACTTTGTCTGCGACATCTGCGGTAGAGTTGAGGACATGGATTGGTACGACGTGCCCCATCCTTCAGCTGAGTCCCTCGGTAAGCGGATTCTTCGTCAATCGGAACTGATTTTCCGAGGGCTCTGCGCGAAGTGCGCTCAGTGGTATGCTTCCCGTTCGGCGTCTTAGCAGGATGGTGAAAAGGTTGTCGTGGCGACTTTACGCCGTCAGCCAGCGCTGAAAGCGTTGACCTTATGGCGGAGTGAACCCGTCGCTACGTCTTCTCTACAAGATATTTTCAACAGCGTCTTAGAGGTGTGGATATCGGAATAAGCGCACGCGCCACCCAGCGAGGCCGGCGGTGATCGCGCGGACGAAAAAAATGAGGAGGAGGCAAACATGGGTAATGAACTCAAGATCGCGGCAGGGACGCCTGGTCCTGCGAATCAGGAGCAGACCTTGTCAAGCGAAAGCAAGTGCCCGTTCTCGGGCGGAACCCCTGCACGCACGAACCGTGACTGGTGGCCCAACAAGTTGAACCTCCAGATTCTCCATCAGCACTCCAGCCTTTCCAATCCAATGGGCGAGGAGTTTGACTACGCCAAGGAATTCAAGAGTCTCGACCTGCACGCCGTCATCAAGGACCTTCATGCCTTGATGACGGACTCGCAGGATTGGTGGCCGGCCGACTTTGGCCATTACGGGCCGCTCTTTATTCGGATGGCGTGGCACAGTGCAGGCACATACCGCATCGGTGACGGCCGCGGCGGCGCCGGTAGCGGCCAGCAGCGCTTCGCGCCGCTCAATAGCTGGCCGGATAATGTGCACCTCGACAAGGCGCGCCGGTTGCTGTGGCCGATCAGGCAGAAATACGGCCGGAAGATCTCCTGGGCCGATCTTATGATCCTGGCAGGTAACGTCGCCCTCGAGTCGATGGGCTTCAAGACCTTTGGTTTTGGTGGCGGGCGCCCGGACGTGTGGGAACCCGATGAGGACGTCTACTGGGGCCCCGAAGGCAAGTGGTTGGCGGACGAGCGCTACAAAGGTGAACGTGATCTCGATAATCCGCTCGCTGCCGTGCAAATGGGACTGATCTACGTGAATCCGGAAGGACCCAACGGCAAGCCGGACCCCATCGCTGCGGCCAAAGACATTCGCGATACTTTCGGCCGCATGGCGATGAACGACGAAGAGACTGTTGCGCTGATAGCCGGTGGTCATACATTCGGTAAGACCCACGGCGCCGGCAATGCGGCGCTGGTGGGCCCGGAGCCTGAAGCCGCCCCCATTGAGGAGCAGGGCCTTGGCTGGAAAACCAAATTTGGCACGGGCAAGGGCAACGACACCATCGGCAGCGGCCTGGAAGTCATTTGGACCACAACGCCGACGAAGTGGAGCAACAACTTCTTTGAGAACTTGTTTGGTTACGAATGGGAACTGACCAAGAGCCCGGCAGGTGCGTATCAGTGGACACCGAAAAACAATGCAGGCGCCGGAACGGTGCCGGATCCGCACGATCCCTCAAAACGCCGCGCGCCCTCTATGCTGACGACTGACCTCTCCCTGCGTTTCGACCCGGCTTACGAAAAGATATCACGGCGATTTTACGAGCATCCGGACCAGCTTGCCGATGCGTTCGCCAAGGCATGGTTTAAACTCACGCACCGCGACATGGGGCCAATTTCACGGTACCTTGGCCCGCTCGTTCCCAAGGATCCCCAGTTGTGGCAAGACCCCGTGCCTGCCGTGGATCATAAGCTCATCGGGGCGCGTGAAATTGCGGATCTGAAGGCGAAAATCCTCAAATCCGGCCTGTCGATTTCCGAACTGGTCAAGACGGCCTGGGCGTCGGCATCAACGTTCCGCGGCTCCGACAAACGTGGTGGAGCGAACGGAGCGCGCATTCGCCTGGCGCCGCAAAAGAATTGGAAAGTAAACCAGCCAGCCGCATTGGCGAAGGTCTTGAAGAAGCTGGAGGCGATTCAAAAGAGCTTCAACCGCTCGCTTTCCGGCGGCAAGAGAGTCTCGCTGGCGGACGTGATTGTTCTGGGCGGATGCACTGCCGTCGAGGAAGCAGCGAAAAGGGCCGGCCACAACGTAAAGGTTCCCTTCTCGCCGGGGCGCACGGACGCGTCGCAGAAGCAGACCGATGTGCACTCCTTCGCCGTACTGGAGCCGACCGCAGACGGATTCCGCAACTTTTTCCTCCGTAATGGAGATCCAAGATCCGCAGAGGAGCGACTGGTGGATCGGGCGCAGTTGCTGACGCTGACGGCCCCAGAGATGACGGTGCTCGTTGGCGGCCTGCGTGTCCTAAATGCCAACTATGGGCAGTCCAAACACGGTGTGTTCACCAACCGGCCCGAGACGCTGACGAACGATTTCTTCGTCAACATGCTCGACATGAATACGGAGTGGCAGCCGTCCGCCAAATTGGAAGGCGTTTACGAAGGGCGCAATCGGGCGACCGGCAAACTCAAGTGGACCGGCACCCGTGTCGACCTTATCTTTGGGTCAAACTCACAACTCCGGGCAATCTCGGAAGTCTATGCATCGGCCGACTCGAGGAAGGTGTTTCTGAAGGACTTTGTCGCTGCATGGAACAAGGTGATGAATCTTGATCGCTTCGACCTTGCGTAAGGTCGAAGTGCGTAAGAGCCGTCAACCTGGCACCTAACATCACGATCTTGTTGTTTGGATCGACATACAGAAATTCTTAGCTCTTCCCACCTCTCGCGGGCTGAACCGCGCTCTCTCTGATGTTTCTCAGGTTTTAACCGAGCTCGGAGCGCGCAGCGGATCTGGTTTTTTCCGCCCGAGAGGCTTCACGAATACCTGTGATCCAAACACAACGCGACGGGTTCCGTTTGACCCAGTGTGTAAAGAGCGGAGACTGTTTCGTCGCCCGCCGGCCCGGCGCAATGAAGTGGCTTTCGCATAAGCTATTCACGGTGTCATGCACAGGGAGTGTAACTGAAATTGGATTGTGTGAAGGCGGCCCTTGGGTAGGTGATTGAAAATGCTGGCGGGGACGACGGGACTCGAACCCGCGGCCTCATGCGTGACAGGCGGACGACGGCGTTTAGTTTCAATGGTTTGCGGGCACGGTTGACAACTCTAAGTTACCGATAATTAAGGCCAGCGACGATTAAGTTGTACCGATCTTGTACTCGACTACGAATTCTATAGTATTTCCACGGTTTGGGGTGGAATCAATCGATGGCAGACCCCCAATCTGATCCCCGCTACATATTGGCCGGAGGACCTTCTTAAAGTGTGCCGATTAGACAAACAATACGAGAATGTCAATCTGGGGCGCTTCCTGCAAACCGATCCGAGAGATGAGGGAGAAAGTCCGGTTGTGGACTGCCTTACTTCTTCTGGCATCAAAACCTGGGCACTTCAGACGGAGGCCTCGATGCTGCGGACAGCGGACCGTCTTATGAATCTGATCCCTGTCTTCTCGACTCTGAGTTGGAGACTTTTTTGGATGACCATGCTCAACCGCGCCGACTCTCGAGTGCCTGCGGGATATGTGTTTTCAAAAACCGAGCGCCAACTGCTGGATCATCTTGTTCCGGATCGCCCTGTGAATCCCGCTCGAAAGAAGATATCGCTTTCTTACTACATTACAAAGCTGGCCCGGCTTTGTGGCTATCTTGCTCTCCCTGGCGATTCTCCGCCGGGTAACAAGGCCATGTGGCGCGGGCTCTCCCGACTCACGGACATCAAGTTTGGTTTCCTCGCAGCCAAACTCGTGGGTAGTTGGTAAGCGTCAGGCGTAGGCCGTGTTGACAAGGGTGGTTGCATGTTCACGAGCGAGAAGCGGACAGTTCCGGTAAGGATCAGTGGTTGATTTCGTCGGTGAAGATGCCCAGGGTCTTTGCCTTATCGATGGTCTGGTCGAGGCGGGTGAGCAACTCGAGCACGGTTTCTCCTTCTCGGCGCCGCAGCATGGCCAGGGTGTAATCCTCCCCCGCGGCGACCACCACGCAGCCGACGGGTTGCATCCTGTCGACAGTGATTTGGCCGTCCTCAATCAGTTCGGCGATGTTGGGCTAGGAGAGAGCCGCGGTGCAGGTAGGCGATTCAACGACATTCTCGCCTGCGAGGTGGGGCCGCTTGGGGTGATCTTCCATGGGAGCATTTTGGATGAAACTGCATTCCTGGACGCAATGTCCTTCGTTTGAGCTCTTGGCCCTTGCGTGATAGAGTCGTGGAGCTTTTGCAATGCCTTCAGACAGTATGGGCAGGGAAGGAGAACCGATGTCCAAATTGTCGCAGTTGGGACGCAGGGAATTTCTGGAATCCGGCCTCGCCGCGCTCGGGGGGACGACCCTCTTTTCTCCGCGTCTACGTGCCGATGCCAGGCTATCTTCTGACGCTTCGACTCCGGGCGCTGAGCCTCCTGCCTGGTGGCCTCAGTCCTACGTCATTGAAAGGGACGAGTCGAAGGGCAATCTCGTGGTTTCCACCCGTTACTATGCGGTGGAGCATGACTTAAGAAAAGGCGGGGCAATCACCAGAATTCATTACACGCACGGGAAGGCCGAGAATATTCTGCTCCGGCCGCTCGCTTCTTCGGTTCAACTCAGGGGGGATGAACCTCCGGGTGAGGTCACAAGAAAGCAATCTCGCCATGAGGATTTCATGGATATTGCTGATCCTTCTGCAACAGTTTCCACGGCGAAGACCGGAAAATGGGACGTGATAACCGCCAAGTGCAGACTCCTCAGCCGTGATGGGAAGGACTCAGGAATTGTAACCAGCACAAGCTATAACTACCGTTGGGGCTACATCAAGATTCACAAGGAATTTCATTTCCCGCCGCAGGGGCTGAAGGTCCGGCGGCTTTCCGTACTATCCACCCTGCTGGATCCTTCTTTCACTCATTACGGTTACAATCCCAATGCCGCTGAGGCTTTCAGTCCAGAAGTTTTGGAGAACGGAAGCTGCTTCTGGGGGAAAATCCGGCCAGAAACGCAATTTGATGTTCCCTTTCAAACGCGTTACATCCCCCGCTATCTGGTGTGGGCCAACCCCGGCGTGGAAGGTATCGAATGGTTCGCATCTGACGCCCTTTCGCAGTGGGATTATCAGGTAGCGGGTCAAACCGGGGCCGGCTATGCGGCGATTTCGGCCAGCGTTGACCCCCCCGGTGTCCGAATTTCGATTGATCCGCTAGACTTGGCTCCCACGTTCTATGTGGCACGTGGAGGGTCCGTCACGGCGGCGGGCTCCTATGTCTTTGATTATTACCTTGGCATGCCGATCCTTGACGGGCATGGGCACAACCCGTGGCTTGAGCGGTCGTTCAATCCTGATGGCGGGAAATGGGTTTCTGAAGACCAGATCAAGCGTAATGCCACGCTTGGAGTCGGGACGATGACGCTCCACGACGATGGAGATATCAACCACGATGGACTCTACTGGCGAGACGGAGCTTGGCCACCCTATCCTCCGGAACAGATGAAAAGGATGGCGGAGGTCATCAAGAACTGTCACAAATACGGTATCAAGACCGTACCCTATTTCTCCAATCACGAGTTGAGTTATGCGACCAAAGAGATGAAAGGGCATGGAGAAGAATGGGGCTGCAAACCGGATGACCAAGGCAACCTTCGGCCCAACTTCAATTGGGGGGCGCTGATGTGCCTGAAGTCCGGCTGGCTTGATTACTTTAAAGACTGTGTAGATCGGGTGCTGAGAGACTATCCCTTTGATGGCGTTTATTATGATTGGAACCAAGCGTTGTATTGCAACAACCCACTCCATGTCGGAAAGACATCGAACGGTGTTTCCCCAGCGAAGGGGCTCGCGAGTTATGCTCTTTCGCCCACTGGCCATTGGGATGTTGATGAACTTTTGGAGCTCATGGAGTGGACTCGCGAGCGCGTGGGGCCAAACGGGCTGATTCTGGTGCACAGCTCGATGAACCCAATGCTGGCGGCTGAGAACTTCGTCAATGCGGTGTGCACGATGGAGTGGGGTTATGGAGCGATCTCCAGCACAATGCCCAAGCCTGAGGACCTGCCGCTGGAATGGAACATGGTGAGCGCGCGTTCCCGGGCGGTCATTGAGTATGGTTGCATCGCTTCGGATGCTTCCACGGAAGTGCGACAGTTGTTCTACCTTACAGCGTTGATTACCGGTGTGGCGACATGGCCGGCGAGTGACGGCGCGCTGGAAGTCTTCAATCTGTTGAAGCCTTTGGGCGATCTGAACCAGTATCAATTTGAGGACTGGCGCAATAGAGCGGTGAGGCTCAATCACGCGGATTGCTATTCTGCCGTGTATAGCCGCCCTGGCGAGGCCTTCATCCTACTTGCAAACGTGGGGGCGATACCGGCCAAGGTGAATTGTGCCATTGATCCTGGGGCATTAGCTTATCCGATGCCGGCTCTCGGCGCCGCCACGACAAATATTAGTGGCCAGGCGAGGCATCTTGATCCCGTCGCGCTAACAGGCGTCGGCCAGGAAATTGCCATTCCTGCGGCCAGCGCGTTGATGATTCGACTGCAGCCCGGCCGGAGCTAGCGCGTCTCAGGAGGCCACCCCGGATCTGCCGGGGGGCATTGGGAGTTTGAAACTTGCAGAAGTCATCGCGGAAACACCTTAACGTGAGCCGGTGAAGCACACGAGAAGGACAACCACGATGGACGTGAGAGAAGGGTTAAAGCACACGCAATGCGAGTGCGGACGTCATGTAATTTTTATCCCGAAGTGTCGCCGGAAGGCGTTGTACAGGGATCTGCGGCAATACTTGGGAGGCCTCCGCCGGTTGGCGGAGCAGAGGGGGAGCCTGGTTAAGGAAGGGCATCTGCTGCCCGACCATGTGGACATGATGATTGCGATTCCGCCCAAGTATGCGGTGTCGCAGGTGATCGGGTCTATCAAGGGCAAGTGATTTCGATACTCTGAATTGGCCCACTTTGATCATCTGAAATGGCCCACCGTGGGAAGCACCGATTACTCTGTTCCGGGGGAACCCGGAGCGGAGGCAACGGTGGACTGGAGAGCCAAAGTGGAGTTGTTCGAGGAGATTCGACGCGAGTACGAGTTTGGTGCGGGGACGGTGTTGGGAGTGGCCAAGAAGTTGGGCGTGCATCGGCGGATGGTGCGCGAAGCTTTGGGGAATGCGGTTCCCAGCCGGCGTAAGAAGCCGGAGCGTAAGAAGCCGGAGCGTAAGCGGCCGTGGCTCGCACCGGCGAGACATTTCATCGATGCGGTTTTGGAATCGGATCGAGCGGCACCGCGCAAGCAGCGGCACACGGCGCATCGGATTTACCAACGCCTGCGCATTGAGCTGCCCGGCTGCGAAGTGGCGGAATCGACCATTCGCCGTTATGTGCGGGAAAAGAAGGCAGCACTAGGACTGACGGGGCGGAAGGTGTGTGTTCCGCAGAGCTATGCCTGGGGTAGCGAAGCGCAGGTGGACTGGTATGAGGCTTACGCCGATCTGGGCGGAGAGCGGCAGAAGCTGCAGGTATTCTCGCTGCGCAGCATGGCCAGTGGCGCGGCTTTTCACCGGGCTTACCTCCGAGCAACGCAACAGGCTTTTCTGGAAGCCCACGAAATGGCCTTTCGCTATTTTGGCGGAGTCTTCCACCGTCTTCGCTTCGATAACTTGACCGCCGCAGTGAAGAAGATCCTGCGCGGATATCAGCGGGAGGAGACGGCGCGCTTCATCGCGTTTCGTTCGCACTGGGGCTTCGCGGCGGAGTTCTGCACTCCCGCCGAGGCGCATGAAAAGGGCGGCATTGAAGGCGAGGCGGGTTACTTCCGCCGGAACCACTGGGTGCCGGTACCGCAGGCTCGCGACCTGGAAGAACTGAACCGGCAGTTGCTGGGGGCGTGCGAGCAAGACCAGGGACGCACGATCGCCGGGCGGGAGCAGAGCATCGGGATGGCGCTGCGCGCTGAGCAGTCCCATCTGCTGCCGCTGGCAAGGGAAGGTTTCGACCTGGCGGAAGTGAGCTTTCCCAAGGTGGACGGTTCGGGATGCGTACGGGTGCGGACGAACTTCTACTCGGCACCTTTGCCAGCGGACACGCGAGTGCAAGCCAAGGTCTATGCCGACCGGGTGGAGATCTGGCATGAGGGGGCGGCCGTGGCCTGCCACGAACGCTGCTATAGCCGACAAAAACAGGGGTCTGGATCTGGAGCATTACCTGGAAGTGCTGGAGCAGAAGCCCGGCGCCTTGGCGGGATCGACGCCGCTCAAGCAGTGGCGGGAACGCGGACGTTGGCCGGCGGAGTACGACCGGTATTGGGAAGTGTTGATTCGCCGGCACGGCAAGCAAGCCGGCACGCGGCAGATGATCGAGTTGCTGGGGTTGGGGAAAAAGTATGGCTACGCGCCGTTGCAGGGAGCCGTGGCCACGGCTTTGGCGGCGGGTTGCGGTGATGTGGCCGCCGTCCGCTATCTGCTGACCGCCGGAACGAGCCTGCCTCCGCCCCTGGAATCCTGCGAACTGGGAGCGCTGGCTCGTTACGAGCGACCGCTTTCGGGGATTCAGGATTATGACCAACTGCTCAGCCGGGAGGTGCCGGCATGAGTGGCGCTCTCCAGGAAGCGACGGTGCAGCAGCAGTGCAAGCAACTGCGCCTGCCGGCGGTGGCGGCGCAATGTGTGCGCCTGGCGGAAGAGGCGGTACGGGAACGGCAGACACACCTCGGATATCTGGAGGCTCTGCTGTCGAGCGAACTGGAAGAACGGGAACGGAACACGATCGAACGCCGCTTGCGGGACGCTCGGCTGCCGCGGATGAAGACGCTGGAAGAATTCGACTTTCGCGAGTCGCCGAAGGTATCGCCGTCGCAGATCCAGGAACTGGCGAGTGGGGATTACATTGGGCGGGCGGAGTCGGTGATCTTTCTCGGCGAGCCGGGAACGGGGAAAACTCACTTATTAACCGGCCTGTGCGTGGCCGCGTGCCGGCAGAAACGGCGGGTACGGTTCATTACGGCAGCGGGCTTGGTGAACGAACTGGTGGAAGCCAAACACCAGTTGCAACTCCGCCGCGTGCTGGCCCGCTGGGCACGCTATGAACTGATCGCGCTGGATGAAGTTGGTTACGTACCCATGGCCGATGTGGGAGCGGAGTTCCTTTTCCAGGTGGTGGCCGAACGGGCGGAAAAGGCAGCCGTGATTATGACTACGAATCTACCGTTCTCGGAATGGACCCAGGTGATTCCCAATGCCCGGCTCTGCAAAGCGTTGCTGGACCGGGTCACCGACCGGACGCACATCATTGAGACGGGAACGGACTCGTATCGTTTTCGCAGGACCCTGGAGAAGCGGAAGAAGACAAGCTGATCAGGGCGGCGGGGCGTTTCGTTGGGGGCTCCGGCTTCCGCTTCGCCCTGAACGCTCAGCCCTTCGGGCTTCGCAGGGCTTCGCTTCAGCCGGAGCCCCCAACGAAGTCAGGAGAGAAAGACACAAAATCACCCAACTAAGGAAAACCAAAAATCAGAGAAAGCTGGCAGAAAGAGCTAAAATGATAATTCAAGGTGGGCCAATTCAAACCATCAAAGTGGGCCAAATCAGGTTGACAGAATCAACAGAAACGGTATGCCGAACTAACTCTGACGGTGATCTACGCGCAAGAGCTTGGGACGCCTAATACTACTACGTTAAGTTATGGAGATCGATTGCTGCTCCGAATTTGGCTGCCACAATACGCGCAGTATCCCGTCCAGGTGAACAGCACGCGTTGGATTTCACGGCGCGTCTGTGGCAGGGTCCACCCAGAAGTTTTTTTTGCTGCACATTTTTTCCAGGGTCAGGAAAGCGTGTGCCAGCATCACCAACGTGACGTGATGATGCCAGCCCATCCAACTGCGGCCTTCGTAATGGTCCAGCCCCAGTTCCTCCTTGAGTTGCTGGTAGTCCTGTTCGACCTTCCAGCGGCTTTTGGCGATTCGCACCAGTCGCCGCAGGGGGTAGTGTGCGGGCAGGTCGCACAGAAAGTATTTCGTGGGCTCCTTCTCGCCGCGTGGCCATTCGATCAGCAGCCAAACCTCCTTGTGGGGTGGCTGGCCTTCATTGAAGCCGTGCGAGGGCTGGACGCGGCAGGCGTAGAAGCGCGATGAGAGCCAGCCTTTCGTGCCTTCCCGCCAGCGCACTTGCTTCCAGCCTCGGGCCTTCTCCGCCACCTCGCGCACCGAGGCGGGGCGTTGATTGCCGTAATGGTAAACGCTCGGCGGGCGTCCTCGCCCTCGCGCATTCAGCTTATCAGCGCGGGGCGGGTGGGTCCAAACGCCCAACGTCGAAGGCACACCGACGGCATAGGGGAGTTGGCGAGCTTCCAGCCCGTCGCGAAACTCCGTCACCTCACCGTAGCCGGCATCGCCCAGAACCACGCCGCCTCTCAAGCCCCAAGCTCGCACCTCGTCGATCAGTTCCAGAGCCAGTTGCCACTTCGTCCGGAACTCCACCTCCTCGGGGATTCCCGCTTCGGTTCGCCGTGCCGCATCCCGAATCCAACTCTCGGGCAAGTAGAGCCGCCAGCCCAGAATCGTACTCTCTTCCGCCACGACTTGATGCAGGCTCACCGCCACTTGGCAGTTTGCCGTCTTGCCCAGCGTGCCCGAATACTGGCGCTCGACGCCCACGGAGTGTCGTCCCTGCTTGGGGAATCCGGTGTCATCGATGACCCACACCGGGTCGGGCGCCAACTCCTCTGTCATGCGGCGGGCCAAGCCTTCCCAAACCGGAGCCCAAGGCCAAGGGCTCTGACCCATCAACTGCTGCAGGGCTTGCACGTTGCCCTCGGGCAGGCGCGCCGCCATCGGTTCGATGGATTTGCGCTCGCCGTCCAGCAGCAAGCCGCGCACATAGACCGAGCTCCAGTGGCGCCGTTCGCTGCGACCGAGCACCGCCAACAGGTCGGCCAGGAATTGTTCCAAACGGTTTCGGCACTTCTCGATTTCGCTCGCGGTCATGCACCGCAGCGTAGCACCTTCCTCGGTGAAGGTCAACTATACTTAACGCAGTAGTACTAAGGATCGGGAGCCGATCAACTGGAAACTCCTCACGAATCTGCCCGTCGGTTCTCGGGCGGAGGCCATCCAGAAACTGGTCTGGTATGCCTCGCGCTGGAAGGTCGAAACCTATCATAAGATCTTGAAGTCGGGCTGTAAGGCGGAGGCATCGAGGCTGCGAACAGCGGATCGGCTGGTGAACCTGATCGCGGTCTTCTGCATTCTGAGCTGGAGACTTTTCTGGATGACCATGCTCAACCGTTCGGATTCAGGAATGCCCGCCGGCCACGTATTCTCAGAAACAGAGCGCCAATTGCTGGATCATCTTGTTCCGGGTCGCCATGTAGATCGCGGCGTAGCAAGGTCACTGTCCTTCTACATCACAAAGCTGGCCAGACTGGGCGGCTATCTGGCTCGCGCGGGTGATCCTCCGCCGGGTGACAGGGTCATGTGGCGCGGGCTCTCCCGACTCACCGACATCGAGCTTGGCTTCAACGCGGCCAAAATTGTGGGTAATTGAAAGCAAGACCGGACGCTTACGAATCAACTGCGGCGGTGGGTGCATAATTGCATCTCATCGCCCAATAGTGTTAGACGTTTCAAGATCTTCTTGCCAAGCCACCTGTGGTTGTTAAACGCATCTTATCGTCGGGCATCTGAGTCTGCCCGCGAGATCGTACATTAACGGGGTAAAATTTCCTTTGTGTCCCCACGCCGACTAGAAATCCGTCGGGACAACTTTATTCTTTAATTCGTCATATGTTGAACAACACGAGGGTCGATCTCCAGTGCCCGTGCTAGAGCATCCTGAGCTTTCTTTCTTTCTTTCGCTTCTCTATACACCCGACTAAGCAAATAGTAGGCCTCCGCGCGTCTTGGGTTTAGCTGGACAGCCTGTTCAAGTTGTCTAATGCTTTCGTTTAGGGTCCCTTCCTCGGCCATGACTAGGCCCAATCCGTAATGTGCTCGCCAGTCTTGAGGCGCGACGCGTATGGCGGTTTTCCATGCTTGCGTTGACCTGGTGATATCCCCTTCCATAAAAAGAGCCATTGCCAGATTGCAGCGGAATTCAGGATCATCAGGCCGAAGCTGAAGCGCAGATTGAAACGAAGCGACAGAGGCTTTTAAGTCACCCTGCTCACCCAGCCTAATCCCTTCTTTGTTGTAAGACCGGGCACTCTCAGCGACGTCGTGCTCTCTGCGAAGATCACGGAATCTTTTCATCACGGTTTCTGCTTCCGTAACCTTACCTTGTCGGTGGAGGACTTGGCTTAGATTCAGAAGCGTAGGCTCATCGTCGGGGTCTATTTCGAGAGCCTTTTGGAATTCTTCAGCAGCCCCAAGCAAGTTATCTTTCTTAACTAGCAATAAACCCAGTTGATAGTGCGCTGCCGCCAAACCTGCATTCATTGAAATGGCTTTCCTGAATTCGCTTATCGCTCTTTCATAGTTGCCATTCTCGCGGAAATACAGACCATAAACGTAATACAATGCCGGTTCATTGGGAACAAGGCGGCTAGCTGCATGTAAGGCATCCGCCGCACCGCTCAAGTCGTGATTCTCTGTAAGCATTTGAGCAAGATCCACGTAAACTTGCCCGAAGCCGGGCCTTAGGCGTGTTGCCTCACGAAGCTCAGTAATGGCTTTGTCGCGTCGGCCGACCCGCTCATACAACAGACCCAAGCCAATGTGGGCACGCGCGTAGTCAGGGTTCATTTGGACTAATTTCTCTAACTTCGCCGCAGCCTCATCGTAATGTTTACTCTCCACCAGGGTCCATGCCAGCTCAAAACGAGGAGTGAGACTGCTAGGTTTAAGTGCGATGGAGTTTTGAAATTCCGTCATAGCGCCCCAAAGGTCGCCGGTCTCACGCAAATACACCCCAAGTTGTAGGCAAGCTTGTGCAGATGACGGTGGAACAGCAACGCGGGTTCTGAGGTCCCGTACTGCCGAAGTCTTATCTCCTGTTTTCCATTCCGCTATAGCCAACTCGTAAAGAGCATAGGGGTAATTAGGCTTGAGGCTGAGGGCCTTTCTGAACTCTTGGATTGCTGAACTGAAATTGCCTTGCAGTGTCAACGCCTGTCCTAGCAGGTAGTGGGCTTGCCAGAGATTCTGGCGCAGCGCTGCAGCCTTCTGAAATTGCCCTATGGCAGCTTGCAACTTTCCAGCTGCTTGCAGAGCAACGCCCGATCGGATATAAGCCATTGCTATGTTTTGTTGTAATTTCGGCGTTGACCGCAGTTTACCGATGGCAGCTGGGTGATTTTCTCTATTCGTCGTTAAACCTTCCTGTACCTCGGGCTTGTTCTGTGCCTTGAGAGTTAATTGTGTTTGTGTCGCACAGGCATCAGACATCCCTAGAAGCGAAAGGACCAACCAAATTTGCAGACCGCGTAGATATCGGCCAGCCATCGCTTTGCCTCCTCATTGCCGGGAAGTCTCGCTTGAGTCATGCTAATGCAAAACACCAGACATCGCAATATTCGATTCCCTGCGTTGTCATTAGCACATTAAGTGTCCGGTTCAATTAGCAAGTGATCTGTCCGCTGAAGGTGGGGAGGGTATCGGGCATTCTGTCGTGAGGAGGCAGAATGCGACGATACTCGGAAGCCGCCTGGGAGCGGATGATGAAAGTACGGGAAGTGATTTTGCGAGCGATGGCGAAACGGATCACGTGGTGGCAGGCAGCGGAGATTCTGGGGATTTCGGACCGCAGCCTGCGGCGTTGGAAGCGGCGGTATGAGGAGCACGGATACGACGGGCTGTTCGACCGGCGGCAACAAAGGCCGAGTCCGCGGCGGGTGCCGATGGAGGTGGCCGAAGAAGTACTGCGGCTCTACCAGGAGAAATATGCGGACTTCAACGTACGTCACTTTCACGAGAAGCTGCGGGAGGAGCACTCGATCCGGCTCAGCTACACGTGGGTGAAGCTGGCCTTGCAAGGGGCCGGGCTGGTGGCGAAGGG
>JAJYLL010000093.1 GCA_021787735.1 Acidobacteriota bacterium | reverse complement strand
AGCAACCGTGGGTCGATTCGAATGTGGCGCTGGCAAGATTTGAACAAGCCTATCAGACTGGTCAGCCGCCGCTCTACAGTTTCCGATGGGATTTGACTGACCCTCTGGAGCAGCAGATTGGTCCCCGTGCAGCGGACTACGAGCTTGCCGTCGCAGAGGCTGGCGCCATGCGCTCCGATGTGATTCTTCCCATTCACCCGAACCTGCAAAAGGCGCTGGCGAAATGGGAAAAGGACGCATGGCGGGAATGGAATCGGGTGAAAAACTATCTCAGATTCTACTCGGACCAGGGCGGCCAGTCGTCAGATCCGCTGGCCGATGTCGCGCTTATCGCAAACAATTACGACGATACCTACGAAGCGATGAACCTGCTTTCAAGGCATAACATTCTGTTCCATGTCCTTCCCCCGAGCGATGTTGCGGCGCAGCGGTTGGCGCGGTTTCAGCTGGTCGTCATGTTTGCACGTCCAGCGGCTAGTGCGGCGCACGCCCTCCAGGAGTTTTCCTCTGCAGGAGGAACAGTCATTCTTGTGGCCCAACACGGGCCGTGCCCGTGGGATTCATTGCCGGCTGTAAAAACGAGCGATGGGTCCCGTTATCAGGTCGGTCGCGGGGTGATTCTCGAATTGTCCGGGCCTGTCGGCGATCCTGATGCGTTTGCGGTGCAGGTCCGTGATCTTCTGCACAGGCAGGGTTCTTTGATCTACCTCTGGAATGCCGTCACGACGCTGGGCTTTGTTTATAAGGCTCCGCAGGCGGGTGGCTTGACTTTAGACCTGGTCAACTACGCGCAGGAACCTCTTCAGGTCCAGGTGCGCATTAAAGGGTCCTTCCCGAACATTCGTTATGAAACGCCAGCGCACGGATTTTATCCCGCAGTTACGCCCGACCTCGAAAATGGATTCACGCAGTTTGTCGTTCCCCACCTTGAAATCGGGGCGCGCGTGTACCTGGATTTCCAGAGCGAGCAGCCCCAATAGGGGCGGCAGCGCTTCTACGAAGGCACAACCGGTCTGCCCCCAGGTAAGGCGATGTGGACGCCCTGCGATGTCTCAATGGCACTCGGGCGTTCGTTGACCGCCCATTGGGGTTCAGCTAGAATCGTAATCGTTGGAAGCCTGAGGGGTGGCCTGCGAGGCCGGCATTGATCAAACGTATCCTTAATTTTAGATTCCGAACGCGCCTGGTACTGGTGATGTTTGTTATTACCGCCAGCACCAGCGCCATCCTAATGGTGGCCTACATCCAGCACAACCGCCGCATCAAAGCCTACGTGGCGGGTCAGACATCCGACCTGCTTGAAATCATCCAGATGACTCAGGCCACCATGTCCCCGAAGTTGGATCTTCGGCAGGCGCTGGGCGAATATCAGACCAAGCTGAAAATCGCGGGGCTTTCGTCGATCAAGGTTATGTCTCCCACGGGCGAGGTGGTGGCAAGCACGAATCCTCACCAGATTGGGAAGAAGGTGAAGCTGCGAAAGCGGCAGACCAAGGCCAAAGAGGGTCCTATCCAGATTACGGCCCAACTTCGCGATGTTGACACCGATTCGCAAGCCGGGCAGCAGCACTATGACATCACCTTCCCTATTATTCAGGGCGAAAAGGTGATGGGCTACGTCCAGGTGGGCGGCGAAATGGACGAAGTGGGGGCCATGCTCAACCACGTCTATTTCCTGTGGCTGGTCTGGATCCTGGTGACGATGATTGTCGGCATGTTTGCCATTGTCTACCTGACATTCCGCTTTACCCGGCCGATCGACCAGCTGGTGGAGGGGGCAAACGAGGTGGCGCGGGGGAACCTTTACGTCTCGATTCCGGAAGCCAACTCGGATGAGATGGGCCTGCTGGCCCGCACATTCAACCAGATGGCGGAACGCCTGCGCGACGCCCGTGAACTCCAGAAGCGGCTGAACGAGGCGGAGAAATCGTCATTGCTCGGTCATTTTGCCTCAACTGTGGCGCACGAAGTCCGAAACTCCCTGAATTTCCTGAACCTGAGCATCGACCAGATCCGAGCCAAACGCCTGGCGATTAATGAAACACCGAACCGGGAACTTCTCAACGGCCTTGCCAATATGAAAGAGGAGATAACGCGGCTGAACCGCCTGGTGAACGATTTCCTGGCTGTGGGAAGAGAGACCCCTCCGAAGATAGCGCCGTGCAATCTGCAGGCCGTCGTCGAACAAGCGGTAAGCGTGGTGGAAAAACAGGCGAACGCACAGGACATCAGGATTTCATCCAGCTTTCCCTTGGATCTGCCCGTAATCAAGGCGGACAGTGCACAGCTCAAGACCTGTTTCCTGAATATCCTGACCAACTCGGTACAGGCCATGCCGCACGGTGGCTCGATCTACATTGAGACGCAACAATTGCCGGACGGCGACGGCGGGCCGCGGCTGCAAGTGCGGTTCCGCGACACCGGGCCGGGAATTCCGGAGGCAGACCGGGAGAAGATCTTCACTCCCTATTTTTCCACCAAGGTTACGGGGTTCGGTTTGGGTCTGGCGATCACTCGAAAGATCGTCGAGGATCACGGCGGTCGAGTCTATGTATCGCGCAAGGACACACCTGGCACAGAGATGGTTGTGGAATTACGGCTGTCCGGGCCAGCAGTGGCGCGTACGCCCGCTCTGGCCGGCTCCACAGTTGCGTGAGGACTTCCCTGTATGCCTCAAGGTTCAATTCTGGTTGTTGATGATGAACAGCGGCAACGCGAAATTTACCGTGACATTCTGCTGGATGAGGGTTATGAGACCGTCACGGCGCCAAGCGGCGAAGCAGCACTCCGCCTTGTCGCGCAGAGGCGGTTCGACCTTGTGCTGACGGACCTGAACCTGACCGGCATGACCGGCATTGACCTGCTTAGTGAAATCCTGCAAACCGATCCCACTGTCGCGATTGTTCTGATCACTGGTTATCCTTCCATCGAGTCGGCCATTGACGCCACAAAGCGCGGCGTCTACCAGTATCTGGAAAAGCCGGTTGACCGCTCGAGGTTGCTGGAGGTAGTGAATGATGCCTTTGAGCGTCTGGCGTCGCTGAAGCGGACCATCATCGGAAACTCTCCGCCTACCAAGGAAATGATCCGGATGATTCTGAAAGTTGCTCCCACCTCGCACACGGTGCTGATCCTTGGAGAGAGCGGCACGGGAAAGGAACTGGTGGCACGGGAGATTCACAAGCACAGCCCGCGCCATGACCAGCCTTTCCTTGCGGTCAATTGTGCCTCGCTGACCGAGACGCTGCTGGAAAGTGAACTATTCGGCCACGAAAAGGGTGCTTTCACGGATGCTTATCAGCAGAAGAAGGGGCTGTTCGAGCGGGCCGACCATTCCACGCTTTTCCTTGACGAAATCGGCGACACCAGCCTGGCCATGCAGGCCAAGATCCTGCGGGCGCTCCAGGAGCGTGAAATTATGCGCGTCGGCGGCACGGAGTCCATCAAGGTGGACGTCCGGATTATCGCGGCCACCAACCGGAACCTGGACCAGTTGATGCGTGAAGGCAAGTTCCGGGAGGACCTTTATTACCGGCTCAAAGTGATTCCGATTGTCTGCCCGCCCTTACGCGGGCGGCGAGGGGACATCGAAGAGCTGTCACTGCATTTTATGCGCAAGGCAGGACTGGCGTCGGGACGTGAAGTCTGCGGGATTTCTCCCGCCGCAATGAATGCGTTGGAGGCTTATCAATGGCCTGGAAACGTGCGGCAGCTTGAATGGGCAATCGAGCGTGCGGTCGTGCTGGGAGAAACCGACCAGGTGGAATTGCAGGACCTGCCGCCGGAGATTCTGCAGGCCGGCGAAGAAACAAACATTGCTGAAGTTCCCGCGCCGGCTGTGCCGCCATCACCCGGGCGCCTCACGCCTGTGATTCCTGAAACGTCATGGGAAGAACACGAGAAAGCCAAGATCATGGAAGCCTTGCAGCGGACCAACGGGAATATTACTCGAGCCGCCCAGTTACTTGGGATGACTTTCCGCACGCTTCAATACCGGCTGGAAAAGTTCGGTATCAGGAAGCAGTAATCCCTCTTTGCGTGGCGCCTTATTGGCCTTGCTCTCGCAACTACCTTCCGGTACGGGATAGTATTTTTACCTCCTTTGAATCTTCCAAATCAGTGAATTCTTTTCTCAACCCATCACTCCATTTTGCCGAACTTAAAAGTGACTAATCATGGCCACCACATTAGGGCCAAATCGAAGACGGCCGGCAAAGTTCGTGAAGTAATCGCCGGGCCTGATGGAGTACGGAAGTGCGAATACTTGTTGCGGAAGACGATCAGCCTGTCGCCAGTTTTTTGAAGAAGGGGTTGGAAGCAGAGCATTACGCCGTGGACATTGTTCCCGATGGACAGGAAGCCCTGTACATGGCTGAAGAGTACGATTACGACCTTGTGTTGCTTGACCTGGTCCTGCCGAAATTGGACGGCCTTCAGGTGTTGCGGCAGATCAGGAATCGCAAAAAGAACCTGCCGGTGCTTGTTTTGACAGGACGCGCGCGAATTGAGGACCGCGTGAAAGGGCTGGACCTCGGGGCGGACGATTACATGGTGAAACCTTTTGCCTTTCGCGAACTCACCGCACGGGTCAGGGCGCTGTTAAGGCGCGGGGATGTTCCTGGCGTTTTCAAGCTTCAGGTTGATGACCTTGAAATGAACCTTGTGGAACGGATTGTTCGACGCGGTGAAAGAGCAATCGAACTGACCCCCAAGGAATTTGCGCTGCTGGAATATCTGATGAGGAACCAGGGCCGCGCGGTTTCCCGGCCCATGATCATCGAGCATGTTTGGAATTTCTCTTTTGACACCATGACAAATGTCGTGGACGTGTACATCAATTACCTGCGCAAGAAGGTGGACGGAGGGGCTGAGAAAAAGCTAATCCAGACCGTTCGCGGCGTCGGCTATCGCATTGGAAACACCCAATAGCAAACTCAGGGATTGTTCTGACGACTGGATGATTATGGAAGACCCTGCGATGAGGAACCGGGTGAGCGGATCAGAATCGGGGGGTGACCTCCTGGAGGTCCTACGGACGCTGGCCCACGAGCTGAGCCAGCCCCTGACCTCCCTGCGAGGGTCGATAGAAGTCGCCCTGATGGGCGAGTCGGACAAAGCGGAATACCGGCGGGTCCTGACTCTCTCTCTTCACGAATCTGGACGCATAGCCGAAACCCTGGAAATCTTTCGGGATGTGCTCGACATTGAAGCGCCTGCGGAGGACATTCAAAGGGTCTCCTGGACACAGAGTGTTGAGCAGTTGCTGGAGGAGGCTGCGCTTGCCGACAAGAACAGGCCTTCGCAGGTTGCCATCACCCTGAAAGGCGGTGTCTGGGTCACAGCCAGTCCCCATCACCTGGCCGCAGCGACCGGGCGGCTGATCAACTCGGCCGTTAAGGCGGCACGGCGCAAACATAAGGTTCGCATCGAGCTTTCAGCGACTGAGGATACAGCCTGCCTGGCGGTTATTGATGAGGGTTCGCATCCGGCGGTAGAAAGCACAGCAAATTTCCAGCGAGATTCCGAGCCGGAGACGCCACTGCTGGCACGGATTGATGAGTGGCTTATCCAGCGAGCCATAGAGCGCCAGGGTGGCCGGTTAGAGTTAAGAAATATCTCAGAAACCTGCCACTGTTACCAACTAAATCTCCCCTTACAGACGTCTGAAGATTAGTCGGAAGCCCCCTGAGCAAAAGGCTAAGATTCACATTTTTACGATCTCCCTCCGGTCCCCACAGCCTTGCTTTGCGCGTCACGCTTTTCTGATTAAATCGGCCCGTAACCTACCTCAATTCTTAACCTTTGCGATTTTCTCCGCAATGTCCTTCCGGGTTATTCCCCAAGTGTAATTGGACGAGGAAGTTTCATGTCTGGCAAGAACAGAAAATTCTAATGTTTATCTAATAGTCATTTAATCAGCAATTAGTAAAAACACATCTAGAGATGATGATCTGTCTCTTGCTGGGTACGGGTCCATATCCAGTTTTCACTGAAGAGAAAGGAGCATCTTGTGGGCATAATTCCCGCTACGGCCCGATCGCAGTTGAAGAGTTTCAAACTAAGTGAACGTAATCAGTTGGTAATGGAGCAGCTCCCACAGGTCCGCTATATCGCCCAGAAAATCCACGCGCGCCTTCCACATCATATTCCACTGGAAGATCTTGTTAATACGGGAGTCCTCGGCTTGATTGAGGCTCTTGCCAAATTTGACCCAAGGAGAAATGTTCAGTTGCAGTCTTATGCTCGCTATCGTATTCAGGGGGCTATCCTGGACAGCCTCCGTGAGCAGGACTGGAGCCCGCGCCTGCTGCGGCAGAAAGAGCGGCAGCTTGAGACCGAGCGGGAAAAGCTCCAATTTAAGCTCGGACGGCCACCTTCGGAGACCGAGCTTGCGGCCGCATTGGGTATTTCTGATCACCAGCTCCAGCTATTGCTACGTGATTTGCAGGGTCTGGAGGTTGCAAGTTTGCAGGAGCCTGCCTACCTGGAAGGCCACACTCTGGATGAAAAGATGGCAGACCCCGCCGAGGATAACCCTTTCAGCTTATGCCAGCGCGCTGAAATGAACGGCTTGTTGGCACAAGCCATGTCCAAACTTCCTTCACGAAAGCGGCAAGTCCTAGATCTGTATTATTTCAGGGGCTTGACCATGAAAGAAGCCGGAGCCCGAATGGGCGTGTGCGAATCGAGGGTCTCGCAGATTCATTCCTCTGCGGTTGCCTCGCTCAAGGCAAGGATGAAAGAAGTTCTGGCTTCAAGGCAGAAGGATGAGACGGCCACAAAAAGAAAATTGAAAAAGCCGGATTCTGCGCTATCAGGACAAACAGATCACTTGCCGGGAAAGGACCGTAGACAAATCCCGCAGAACCTTGCCTCCCATCGTTCAGCCGTCCAAACCACCGCCAAACTGACGGGCCCATCGATAAGGCAAAGGAGAAGACAGCCTCCTCCGAGCCTCCGGGAAATTGCATGGAATGCCTGAAAATTGCGGGGGTTTTCTCCTCGCGACAAAAACACAAAGGGCGCCGCACGCGGAGGGGTCAACACCGCCTTGCTGGTGCCCTTTTGTTACAGGGTTTTCCAGATGCAGGGTTGCGGGATTTCCGGCTTATTCCGCTGACACACGTGACCCGATCATGGAACTGCTATGCCGTCGGAAAACTGCTGACGGCCCTGGCTTCGTCATCGTGGACATCGAAAACGGTATAAAGCTTGGTAATCTGCAACAAGTCATGGACCTTCTTGGTCAGGTTGAGGAGCTTCAACTTTCCACCCTGATTTGAAACCGCCGTATAAGCGCTGACCAGCTCACCTATTCCGGAGCTGTCAATATATGTGACATCGGCTAGGTTCAAAAGAATATTCTTATGGCCCTTGCCGAGCTCCCCACGGATCACATCTCGAAGTTCCTTACACGACTCACCGAGTGTAATCCTCCCGCTAACGTCTACGACGGTTACGGAATCAACCTGACGCACTGTCGCCTTCATGCTCACGGCCTGTCCCTCCTTGGTTTGACTGAATTCTCGAATCCACATGCTTAATCATGATAACTTCGGTCCCTTTGCCAGGGGAGCTATCAACCCTGAATTCGTCCATAAACTTGCGGACCAGGAAGATCCCTCTTCCGGAAATATTCAGAAGATTTTCCTTGGCTAAAGGGTCGGGTACTTTGCCGGGATCGAATCCCGGACCTTCGTCTTGTACGTGAATCTCCAGCGTCTCTTCCAACAATATGAACTTGATGTAAACCTTTTTAAGGGGATCCTCTTTGTTGCCGTGGTGAATGGCGTTGATCACGGCCTCGTGTACGGCCATTTCAATGTGGAATACGGTTTCCTCATCGAATCCTAGCTTTGCGCAAACACTTCGGGTGGCCTCTTCGGCCTGTTCCACATTCTCAAGCTTGCTTTCGAGTACAACCTCGGTAACGCTGGCGTCAGGCTTCATTTCTAAAAAGAAATAACCCCCGCGAAGAAACTACAATACAGGCTGTTGAAAGTCAATGAAGACAGCCATCTATTTTTGTCAGCCTCACTACCTGGGTGGCAAGCAAAATCAAATTATCTCATGAAGCGATTTACCCTGGGAGTATAATCCTCGCCGAACGCGTCTCAATTTAACTGGCCAGGACAGGGCCGCTTTCCGAGGAGGATTTGGAAACAGAATGAGCTGGCTTAGAAGGTTCCTTGTTTTGACCTTTATCCTCGCATTTGGGGTGCTGGCGGGAGCAAGACTTCTGGTGCAGGCAGTTCCGCAAGGCCTTCAGAGGGCAGGACGCCACGCGGCGCCCGCTCCTGCCACTGCCAGGACCGCACCGGTACCTCACCCAAATCCTGCCGCCCCCTCGCTCTGGTCTGCCAGCCTCTCCAGGGACCGTCGCACGATCATCCTGGCGTATGATGGGGCGGTCTGGATCACGGGGCTTGAGGTTCAGATCCTGGCCGGAAATCCCAGCTTCGGGTCGGCTGTGCCGCGCGCGGGGCTGGTTCCTGAATCCTCCCCCGGGCCGGGGCAATGGGTATTCAAAGTCGCAGGGCCGGAGCCCTACCAGATTGTCTTGAATAGTGAGGGCCCGGCACTCGAAGTTTCTCTTGCCGGATTCCCGGCTGGCGGTGAGGCCCAGGCTGCCATTGTTGCAGCTGTTGATGGCGGAACTGACCCCATCCAGGCACGTCTGAGCGATCCGGGTGACGGAATCCAGCAGATGGAAAGCGGCGGCGCTGCCAGCACTCTGAACGACTGCATCTATGACCGGTTCCGCGATCAGGCTCTACAGGTGCTGGGCCGCAGGGCCAGCTTCAGGCACGGGGTCCGGGGTTGGCTCGTTACGGTTTCCGATCCCCTTGGAAACGCACCCCATTGCAGATTTCGCGTGGTGAGTCACGTTTTTGGTCACAGGCTGCCTTTCTTTGCACCGCTCGACAAAAAGAAGTGGCCGGAAGTTCCCGTCGGCTGGATTTCCTGGTACGACTACTTTTCACACGTGACTGAGAAGGACATTGTCCAGAATGCGGAGGCAATCGCCAGTTATTACAAGCCCTTCGGACTGAAATATTGCCTGGTGGATGCCGGCTGGCAGGCCGAGGGAGACGGTGAAAAAGGTTCGCCGATTGGCGGCGACTGGAACGCTTGGAACAACAAATTTCCCCATGGTATGAAGTGGCTTGCTGACCAGATCCATGCCCGTGGCTTGTACGCCGGGCTCTGGCTTTCAGTTTTCGGAAATGCCGACGAGCAATTTTATGAATTTCACCCCGATTGGTTTCTGCACGATGCCAGCGGCAGCGGAAAGCTTGGGACCTGGTTCGGGACGTATGTGGCTGACTTCTCAAATCCTGCGCTGAAAAAGTATCTCTATGACACCTACCGGGACCACGAGTTGAACTGGGGATACGATTACTTCAAGCTGGACGGGGAGAACGACACTCGCGACATCTGGGCCGAAAACCGCGTTCGGGCTTTCGACCCCACGCTGGACGCAAACACTGCCTTCCGGCAGGCTCTCAGTGTGATTCGTCAGGCAATGGACTCCAAGCCGGGAGTGTTCTTCTCTGCCTGCGGCCCGGAATATCCTACCGAGGCCATGGGGATCGCCCAGTCAGGGCGGCTAGCGGGCGACGTGGTGGGCGATGGTGAGCCGCCGTCATTCCGGGGCGTGCGCGAAGCCCTTGCCGGCATACGTCGCGGTTACTACACGCATGACATCGCTTGGTATGGCGATCCGGACGCGTTGGTTGTGCGCCCGCCGTTGACCTTGCAGGAAGCCCGGACCTGGACCTCCATCCTGGGTCTCACGGGCCAGATGCTGATGCTGGGCGATGATGAAACCAAGTTGCCCGCTGATCGCCGCGACATGGTCCGAAAGATTATGCCCGTGGCGGACATCACCCCGATGGATCTCTTTCCTTTCAAGACTGACCGGCCCGTCTGGATGCTGCACATCCGGCGGCCTTTCGGCTCCTGGGCGGTTGCGGGTCTATTCAATTGGGGCGAGGGACCGGATGAAATGCCCGCCGAAATGCAATCCGGCGCGGCAAGAATCCTGAACCGCGATGACCAATTGTTGGAAACCAGCCACGAGTACGGGGAGCAACTGGCCATTTCTTCCAGCCTCGAGAACGCGGAAAAACAAAACCAGAAACTTGCAACCTCGTCCACAAAGCCTCCCGGCCTGCAACTGCTGCCGGTCCCGTCCTATCTGAACCCACCCGGGCCACGAAAGATCGTGCTCAACTTTGCCAAAGCGGGGCTCGACCCCGGACGCGATTATCTGCTGTTCGATTTCTGGAACCAGAAATTTCTGGGCAAGGTGAGCGGTGAATATTCGGTGGAACTTCCACCGCATGATTGCCAGGTGATTTCACTTCGCCCCGATGATGGCCATCCGCAACTGATCGGGACGGACCGGCACATCACTATGGGAGGCGTGGAGATCGCAGGCGAAGTGTGGGACGCCGCAAAAAAGGAACTTCGGATTAGGGTATCGCTGGTGCAGAATTATCCAACTACGCTGACGATTTATACCGCGGGAGTCCACCTCGTGAAACAGCGCGTTGAGGACGCAAGGATCACGGCCCTGGCACGTGAACGCGACATTGTTCGGGCCACCCTCATTCGGCCGAATAACGGCGAGGTTGAGGCCGTCTTCACGTTCGAATGATGTGCCCGGCCGCACTGGCTGTTCACCGTTACCCGGCCGGCCTCTCTTATTCGTGTCTCCAGGTTGTTTCAAGGCCCTCGCGGGAATAGAATCAAGATAACGAGAGCAGGTGCAGTTTCATCATAGTTGATAGAGGGAGGGATATTGGCAGCCGGTTTGTGTGAGCATGGAAGGCGGAGTTGGCAGGCTCGAATTCTACCAAGAGACGGAGGAGCACCATGTTCGGACGAAGCATCACGCTGTTCAAGATGTTCGGTTTTGCGGTCCGGGTGGACGCCAGTTGGCTTATCATTGCGGTGCTGATCACGTGGTCCTTCGCAGACTCCGTCTTCCCGCACGCCTTCCCCGGCCTTTCTCCTGCTGAATACTGGCTGATGGGGATCTCGGGTGCCCTTTTGCTCTTTGCCTCAATCATCGTCCACGAACTTGCGCATTCGCTGGTGGCGCGGCGGAGCGGCTTGCCCATGAAGGGCATTACGCTCTTTATTTTCGGCGGTGTTGCGGAGATGAACGAAGAGCCCCCCAGCGCCAAGGCGGAATTCCAGATGGCCATCGCCGGGCCGCTCACCAGTGTGGCCGTTGGCGTGGCCTTGTATATCCTGGCGTCAGGCATGTACGGCTTCTGGCCTACGGCGGTAACCGGCATGCTCTCCTACCTCGCCGTGATTAATTGGATCCTGGCAGCCTTCAATATGGTTCCGGCGTTTCCGCTGGATGGCGGACGAGTCCTCCGGTCGCTGCTGTGGCACTGGAAAGGAAACATCTGGCAGGCCACGCGCATTGCTTCGTCCATCGGATCGGGTTTTGGGACCCTGATGATGATTTACGCCATCGTGCCCCTGTTGCACGGGGACATGATTTCAGCCGTGTGGTGGTTCCTGATTGGGATGTTCCTGCGGGGCGCCGCACAGGGTTCTTTTCAGCAACTCGTCGTACAGAGAATGCTTGAAGGTGAACCTGTCCGGCGGTTCATGAATGCCAACCCCATTAGCGTGTCGCCCGCAATTTCCCTTGAAGAACTGGTGGAACACTACATCTACAAGTACCACTACAAGATGTTTCCTGTGATCAGTCCGTCGAATGAACTGCTGGGGTGCATCACGACCAAGGAAGTAAAGGGAGTCCCACGCGAAGAGTGGCCCACGACCAGCGTCCAGGCTGTCATGCGGGCCTCCCGCGCAGACGACACCATATCGCCTGATACCGACGCTGTCAAAGCCCTTGCCCAGATGAGAAAATCACAGAACAGCCGTTTGATGGTCGTTGATGGCGGCCGCCTGGTTGCCGTACTTACTTTGAAAGACCTTCTGGACTTCCTCTCGGCCAAATTTGAGATGGAATCGGGTTCTTCCCATCTTCCACCAGTTTTCCGAACTTAGGATTGTTTCCGCAAAAGGGATGCAGGCTGGGTTTTCGGCTCTGCGTTGTCCCTTGTTGCCTTCGCAGACGCCGGTATTTGGCCTCCAACAAAAAGGCACGCCGGATGCCGGTGGCCGTCAGCGTGCCCAAATTTCTTTCCCGGTACAAAATCTCTCTCAAAAAATCATGCGCCTGCCTTATAGTAAACTGCCATCCGAACTTTGAAGGGGGAAGCGATGCGTTTGCTTTCGACTCTGCTTGCAATTTTGTTTCTGCAGTTTTTCGCGCTGTGCGCAAACCTGCGCGCTCAACTGGTCCAGGATTTTAATCCGCCCAAGGCGGGTTGCTGCCTTGCGTCCGCCGCCGAAAGGCTTGCGGGGGGGCTTCAGGACTGGAACCAGCTCGGACGCTACCACCAGGACGACTTGCGCCTGGAAGCGCAGCCGCGTGTGCCCGGCCGCGTGGTATTTCTTGGAGATTCCATCACAGACATCTGGAACCTGCAGAAATTCTTTCCGGGCAAGCCCTACGTCAACCGTGGCATCAGCGGCCAGACGACTCCGCAGATGCTGGTCCGGATGTTCCCCGACGTCATCGACCTCAAGCCGGATGCGGTGATCCTCCTTGCCGGGACCAATGATATTGCCCGCAACACGGGGCCGGAAACGGCAAAAATGATCGAGGAGAATTATCAGGCCATCACGGAACTCGCCCGGGTCCACAACATTAAAGTCATTTTGTGCTCGTTGACGCCGGTCAGCGATTACACGGCCCACCCGCAGACCGCGCACCGGCCTCCCGCGCAGATCCTTGACCTGAACGCCTGGATTAAGAGCTATGCTGCCCGGGCACACGCCACCTTTGCGGATTACTACTCGGCCCTGGTGGACAGCAAAGGAATGCTGAAGAATGGCTACTCGAATGATGGCCTGCACCCCAATGATCGCGGCTTTGCGTTGCTGGCTCCAGTGGCCGAGGCAGCTATTGAGAAGGCTCTGCACGAAAAGCGGTAAATGGAGGGCAAATCGCAGCCGGAAGGAAAAGCTTAGAGCAGCCAGAACAGAGGCACCAGTCCCAGGATTCCCAGGCCGGTAAGGAGCAGAAGGCTTTCGGTGCCGGTTTTGCGGTCAGAGAAGAAGCGCGCGTAAACTCCCTTCACCAGATTGTTGCTGGCCGCTGCGATCAGGACGCTTGCGGCGGCAACCTGTAAGGGAGTCAGCGTACCTGCCGCCTGAGTCATGCTCATGATAAAGGGGTCCACGTCGGTCACTCCCGTAATCGCGGCCAAACCGTAAACTCCTCCGGATCCCAGATGCACGATGGCGAGGTGCGTGGCGATCAACATCGCCAGGAAGAGAATGGCGAACAGGAAAGCCGCCCCGAGTTCGAGAGGATTTTTCGGTTCAAATTCCCGGCTGACATCGCCGGTGTCGGCGTCCCGCCTGCGTGACCATACCCACCCCGCGGCGCTTGCGAGAGCGGCCAGGACTAGGAACGATGGTGCGAGCTTGGCCATCAACTGATGATTGAAGAGGCCGACCAGAATGGCCAGGCGCAGATACATGACGCCCGAGGCAATAAGAATGCTGCCGGCGAACAGGTGACGATGTTCTCCCTGGGCAGACCTTTTGGCCAGAACCACGGTAGTGACCGTGGAGGAGTACGCTCCTCCGAGGATTGCTGCGAGGAAGACACCGCCGTGGCCTTTCGTTAGCCGCTGCAGGACGTAACTGCCGTAGGAAATCCCACTGATGGCCACAACCACAAGCCAGGTCTTGAACGGGTTGATCTGGAAAGGCCCGAATGTTTTGTCAGGCAAGACCGGCAGAATGACCACGCTCAACAGCAGGAATTTTGTGAAGGTAAGGATTTCTCCCGGCGGGATGCGTTGCGTGATCCGGTCGAGCGCAGCCTTGAGTTCAAGCAGCAAAGTGCTGGCAACGGCCAGCGTGGTGGCAATCCAGAAATGGTCGTAGTAAACCAGCGCGCCCACCACGTACGTGGCGAGGCCCGACATTTCTGATGTCACGCCCGCGGTGGGGATTGTGGTAAGTTTGCGCCAGTAGGAAAGCAGCAGGAAACCGGCAATCACTACAAATCCCAAAGCCACCGGAAACAACTGGCCCTGGGCCAGCACGCCCAATGAGTAGCCGATCAGCCCGATCAGGGGAAAGGTTCGCACTCCACCGAAGGCGTAATGTTCGGTCTGCTTCTTGTGCTCCTCCCGCTCGATTCCGATCAGGAACGACAAGAACAGCACCAGCACGATCTTTACGCCGTCAGGCGGCAACAGCTGAAACAGTCTGAGAAGCATTTTTTCAGGCTTGCACCGAATCCCTTCCAATCAGGGTGACTTGTTGAACTCCTAACATGGAACGGCATCTAGTCAAAGTGTACACCTTCGCGATGGGCTGGCGTACTCCAGGCGACGGATACCTGCACGCGGCAATCGGGCGCGCTGATGGAGGCCCCGGAAGATGACATTTCCAAGCGGTGGCCCTCTCAGCTCATGCTGCGCATCTATCAGCTATCTTCTGCCGATCCGATACAGGCCTGCGCCGTGGGGATCGATCGTGGCGGAAAACTGCCCGCCAAAATCACCCGGGCTTTCTTTCTTCCACAAGTCGCGAACAGGGACTTTGCCTGCCATTCCCAGGTCGCGCCAGGAAACCGTGACTTCCTCCGGCGCGCTGCCCAGGTTGAACAGTGCCACGTATTTTTGTCTTGTTCCGGTCACGTTTGCAACCCACGCAATCTGGTTGCCTCGCGTAAAAAGCAGCCGATTGCCGGAGCTGTGCTGATCCACTGCAAGGACCTCCTGGTTGGTCAGGAGCGATAAGGTGAAGGCGTCGAGCGTCGGCAGGTCGCCGCCCATCATCAGCGGCGAACGGAAGATCGACCACAAGGTCATCATCGTGATCTGTTCATCGTGTGTCAGGCGGGAGAGCCTTGGCCCATCGTTGAAACCCCGAAGGCGCAGCAGCCCGAGAGGCAGCATATCAGCATCCGGCCAATGGTCCGGCCCGATGTAGGGCGCCCAAAGCCGGCAATATCCAAACTGGTCGCGCACTTCCGGCCAGTTGTCCCACATATCGTCGGAGATGCGCCACATCTGCGAATAACGCTCAACGTGTGCGGCGTCGCACAACTGCGTCGCGCCGGGCGAGAGGCTCAACACCATGGGACGGCCGGAGTTTGTCATGGCCTTGCGAAGCGCCTCGATTTCCGGCGCGTGGTAAACCTCGCCATAGGGGTCGCGGGCGCGGCTCATGTCATCTGCTTTGATGAAGTCAACACCCCACTCGGCGTAAAGCTTGGCGAGTGAATCGTAGTATGCCTGCCCGGCGGGCTTTGAAACATCCACGCCGTACATCGCGTCAGACCATGAGCAGGTGTTCAGCAGGTTGGCAATGTCTTTCGCGTGGGCGTTGGTCCCGAGAATCGGCAGGTTCTCCTCGACGGCCGCCCGCGGAATACCGCGCATGATGTGAATGCCAAATTTCAACCCCAGGGAATGGACGTAATCCGCCAGCGGCTTGAATCCCTGGCCGTCCGCGGCGGAAGGGAACCGGTTGGTTGCGGGCAGCAGGCGGCCATAATCATCCATGACCGGCACGCCCTTGACGTGGCCGCTTGGATAGTACCAGTAATAGTCCACAACAATATATTTCCAGCCGTAGATGGCCAGGTGGTCAGCCATGTAGCGGGCGTTGGCCTTCACCTGCTCTTCGTTAACGTCTCCGCCGTAGCTGTCGTAGCTGTTCCATCCCATGGGTGGCATTGGGGCGAGGCTAGGTGAAGGGGCTCTTGCTCTGCGCCTTGCCGAAGATTGACGGCCGCCGGCCAACATCAGCCCGGCGCAGGTCACCATGCCGGCCGCAATCAGCAGAACAACGAGCGATCGTGCTTGTCTCATCCTGGCACCTCCCGTTACCTGTCAGGCGGCCAATTAAAGCACCATCGCGACCGCAAAGCAATAACGCGCTTGCCTCCTGCAGTCAAAATCATGAGAATAGGGGCCAATGGGACCGCCCTGTGCGGGCGTAAGAGCCTGCGCAGGGCTCTGCCCGGATGTTGCCTGAGGTGCTGGACCGACCGCCAGGGGTGCAGCCCACATCGATGACAAAGACGCTTGCGAAAGTTGTTCTTGAATGTGGCCGGTTTCGCTCTCTAGTCCGGCTTCTGCTTTCCGTGGCGGGGATACTGATTGTCACTACTGCTGCGGGCATTGTGGCTATCGGCATGGGCACGCCATTCGACTGGCTGCCGCGCCGCCTGGCCCTTCTGTTTTGGTTTAACCTGCTGTTGCTACCTCTTCTGCTGGCGCTTTATACCGTGTTGACTCACCGTCTTGAAGGCCGCCCTCTGGGCTCTGTCGGAGTGGCGTTACATCCGCGCTGGAAGAATGAACTGGCGATGGGCATGGCGGCCGGAACGGGCATGCTGGTGGCGGTCGCATCCGTTGAGCGATTGCTTGGCGTCGCCAGTTTCTCCCTCGGTCCATCCCATGCTGTCGGGGTCGTTCTCGCCGGAGGGTTTTACGTCCTGGCGCTGATGGTGGCAGCTTCCGTTGAAGAACTCATCTTCCGCGGCTATCCTTTCCAGCGTCTGGCGGAGGTGGCGGGGCCGGCCATTGCGGTGATTGTGGCCTCAATCGTGTTCGGGGCTGCCCATTTGCGCAACCCTTTCCAGAGCTGGATCTCCACAATCAACACAGCCCTGGTGGGAGTGATGCGGGCCGTCTGCTATCTTCGAACTCGCGCCCTCTGGTTGCCGATCGGCATCCATTTTGCCTGGAATTTTGTTCAGGGGTATGTCCTGGGATTTCCCGTGAGCGGCATGATCTTTCCGCGCGGAGTTCTTCAAGCAAAAGTCAGCGGCCCGTCGTGGCTTACCGGTGGCGCGTATGGGCCCGAAGGTAGTATTCTAAGCTTAGGCGTAATCGCTGCGGGAACGGTCTACCTTTTCGTTTCCAGGCGCGTCTTAGCCACGAGGGAGATGCAGGGGCTGGCCCTCGGACCTCGAAACGAAGAAGGACCTGTAAGTAGTCTCTTTTCCACTGGTAGTGTCCCGAGCGAAAAGCGCTAGAAACGGCATATTCAACGTACTCATGGGTGGGTAAGGCCATGATTTACCACCAGACCCTTTGGCGTTCAACACCGCCCGCGAATCTCCTCCCGAACACTGAACTGAAATTCTGTGAACGGCGCTCACAAAGCGGCAAGGTCTTCAAGTCGTGTGGCCTGCTGATCTTGATGGTTTCCGCGGCCCTGCTGGCCTGGCCGGCTGCATCTTTTGCCAAAGAACAACAACTCGATGAGCTCGGTCGCATCCTGCTGATCCGTGGTCTGGACCGCGAAATTGCAGTGGCCAAAGTGATGCTGCCGCGCGGGAAACACGGCCTGTTTATTGATAGCAACGGGCAGGTTGATGAGGCGCAGGCGCAGAAAGAACTCCGCTCGAACGGCCCCGCCATTCAGCCAGGGCTTCCGGTGGAAATCACCAAGATCAAATTCAAAGATCATGAGATCATTTTTGAGATTAACAACGGAGGAAAGAGCCACAAGAAGTGGTACCAGCACATTCAGATCGGGATGGGCGGCATGATGCAGCCGCTCGACCCGCAACAGCAGCAGCAGAATCCCATCGCTTTCGGATCTTACATCACCTTGAGATTCAAGGGTGAAAAGGTTCCGGACCTGAGCGTCGATCAGGCCAAAAAACTGCTGAGTGTGGCGCTCGATTTCCATCGCAAGCTGCCCACGGAACTTTACTCACCCAATGTGCCTGAGAAGTTCAAGGAAGCCATCCGCAAACACGAGGTCCTGGTGGGCATGGACAAAGACGCCGTGCTCTCCGCCAAGGGCGTGCCCTTCCGCAAGGTGAGCGAAACCAAGCCGGACGGAGAGGAAACCGAAGACTGGCTCTACGGCCTCCCGCCCCACGTCCTCTTCGTCACCTTCAGCGGCGACACTGTTATCAAGGTTCACCAGTACTAACTTTTTTCATTCCCTTCCAATTTGTTAAATCGCTATTTCATGAGGAGAGCGTTGGCTCACCACTCTATTTGATGAAGCCCTGACACGCAATTCAGGATTGACGCGCGCATTTCTCTCCAGTAGAGTACCGAGCGTCAGTCAGTCCAATCCTTCAGGTGGTGGAGACCCATGGCGGAAAAAGTTGACCGGAGAAGCTTTTTGAAAACAGGTGGCATCATGACGGCGGGAACGTTCCTCTCGGGTGGCGTGCAGGTTCGCGCCATGGCCGCGGAGCAAGGTGAGCCGGCAAAGCCCGTGGCGGCCAACGATCATTTGCAGATTGCGCTGATCGGCGCGGGCGGCCGGGGCCAATCTGACACCAAGACGGCGGCGCATGTTCCAGGAGTCAAGGTGAGAGCCGTTGCCGACTGCTACGACGGGCGGCTGACCCACGCCAAAGAACTCTGGGGCGATGACATTCAGACCACTCGCGACTACGCGGAAATACTGGCCCGCAAGGACATTGATGCGGTGATTATCGGCTGCCCCGACCACTGGCATATGCGGGCGGCCGTGGATGCCATGAACGCCGGCAAAGATGTGTATCTTGAAAAGCCCATGATCCATCTTTACTCCGACGGGCCCCAGATTATCGAGACAGCACAGCGCACGGGCCGCATCCTCCAGGTAGGCAGCCAGCGCGTC
>JAJYLL010000092.1 GCA_021787735.1 Acidobacteriota bacterium | reverse complement strand
TGCGGGAGTGGAAATCACAGCCTATAATGTTCATGTCTCGGCTCCTCCTTCGCTGAGAGTTTCTGACTTTCTGACAACGCCAGTTTACTCTCTCCACCGAGGAGCCGACGACCTTATGCCATCAGATCTCTCGTCAGAATCAGCGTCCACTTCTCTCCGTCCTTTCGCACCTGTGCCCCGCTGGCCGGTCCCGGTCCGTACTGCTCGCGGTCGGTCATCTTCTCCCCCTTGTCTTCCTTACTTACCAGCGTTTCAACTGCGTGAGCTGAATAAGGTTGCCGCAGGTGTCCTTCAGCATCGCAATGGTTGAGGCGGTCACGTCGGTGGGCGGCATGGTGAACTCGGCGCCGCGCGCTTTCATTCGCTCGTAATCGGCCTGCACGTCGTCGGTAAAGAACATAGCCGCGGGCTGGCCCTGTTGGAACATTGCCTGCTGATACGCTTTGGCCGCGGGGTTATCGTTCAGCGCCAGTTGCAATTCAGTGCCGTCCGGTTCCGCGGGTGAGGCCACGGTCAGCCAGCGAAACGGGCCCTGGCTGAAGTCGGCCTTGCTGGCAAAACCCAGCACCTCTGTATAGAAGCGCAGGGCCTTGTCCTGGTCGTCCACGTACACGCTGGTCAGCTTGATTTTCATTTCGCTTCTCCTTTGTCACGTTCGCGGTTTGGGCCGCGTCGTCCTCTCGTTGCCTTCTTCTTCGTTCGTGTTGACTGGTCCATGCGGTCGAGGTGGCGTTCCAGTGCATCCACATGGGCAGACCAGAACCGCCGGAAGGGAACCAGCCAGGCATCCAACTCCTGCAGCGGTTCCGGCCTCAGCCGGTAGAGACGGCGCTGCGCGTCCACTGCGGATTCCACAAAACCGGCCTCTCGCAGCACCCGCAGGTGCTTTGATACGGTCGGCTGCGGCATGCCAAGCCGGCGCTCGATCTCTCCCACCGACTGTTGTGAAGAGAGCAGCAGACTCAATATCGCGCGGCGGTTCGGCTCCGCAATAATGTCGAATACAGATTCCATTCTGTTCATATACGCCACAACGCATATGCTTGTCAAGGCATATAATAAGCCGTGGCCATTTGGCCCGCGTTCTCAGCGGGCCACGGACAATACCTTATTGTCCGTGGGCCTTTGCTGCAGAAAGAACCCACGCATTATGAAAGGGCGCCCCTTTGAGGATAAGGTTGGTTTGGTGGTCGCATCTACTAAACCTACCGCACAAAGGAGCACCCTATGAAGGACATCAAGTATATCGGTCTGGACGTGCATTTGGCGAGCCTTAGCCTGGCGGTGCGGAATGCCACCGGGAAGCTGGTGATGGAGGCGGCGATCGCGACGCAGGCTGCGGCTCTGCTGGATTTCATCCAAGGGTTGAAGGGCGAGCTTCACGTGGCCCTGGAAGAAGGGACGCACGCCGAATGGCTCTAGGGATTGTTGTCGCCGCGCGTGGCCGGGGTCGTGGTTTGTGATCCGCGCAAGGTCCACAGGCGGCCGGGAGAGAAGAAGAGTGACCGGCTGGACGCGCTGAAGCCGGTCTATCACGGTCACGCCGAGGGAAACGCTCTGCGCGAACTGGCCCGCAGTTACTCGACCCTGGTGAGCGACACCACGCGGGTGATGAGCCGCCTGAAGGCTCTCTATCGCGGACGCGGGATCGGCTGTCGAGGGACGCGTGTTTACTCGCCACACTCTCGCGCTCAGTGGCTGGACCAGCTCCAAGAATCGGGCGTCCGGCGTCGCGCCGAACTGCTCTACGCGGAACTGGACGCGCTCCGCGAGTTGCGCCAGAAGGCCCGCGCCGCCCTGCTGGAGGAGAGCCGCCGTCACGCCGCGCACAAGATTCTCCGCAGCGTGCCGTACCTCGGCCCCGTGCGCGTGGCTTTGTTGATGGCCTGGCTGCGCACTCCGTACCGCTTTCGTGGCAAGCGCCAGCTATGGACCTACGCCGGCCTGGCCTTGGTGACACGCTCCAGCGCCGACTACCAGGTAGTGAAGGGTGAACTGGTGCCTTCGCGCCGACCGGCTCTGATTCTGGGTCTGAACGCCAATCATCACCACGGGGTCAAGGCCCTGTTCAAAGACGCCGCTGCCAGTGCTATCACCCGGCCCGGGCCGCTGCGCGAGTTTTACGACCGGCGCATTGCCCAAGGGATGAAGCCCGAGCTGGCACGCCTGACCCTGGCCCGGAAGATCGCCGCCACCGTCCTGCATCTTTGGAAGAAAGGAGAACGCTTCAACGCCGCGTATCTGAAACCACAGGCTCCTTGAGTGTCGGTCGAGAGCACCGCGAAGCGATGCGATTTTCAGCTCCGTTCACCCTTCGCACTTCGACTGACGCTCGGGTTCGAGGGGAGCCTCCTTCTGACCGTTAGGCCGTGTCCCCGACTCTGTCTGGGCGAGTCTCCTCACCCACTCTCTGGCCCCCTCGGATAACCCTATGAAGTCATAGGCCATGAGTCTCAGATAGAACTATGGTTGGCCACTCCCCAACCGGTTCGGCTTGTAGCGCCAGGCAACGCGAGCGTGATCGGAACAGCAAAATGAAATTCGCAACTTCAGCGTCGTGCCCTCTGCTCCGCTGGCTGCTGCTCGCCCTGGCAGCGCACCGGAGCCGGACACCCGAGCCCCACCAACCCAGTCGGGGGCTCGATGCCAAGAAAGCCACTCCTCTCGGCTGCCGAGTCAAGGGAGAAAAATGTTTCTTGACATCCCCTTTCATAGAACGGTCAGAAGATCACTGACCGTGGCTCAACACGATCTCCGCGTCCAGGCCGACGTGCGCCCCATCGCGGCTCGCCCGCGCAGCCAACAAGCCCCTTATCAGTCCGGATAAAGCAACCAATCGCACCCTTGTCCCCCTCGGCTTGCGCCGACCCCCAAAACGCCTCCGCAAAACACCGAACTGCGGCGACCCCGTGCAATTCAGTCTATTGGTGAGAAATCCGGGTTAGCCTGTTTTAACCTTCCGGTTGACAATTCCTCAGCAGGCGCTTCATGCAATACAGCACATGGCCACTTATGGAATGCCGGCTGGAGTGCGCCTTCGATGCGGAAAATTACAGCCTGTGGGAGCCGCCGTTCGGCAGGCGTTGTCGGGCATTATTCGTGGCGGGTAACGCCTTCGGCAATCCAGAACTTGCCAGGCTCGAAACCGGCGCGGAGAGCGAAATCGTGGGCCAGAAGTTGGATCAGGACGATATCTACCAGGGTTCCAAGGCCCAGCCGGATGGGATCGACATGGATCAGCCGCATGTTGGTCACGTCATTAACTGCCCGGTCAGAAATCAGCAGCACACGCCCTTTGTGAGAGCGAATGTCGTCAGCCAGTTTCAGCAGCAATGTGGCAGGCTTGCGGGTGCGCGGCGCCGCTGCAGCGGAATGCGTGTGCCGGGCAAAAATAATATAGCAGTGCGAGGGATTAACGATTTCGATCGGGCCGTGGCGGAACTGCGCCGCGGTGATCGGCTCGGCGGCAAGCCGGGCCACCTCTTTCAGCATCAGGGCCCCTTGAAAGGCCGAGGCCATGTCTGCTCCCCTTGAAAGGAGCGCCACATAAGGCGGGTGGTTGAAGAATTCGAGCGTGGGAAGCATCAGATCGTTACGCCGCTCCAGAATCTCTTCCTGGGCGTCAACAGCGTCCATCAGCGTCTGGCTCAGGGGACGGTTGGCCTCTCCGGCAAGGGCAAAAGCAAAGTACATCAGTACTGCTACGGCACAGGAGTACGTCTTGGTGCTGACCATTGCCTGGACACCGGCCAGCATCGGAAGCAGCAGTTTTCCCTTCCGGGCCAATGTGCTGCTTTCTACGTTGGTAACCGCAACAACATTGATTTTTTTGGGAAGCACTTCAAGAAGCTGGGTTACTTCAACCGTTTCGCCCGATTGCGAAACAACAACCAGCAGCGTGTCAGGGCTCAGCACCTTCAGGTGATGGTGCAGCAATTCGGCCGCCTCCCACACAATCGCGCGGTATCCCATTGCCGTCAGCCACGCCTGCGCAGGATAGGCAGCATGCAATGATGATCCCATTCCCGTAAAAACCACCAGAGTCTCGCGTGAGACCCCAAGCTTCTTCTTCAGGTTCTGCGGGATGGCCCCGGGACTGGCGTAGTATTTGCGAACACCCGAGAGGGCGTCGGGTTGCTTCAGGATTTCTTCCATCAAAGGAGTCATGATCTCGGCCCTTGCCTGGCAATCGATGAACGAGGCGTTCCAGATGCGCCCGGCCCTTGCGACAAATCACGCCGCCAGATGCGCCGGTAGCACTGGTATGTGCTTACCCGCAGATTCTAGCACTCCCGCCAGAAGATTGAAAAATAATCGACTTGTTCAGTGGAAGTCTGAAATTGAGGGAGAGATGGCTGGATGCCACCTTCTTGCAAAAAGTCTTGTTGCGACAGATCTGAATCGGGACGTCACTGTCGGGTCAAATTGGGTGGGCTTGCCACTGTGGAAATCGAGGCTGCCGATTCGCAGATACCGCGTGAGGGTGGGAATAACGAACTTCAAGAATGCAGCCAATAAATCTTCGGCTCATGCCTGCGATTAAGGTTCCTATTTGATCTGGAGAATATTCGTGGGAGAACGCCGGGGAGTGTGGGGCCGGAGGTTATCCGGCCCCGGTTGGTTCTTAAAGTTGCACTACATTGGCCGCCTGAAGTCCCTTCGGGCCCCTGACGACTTCGAACTCGACGGGCGCGCCTTCTTGAAGGCTACGGTAACCCTCTCCTTGGATCGCAGAAAAGTGGACGAAAACATCCTCGCCACCTTGCCGCTGGATAAAACCATACCCTTTGCTGGCATTGAACCACTTTACGGTTCCTTGCTCACGATTGTTACTCACGTTTACTTCTGCTCCTTGATTGATAGTTGGCGCCGTCAGTTCTGTACTTCGCTTCCGGGGCTGAATAACACAAACAGCCGCAATCTTCCCTCGCAGCCTTTGAGTACAACTCGAAAGGGATACAAGAGCGACAAACGCAGTCTCATTGTGCCATAAGGTAACAAAATCAACAATATTCTTTTTCTGTAACAATCCCGGGCACCACCCTGGAGATCGGGCCCGGACACCGACGTGGGTGGAAGCGGAAAATAGTCATCCAGCCAGGCAGGAGTCTTCCACCAGGATGGCGTGAACGCTCCGTGGACCGTGGACGCCACGGATGAGCACCTGCTCGATGTCCGCAGTCCGGCTAGTGCCGCTGACAAAGACCACAGATCGGGCGGGGCTGGGTCTTCCGGGTTCGCGGGAAACGGGCAGGTTCTGCAGGACTTCGTCCAATGAAGCCCGGATCTGGCTGCGCCGGTAAAGGGCGATGTGCACGGGTGGGGCCAGCGAGGCCAACTGGCTTCCCTCCGTTAAACTTGTCAACACGAGGCTACCGGTTTCTGCCAGCCCAAAGTCAACCCCCGTGATGCCTGCCTCCGCGGTAAAGCACTGATCGCGGAAGGTGCTGCCTTGCGATTGACCCGCACTAGTCTCCGGCCACAATGCGACTCGAATACCCTTCCCTTCCAGCATCTTTTTGATTTGCAACTGGTTAAGGATCGAATTCCGGGTAAGAACAACGGATCGTGCCTGAATGTGTGTCAAGATTGAACACAAAATTCCTTCCAATTCTGCCAGGGTGGTCGCCCGGTGGGTTTCACAACCCAGGCTTCGCAGCTCTTCCTCGAAGCGCCCAGTCAATTCTTCGGGCGGAATAGGGGGCATAACGTTCTCAAGGGGAGGCGGCAATGTGCCGACGGGCGCCTCAGGGTCGCCCTTCTTTTGTGTTTTCAATATGTTACGAATAGTGCTTAGTATTTCTTCACGGCTCGACACAAATCACGCTCCTTCCTCCTGAGTTTGCGGAGGATCAACTGCTTATGATTCTAACACTTGTGGGAAAAATTCGGGTTCTGAATCCACATTGTACCGAGGGGCTTGAGATTTTTTTTGTTCCATGCTAAATTTTGTGCAACCTTCATCCTTTCCAAACCATCTGAAACTCCGGAAAGAGAAAAGAAGAAGTAAAGAAACGATTAGAATAAGGAAGGTTGTGCGATGCCAGCAACTTTAAAAGCAAGCAAAAACGCGTACAGAGCAATGCTGTTGAAGAAGCGTCAGGAACTCCTGGCCGGTACCAAGACCCGCCCGGAGGCCCTCTCCGCTGTCCAAACACCAGATGAAATGGAACTCGCCGTTCAGAGCGTTGAGCAAGATGTCAACGTAACCGCAGCGAGCGTTCGCAGCCGCATGCTCCAGCAAATCGATTATGCACTCGAGCGCGTTGCAGGCGGGACCTACGGCGAATGCCAAGCCTGTGGAGAAGAGATTTCGCCCAATCGTCTGAAGGCGATTCCGTGGGCAGAGTACTGCCTTAGCTGCGAGGAACTTCGTTCCAGGAACTAATCCCCTTCTTAGCTGAATTTTAGATTCTTGCACTTTGTGCGGGAAGGGGGTTTGTGTCTGCCGGGCAGAAGCTTCGTTGTTCTGCCCGGCGGGCGCAACCATTTTCTGGGTGACGTTCGCTGCAAAAGGCCTCTCTAACGTATTCACACTTCAGCGATATTGAACCGCTCCCTTGATCTATTGTGATGCTCCTCCCTTTGCGGTAGAGTGCCTGTTTGCCACTGATACTGCCGGACCGGCTGGGGCGTATGCCACTGCCGGAATCAGCTCACCGAGAGGAAACCGCATGAAGATTACAGCCGTTGAGCCGCTGGTGCTTGGAGCTGCCTGGCGGAACCTGATTTTTCTCAAGGTCAAGACCGACGAAGGCTTGGTCGGCATTGGCGAGTGCACGCTTCACAATCGCGAGGAAGGAATCCTGGGTTACCTGCCGGGCGCCGTCCGCCGGCACGTGATCGGTTCCGACCCTTTCAACATTGAAGACCTGTGGCTCCGCATGTACCGGAACGAGTTCTGGCGCAACGGGCCCATTGCCGTCACGGTCATGAGCGGAATCGAGATCGCCTGCTGGGACATCGTAGGCAAAGCCTGCGGCCAGCCCGTGTGGAGAATACTTGGCGGGCAATGCCACGAGAAGGTGAAGGCCTATGCCAACGCCTGGTACACGGTGGAACGCAAGCCGGAAGAATTTGCCAAACGGGTAAAGGTGGTTCTCGGCAAGGGCTACAAAGCTCTCAAGGTTGACCCATTCGGACCGGGCGGGCTGGAAATTTCACACGCCGAAAAGGTGAAGTCCGTGGAGTTGGTGGCCGCCATTCGAGAAGCCGTCGGGCCTGACGTTGAGATCTTCGTCGAGATGCACGGCCGCTTCAGTGCCGCCACCGCCATTGAAATCGCGCGCATGATGGAGCCCTATCATCCTGGCTGGATTGAAGAACCCTGCCCGCCGGAAGATATTCCCTCGCTTGTCAAGGTGGCCGAGCACGTCAATCTGCCAGTTGCCACCGGCGAACGCTATTACACTCGCTATGGTTTCCGCGAAGTGCTGGAATCCACTGCGCCCGACATCCTTCAGCCCGACGTTATACACGCCGGCGGCCTGATGGAGATGAAGAAAATCGCCTCCATGGGCGACGTCCGATCCATGGTGATGGCGCCCCACAACTCCAACGGCCCGGTCTGCACCGCCGCCAGTGTCCACTTTGATTTCTGCACAACAAACGTTAAGATCCAGGAGTGCTTCGACGATTTCTCTGAAACCTGGGTGGTGGACGCCGTCCCCGGAACTCCACGGCCCAAAGACGGATACTTCTATCCGCCGGACAAGCCCGGCCTAGGCGTGGAGCTGAACGAAGACCTGATCAAAGAACATCCTTACAAAGAAGGCTTCTTCAACATGTGGGAAAAGAACTGGCACATGCGCCAGTTCACCAGTTAGTGTATAGCCGCCCCGCCGGGGGTTCTTGTTCCCGGCAAACGCATCGTTCCGGCATTTCAGAACCCGCACGTTCCGCCGGAACGTCGCTACAGAACAGGAGCCAACCATGAAATCCAGCCGTCGCAAGTTTTTGCAAACCACTCTGGCGGCGCCGGTGGCGCTGGCGCTGGGAGGTCCAGCCGTTGAGTCGCTGGGTGCCGTTCTGATTCCTCCCGGTCAGACGATCTTCTCGAATCCCGACTTCATCCGCTATGACGCGCATTGCTTCACCATCAATGGCCGCGATACTTTTCTTCACGGCGGCTGTTTCCACTACCCCCGCTGTCCGCAGTCTTTGTGGCGCGACCGGCTGCTGAAGATGAAGCGCGCGGGTTTCAACACCATTGAGAGTTACGTTTTCTGGAACTATCACGAGCCGGTGGAAGGCCACGCGGATTTCACCGAGCTTGAGAGCTTTATCCAGCTTGTCAAGGAAATGGGTTTCTGGATGATTGCCCGCATTGGTCCTTACGCCTGCGCGGAATGGGACGTGGGAGGTTTCCCGAACTGGGTCACCGCCAGGCAATTTCCGCTGCGCAGCGACAACCCTGAAAGCATCAAGACTTCGCATCACTGGTACAACCTGGTCCTCCCTGTCATTGGGAAACACCTGATCACTTCCGGCGGACCCATCATCCTGATGCAGATTGAAAACGAGTACAACTTCTGGAGCGGAGTGTCTGACGATCAGAAGCGCGCCTACATTTCCGCGCTGGCCCAGATGGCGTGGGACGGCGGGATCGATGTTCCACTGATCACCTGCTGGACCAAGCAGGCCCGCGAAAACCAATATCCCGACATGGCGCGCATTGCCGACTTCTGCAATTTCTACCCGCGGTGGAACATTACAAAGGAGGTGCTGCCCGCGCTTGCCGAACTGCGCGCGGAGGAGCCGACTTCACCCGAAGGCGTAACAGAATTGCAGGGCGGATGGTTCAGCAAGTTCGGCGGGAAACTCTCCGTCGATCAGGAAGGCGTTGGCCCAGCCGAACTCAGCCCGTTGACCAAGACGGTCATCGAACAGGGCGCGACGTTCTACAGCTTCTACATGGGTTTTGGTGGCACTAACTTCGAGTGGGCCGCAAAGGGCCTGACGACGACTTACGATTACGCCGCGCCCATCCGCGAGCCCGGCGGTCTGTGGGGAAAATATTACGAGGCCCGGGCCATCAACCTGGCGCTCGGGATGTTCGGCGAATTGCTGGCGCGCGCCGGCATGCAACCCGGCGCCGCCGAGTCCACAAACCCTGCCGTCAGTGCCATCGAACGCGTCAACGGCAAGAGCGGCTTTCTGTTCGTGCGCGAAAACAACAACGCCGGGCAGCAGTTCAAGCTCACGTTCGTGGACCCGGCAAGCCCCTCGCATCGGATCGTCTCTGTGCCGCGCGAAGGCCAGTTGAGCATTGGCGCACGCGAAATGAAAATGATGGCCCTCCAGGTGCCCATCGTGGATTCGACGCTGCGCTATTCGACGGCGGAAGTCCTGGCCCGCGGCTTGAACTTGGACAAGGAGTTCCTGATCCTTTACGACGATCCGGGCCGCCTGGCGGAGATTTCGATCTCCACGGAAGACGAACCTCACGTGGAAGGCGATACCGCCTATATCTACTGGGACCGCGAGTATGAGTCCGTAGTGTTCGGCGTGCGATTCGATCAGGACGAGAAAACTGTTGTGGTGAACCAGAACCTGATCATTGTCCTTGCCGCGCGCGAACGCGCGCTGCGTACCTGGACGGCGGAATATCCCATTAAAGATTTCGTAGGTGCGGAAGGCAAGAAACCGGTCGCCATTCCGTTTGTTTCCGATGCCGCCCTGCTGGTCTCAAGCGGATCGAGCCATACCCACATCTGGGCGGACCTGGAATTCAAGCCGGGCAATCACGAGTTAACTGCCCTGCTCCCACCCACGCCGGCCAAGAGCCATGTGGATGGCAATCAAACGGAGGTCCGCTATACGCGCCAGGGCCGGGCCTCGCGCATTGGCTTTTCAACGCCTGAAATTCCTTATCAGCCCATCGCCATAGCGCAAGTCCGGACGTGGACCGAGAAAATCAACGGAGGAAACACCGGCCAGTGGCTCAGTTCCCCGTTGCGGCCGCTGGAAGAGCTTGGGAGCGTTCCCTACGGCTACGTCAAATATCGGTCGTCTTTCACATCCAATGGCCAGGGCAAAATGTTCATTTCCACATTTGCCGATGACAGAAAGAAAGTCTTCCTGAACGGCAAGCTGGTGCCCGAAGCTTCGAACGATAAGAAGCAGGTGGAAATTGACCTGACGAAATACGCCAATCAGGGAAGCAACACGCTGGAAATTTCATACGAACTTTTCGGATCGCCCAATTTTGGCGAGAACCTCGGCGAACTGAAAGGCGTCCAGTCAGTGGGTGTGGGCGCGACCGCGCAATCTGCCACACCCATCGGCAACTGGCAGATCCAGCGCTTCCCTGCCCCCGCACAGGGCCGCGGCAAGATCGATCCGGCGCAGGTTCAAGTTGCCGGCAGCAGTCCTGTGGCAATCAACACAGGTGGAGAAAAGGAACTTCTTCCGCTATTCACCTGGTGCAGCGCGGAGTTTGAAATGCAGCCGCCGGTGGAGGAGTGGTTCGCTCCATGGAAGGTTACGCTCGAAGCCGACCGCGACGCGCTGATCTACCTGAACGGCCGATTTGTGGGCCGCTACATGACCATTGGTCCCCAAAAGGATTTCTATCTTCCCGAGCCATGGTTCAACACAGAAAAGGACAAGAAGAACGTCCTCACTGTGGTCTTGGCATATACTGACCAGCCCGGTCACATCGGAACGCTTCGCGTGGCCCCGTATGACGAGTACGCAACTCGGCGGACTCGGATCGAATTTGAATGGTAGGATAGATGAATAGCGGCTGGATGCTACCCTGCCGGCCGGAAGATGCGCACCTGTGCGCGCCAGTCGTGCAGGTAGCAGCTGGCAATTGGGCAATAAGCAAATGACGCAAACAGTGCAGAGAGTGAAACCGCATCGCGGAGCGAGCGCAGCAAGACCGGTTGGGCTTGGAATCATCGGCGTGGGGACGGTAGGTACGGGAACGATCAAGGTCCTGCAGGAGCACGGCCTCGAGATCGAGCGCCGGCTGGGTTGCAGGCTTCAACTCAAGATGATCTGCTCCCGCAACATTCACAATAAGGACCTTTCCTGGATAAAGAGCAAGGTCGCCCTCACTTCCGACTGGAAGGAAGTGATCCGTAATCCGGAAGTGGACATTGTGGTGGAGTTGGTCGGGAAACTGCCCACCGCGCGGGCCATTGCTTTTGCCACGGTCAACGCCGGCAAGCACCTGGTAACCGCGAACAAGCAACTGGTGGCCGAGCACGGCCTGGAACTGGTGGGACGCAGCCTGGAAAAAGGTGTCAAGCTTGGCATTGAAGCCTGCGTGGCCGGTGGAACTCCAATCCTGCACGCCATCCGCTCCGGACTTGCCGGGGAAAGCTTTGCGGCCGTCTACGGCATATTGAACGGGACCACCAATTACATTCTGACGGAAATGGAGCATCGCGGCGTATCGTTTGCCGAGGCGCTTGCCGGCGCGCAGCAACTGGGCTACGCCGAGCCGGACCCTACCTTTGATGTGGAAGGCTTTGACGCGCGCTACAAGATTGCCATCCTCACCATGGTCTGTTTTGGCCAGGCGGTCCCGGTGGAAGAGATTCCGGTGGAGGGGATCACCCGGATCGAGCAGGTGGATTTTGCATACGCCCACAGGCTGAACCGCACCATCCGTCTGATTGCCGCGGCGCGCAAGCAACGCGGAAATAACCTGGATATCCAGGTGAGGCCGATGATCATTCCGCAGTCGTCCCAGCTTGCCAGCGTCCGGGGAAGCACGAACGGCATCCTGCTGGTCGGCAACAAGGGAGGAACGACCACACTGACCGGCCGCGGCGCCGGGGGCGAGCCGACCGGCGTCGCTGTTCTGTCCGACGTCGTTGAAATTGCGCGAATGATTACGGCCGGTGGCACGGGAAGCACGCCGCTCGGATACTCCGAATGGCACAAGAAAAAGATCGGGCAGCCATCGGTCGAACTTGTCAGCTACTACCTGCGTCTGGTTGTGCGCGACCGCCCCGGCATCCTGGCACGGGTGTGCGCGACGCTCGGACGGCATCGAATCAATATCGATTCGGTCCTTCAGGAACCGGGCATGCCCAGGGAACACCTGCCCTTCGTGATGACGCTCGAGCCTACGGGGGATGCTCGCATGAAGCGCGCTTTCCGCGAAATTGCGCGCTTTCCATTCCTTGTGCAGCCCCCCCTGCTGCTTCCGTCTGTTGACTTACCGTAGGCGCGCTGCCCGCCGCTACGCTTTCTCCCAATTCAGGCAACGGCACCTCTCGGCATGTGCATCTCAATATACAGGGGCCAAGGAATCCGGGGGCAATTGATGTGTGCCGCCCCTCAGCTTCCGCCGGCAAAGGGGCGAATCGAGTTCAAGCACATTTCTCGCCTCACTAAAAGACACGCCGCAATTCAACTGGCCGCAACACCGGATATGCGCTAGCGCAGTATTCTGCATGCACCTCCAACCTAGAAAAGCCTCCTATTGAACATTGCCAGATCCCTCCGAACAACCCCATTACTATTAACTACTTAGTGATTTCATATGTGCCATGTGTCCAGTATTCTCTTTGGGACTGGCGGTGCAACCTGGCAGGTAACGATTTCTCCTCCTGATGCATCTCAATAATTGCAAGCTTATGGGGCTGCAAAAAGAGTTATAAAGTAAGCCTTTTATTGAGCTTTGCATGAAGGAGGAATTATGCGTCGGAACATTGGTACAACGATGGGGCTAACTATATTAGTAGTATTATTAATGCCTATTGAGATGCTTCTTGCTTCTCCAATAAACTCCATGGGGAACGTGGCATCGAGGCACACCAACTGGTATGACGTCGACAGGGCGTCAAATCTATTGAATCAAATGCAGAACCGCGCTTTCAGGGTAAGAAGGCAGGTTGCGCGATTACAGGCCCAGGAAGTTCAACTAGGATGGCAGGTACAAGCTGACAAGCTTTCAAGAACAAAGCGCGACATTGACGTCATTGGCCGCGACCTCGTGCGGCTTGACCAGATCAAGGGCAAACTGGAACCCTGGCAGAAGCATCTTCTTAAAAGTATCACACCGGAACTCCACGAGATGGTTTACCAGGAGGATGCAGCAATCCATACGGGTGACGCACGCGAAAGCCGTTTTGCCTTGGCGATGACGCAGTACCCGCAAAACCTCGGCATGATTTACCGCAACGCCAGCAAGATGGTCAGGAACATCGGAGCTACCACTCAATACGTGGCGGCCAGGGAGAAGATGGCGGCGCTTAAGCAGAACACTGCTACGCGTCGTTCCTGACGCAGTGTGAAAATCAATTCTCTTAAAGGGTCTCGTCGAGTGCGAGACCCTTTTGTTTGTAAAGGGATCTTGCTGTCAGTATTCGACTGGAAGAACGGTTAGCCCTACTGTCCCACCTGAAACGCAAAGACGGTGTCTAGAGAGACTTTGCTTCCCGGAAGCGGTAGTTGCTGGAGGATATCACCCGGCTGACTGCCCGGAGCCTGAACCTGCGTGACCTGGATGTTCTGAAATCCGCTCTGTTGCAACTGGGCCTGCACCACGCCGATGGGTTTCCCCAGAAAGCTGGGACAAAGGTAAGCAACCGGCAAGGGGCCGTTTGAAACAAGAAAATTGACGGCAGGGCTCTGCAGATCGGTCGTGGCAGGCGGAGGGTCCTGCGCCACTACCTGATTGGGCTGGTCGGTCGGCCAGTAAAGCCACGCCACGTTGCCGATGGTCAGTCCGCGCTCAACGGCAGTAATGCGTGCGGCTCGCAGGCTTCGCCCGACCAGGTCCGGGACGCTCACTTTCTGAGGTCCCAGGCTTAACAACACGTGAACGACCTGCTCCGCCTTGATGCTTGTCCCCGCGGCGGGCATCTGCGAAACCACAGCGTTCGGCGGGATTTTGTCGCTGTAAAGCCTGTCTTCAACATCCAGGGCCAGGCCCATTCCGCGAACCAGGTTCTGGGCCTGGTCAACCGGCATGCCGACGAGGCTGGGCAAGGTTTCCTGCCGGCCGTGAACCGTGAGTTTTATGGTGGTGATGGCCGAAACAACGGCCACCGTCATCAGGACAGCGGCGAGGAAAAACAGCCGAAGTACTGTCCGGATTCTGTTGTTGATTTTCATCCCGCTCACTACTATGGCCGACAGCGGGAAAATTATCAAGTGAGGCACCCGCGGGGAAGGATTGGCCGATCAACCGCGCGGCGATTCCCTGCCTTTCTTCAGCAACGCAGGCGCTGCAGCTTGCGGACGCTCTGGCGCTGGCTCGACGTGTACCAGAACGTCGGCCACCCAGTCCAGTCTCTTCCGGATGGCGAACCGCACTTCGGTTGCGATATCGTGGGATTCTCTTACGGTCAGTTCCGGATCAACTTCCAGGTGCAAATCAACGTAATACTGGAGCCCTACATTGCGGGCAAAACATTTTTCCACGCCCACCGCTCCGGGAACAGTCAGGCTCACTTCGCGAATGGCGGCCATCATCTCCTCGTCAGGCATCTCGTCAGTCAGACGTGAAGAAGTCTCCTTGCCAACTCGCAAGGCCGTAAAAATCACAAACAGGCCCACGGCAAAACCGCCGTAGTGGTCTGCCGCCAGAAAACGTTCCGGGTCCAGCAGTGTCAGCCCCAGAGCAGTCATGGCCGTCAGCGCCGACAGGATATCGACAAAATCGTTCCAGGCATCTGCCCTGAGCGCAGCGCTCCCGATCTTTTTGCCGTAATGGAACTTTACAGCGGACATCACGGATTTTGAAATCATCGAGACCAGCAGCGCCCAGATGCCATAAAACGCGGGGGTCTCATCACCATGCGGCACGCCCACAAGCGACCGGTAACAGATGCCGATGCCCGCGGCAAACAGAATGACGCCAATCATCAGGCCGGTCAGAGTTTCGTAACGTCCGTGTCCGTAGGGATGCTCTTCATCGGCTGGGCGCGAGGCAATAGCAAAGCCAAAAAACACGGCCACCGCGGCGACCACGTCTCCTGCTGACTCAAAACCGTCCGCCAGCACAGAAGCTGAATGGCCAATGGCGCCCACGGTGATTTTGAGCACCGCAAGGATGCTGCTCACCGCAATACTTGCCAGCGCTACCCGCTTGCCAATCCCGATTTTTGCTGAACTCTTCAAGCCTTGCCCTCAGTGGGGTAATGGGGCACCGCAATAACATCTCCTGGCTGCAATTTCCTTTGCGTGCGGAGCCGCATTGCTCAGTTCCGCATCTTACCGCATCATAAAGCGCTCGCGCTACCGCGCGGTAGTCCGAAGGAGCCCTGTACAGGCACCAGCGCCTGAGCCTTGCCTCAGTCCGTAAAGACAACATCTGTCTCCGCTCAAGAAGCGCGGCCCACGGCTGGTTCTTGTAACCGAGCCAGTCGTGGTCGATCCTTTTTGGAGTTACAATTGGTCAACCAGGTAGAGGTGCCCTATTGGATCACAGGATAAGAGTTCCAGATCTCGTCATCATAGTTTCGTTTCTTCTTCTTAATGCAATCCCGGCCTGGCCCGCTTCGAGCCGCCTGGAACTCTCTTTCCAAAGTTCGGCAGTCAAAGTCTTCCAGGACGAGCCAACCCCCGGAACAAGCGCGACGGAAGAAGTGAGCATAGCGCGGGATGAGTACCGGTCTTTCCAACTTCTGGTGGCGGCACAGGGCAAGGACCTGCACAACGTCACTGTGAATGCCGGCCCCCTGATCGCCGAAAAATCAGCAAAGACCGAGCCCCGCATCCAGGTGAATCTCAGCCTGGTGGGATACGTTCTGACTCACGCTGACGATCGCAGGCCCTGGGGCAAAGCGACAAAGATCGGTTGGTGGCCGGATCCTCTCCTGCCCAATCGCCCCTTTGACGTAGCCGCGCGTCAGACCCAGCCCGTGTGGGTCACGGTGTATGCGCCTGCCGGGACGCCGCCCGGAACGTACACCGGCAAACTATCCGTGATGATGGGCAACCGGCGCGTAGCCGAACGCAGCTACCAGGTTGAAGTCTTCAACGTCACGCTGCCCAAAGAACAGGTGTTGCGGAATGCGGCGTTCATGCCCTCTGGAAATCTGGAAGCCCAATACAAAGTCCCGGGTGGCATCAACGGCAAGCCGTTCCTGCACCTCTACGAACGCTGGGCCAGATTTGCGTACGAGCATCATCTCGGCCCCGCCTTCGACATGCTCATGGGGTGGAACCAGACGGAACTGCGAAAGCCCCTGGAAGCCGGCAGCCTGGGACCGACTCCCGACATGCTTGACCAGAAGTTCGGGCCTGCCAGCCACGTAACGTGGCCCGTCCGGTGGAGTCCAAAGGGCTACGACTTCACCACCGCCGACCAGTTAATCGACATGGCCCTTCCCTACGGGCTGAAGCGGTTCTGCATCGCGATCTTCGACCGACAACAAACGTGGGAACAGCAGGACCCGAAGACGCACGCCGCGATGGCCAAATTCCTGCGCGCCTATGTGGCCCTGCTCAAGAAGCGCGGCCTCGACAAGTACGCATACGTCTATAACGCCGACGAACCGGGCCCGAAGATGTGGCCCACCGTGAAGAAGAACTATGAGTTCGTCAAGTCCGTGGACCCGCAACTCAAAACCTGGCTGTGTCTGAACAATGTGAAGGGCGTGCGCGCGCTGGACGGTTTCACTGACATGTGGGACGTTTACATCCGGCAGTTCGACCAATCCGGCGTTGCCCGGAATCTCCAGGCGGGCCAGCCGGTGATCTGGGGACTATGCGTTTACCCTCACGAACATCCCAACCTGTTTATCGAATACCCGGCAATGGATGCGCGCATCGTCGGCTGGCTGACTTACGTCTACGGAGTTTCCGGATTCGAATACTGGGGATTGAACCAGTGGGGACCCAACACCGGCCGTAAAGACTGGGCGCCATTCGACGAAGGTAGCACGCACACAACCTGGCAGCGGACCCGCTGGCCGCTAGGCGATGGCTGGCTACTATATCCCGGGCCGCACGGAGAGCCGCTCTCGTCCGTTCGCTTTGAAAACCTGCGCGACGGTTTCGAGGACGCCTAATTGATGCTGATGATGAATTCTCGCGGGGAAAAATCAGAAGCAATGCAAATTGCCGCGCGCGTGGCGCGGTCGCCAGAGGATTACACTTCCGACCCCGCGGCCATCCAGTCAGCCCATGTAGCGCTGCTCAAGGCCCTCGCGAGGATCAACACTCATTAGAGAGACTTCTGAAGCAATCAGTACAAATCGGAGTAGCATGGAGCGAAGGAGGTGGCGATGATGAGTACAAGAAAGTTGTCTTTTGTTGTATTAGTTGCAACATTGCTGTTTAGCTGGGGGTGTTCCCAAAATACAAAGCCCCCAGCAAGCTCGGCTGCCAGCGCGGCCGAAGCGATTAAGCCGTTTCTGGGGCGCTGGGACCTAACCATAAAAACAGCGACCGAGGAGCGCCCGTCCTGGCTCGAGGTGTCCGAGGAACAGGGCCAGGCAAAAGGGTTGATGACGGGATTTTGGGGCCATGCAACTCCCACCGGCGAGATCCAGGTCAAGGACGGGGAGATCCAGTTCTCTGCGCCCGAGGGTGAGGGTTTCAGCGATGGCACCCAATTCAAGGGGAAGCTCGCTGATGGGCAGCTTGCAGGCACCGCAAGGGATCCCAAAGGCGAGACTTTGCAATGGACCGGCAGCAAAGCGCCGACCCTCGCGCGAGAAGGCACCCCGGAATGGGGTAAACCTATCCGTTTGTTCAACGGTAGGAACCTTGATGGCTGGAGGCTTCGCAATCCCGGCCCAGGCGCTTCGTGGAGCGTCGAGCACGGCGAGATGGTTAAGACTGCGAAAAGTTCTGACATTATCTCGACGTCCAAATTTGAGGACTTCAAATTGCACGTGGAGTTCAAATGCGAAGGCTCGTGCAACAGCGGCGTGTATCTGCGGGGCCGCTACGAGGTGCAGATCGCGGCGGGCCCGGGTGGTGAGCTTCCTCCGAACCGAAGTATGGGCGCGGTTTACGGCTTCATAGCTCCGGAACCCGCTCCTGCAGCCACGCTGGGGAAATGGCATAGCTACGATATCACGCTCGTGGGACGGACTGTCACCGTGGTTTATGATGGCAAGACGATCATTGACCAACGTGAGATTCCGGGCATTACCGGCGGTGCGCTCGACAGCAATGAAGGGGAGCCAGGACCGATTTATCTTCAGGGCGGCGAGCATGGACAGGTGGCATTTCGCAATATCGTGATTACGCCCGCGAAGCAGCCTGCTTAAAACACTGACAAGTTGTTGTCCGGAAAAGACAATTAAGTGGAAGTTGCGGTTTTCGGCTATAACACCTCAGCCGGCGGCGGGATGGCCGAGGACCGGTTTCTTCCCACGACTGCTGCAAACTGGAACCGCGCAAACCGGAGGGCAACCGGTTTGTTTACATTGGGGAGCAGCATGCCAAAAGGAAGCCGTGGGGCGAGATTTTTGTGTTCAGGGGCTTGAACTACCACTGCAGTTGATTATTCCAGACACCACTCGGAAAAAATGAAGATGCTACAAATGTGGCGCCAGGCAGCGAAGAATTACCGAATGAAGGCGCGGATCCTGTGCATAGCTTTGGCCTTGCCGCTCTTTCTCGGCTGGATTCCAGCCACGGCTTCTGCCCAGGAAAAGCAGGCAGTCCAAGACGCGCGTAGTAAGGCTTTTTATCAGGAGGACTTTCCTCATTTTTTCTTCTGAGGTTGGGGCAAGGTACAGGACTGGCAAGGGTTAAGATTTTGGAGAAGTGGAAGGGGACGAAATCCGTGGTAGAAGGGTTTTGCGAGAAATCCAAGCCACC
>JAJYLL010000091.1 GCA_021787735.1 Acidobacteriota bacterium | reverse complement strand
CCTCGTTGATCGCAATGGACCGGCTCGAATGAAAACAAGCAAGAGCCTCTCGCTTCGCGAGATCGCAGACGCTACAAGGCGAGCATCTGCGCCAGCCCCCATTGTCGCGCAGAATGGACAGCCCAGCGTAAATGACCTTTGCGGCTAACGCTCTCGTTGGGGATGTCTTTTTGGCGGTCACGATTGGTTCTCCTGCTCGTGGATTTTATCCGCAACCTGTGTTATTCGGCTGCTGTCATGGTCTGATTTCATAAATGGCGGGCTGCTCAAAACAGTTCCTCCTGCTGGTGGCGGGTTTTGCGTTCGGCTCTGGCAAAGGTCTCCTCACGGGCGATGGGGCCACTTGGGTATTCGATTTTCTTGCCCCCGAGAAGTTCAGCTACCGTGAGGATTTGCAGGCGTGGGTAGCGTTTTGAACTTCCCGGCTGCATCTTAATCGCTTTTTCTGACGGGTCCTCAGTCTCGTAGAACCCGGCGGAGGCGGCTTCGACCAGCATGGGCTTAGTGGGGTCGCGGAGAGTGATGAGCGCGCCGATGGCGGCTTTCTCACGCGCCAGCACGCCTTTGAGGTCGCGGACGTGGTTGACGCCGATATAGCCGCTCTTGACTTGTACGATCACCTTCTTCGCGTGCCCGCTGGTGTCATCAAAAAAGTTGATGTAGCCGTCGATGCCGCTGTCCGCGCCTTTCTTGTGGTCTTTGGCAGGGCGGGCATTCACCAGGTCCACAGCCCACCATTCAAACTCGCGCGAGATGATTTCCTTCAGCGTATGGGCTGATTCCATGTGTTAGGTGCCGTTAGGTCGAGAAAGGGTTCCCATGATTTTGAAGAACGGTTCCTCCAACTCTTCACGTATTGTCCCAACCAGTTGCTTTGTGTTCGCGATCAGGGTCGGCTCATCCTTTGAAAATTCATCGCGGTGATGGGTCAAAAGCCTGCGAAGCTTGTTAATTTGATTGAGTCTTTGCTTATGAGAACCGTCAACCAGCGACCGATCTTTGAGCAAAATCGCCGCGTCCGAAGAAACCGACCGAAGCCGTTTGGTTAGCTCTTCTTCAGCCCCCTCCAACGTTCGAACAACGTCGCCTAGGGTGAGTTTGTCAAATCGCTTATTGTTAACTTTCGAAGCCAGTTCAGGTTTGTATGGAACGTTGCATGCCTCCAAGGAGTATCGCAATGATTCGTGCAAGATAGCTTCGAAGCTATTGACGGCTTTCGCCGCGATCCCTTCCACGTGGGTTCCTCTGGCGTTTCCGGATGATAACTCGTCACGCCAGCGCATGACGTTCTCACGAAGTTTCGACACTTGCTGGGCAAGAGGCATGGTCAAGAAAAAGTCCCGGTCTGATTGCGGATTTGCTTGAGCAACGGCTCTAGCAGTTTTTCGATTTGCGCAAGGCACCTCTCGTAAGCCGCGTCGGTGTTTTCAATCATCGGATCGTCAACATCCCACTGAATCACCTTCGCGCTGAGAATCCCGAATCGAGTCACAATTCTCGCTGCATAGTCGGCCTTCATGGCAATGATGTAGTCGAAGTCATTCAATGAGAGGTTTTCAACGTCCACGGACCGGTGCGCTGAAAGGTCGATTCCATGTCTGCATCGCATCAATGTGATCGTTTTTTCTGACGCTCGTTGCCCAGACGCGTCGACTCCGGCGCTAGTTACGTCTGCGATATCCCCTAATGCGGCGGCAGCAAGACTTGCCGCCATCGGACTCCTGCATGTATTGCCGCCACACACAAACAAGATACGTGTCTTGAATCGCATCACGATAAGTTTCTGTCCACCTGCCCGCTGTTAGCCCGACTTGGAAAACCGGAGCCTCTCCAGCCTAACACGCATGTTCCACTCTCAGGCTACGTTGGACGCAAACGTCCACTCCTTGGGGGCGACCAGTGACCGACCGTGCCCATTATACGCCCACAGCACCATCTTCGTAGAGCCTGTATCAGTTCGGCGAGCTGCGCGGGCCGCTCTCGACAATTTCCTTATAGACGGCTTCCGACTCCAGGCTCCATTGCCAGGTGTCTTCAAAGGCCGTGATTTGCGCGGCGGATTCTTCACTGCTCTTTTCCTTGAAGAGCACGCTGTAGGTGGCACTGGAATTGAAGGGCGGATCGAGGTAGATAAGGTCCACGCTTTCCGTCGCTACATGCTCCCTGAGGATTCTGAGGTTGTCGCCAAAATAGAGCTTGTTTTTCCAGTCCATTTGCGGAAAAGGATATCACAAAGTGGCAGGGCAGATACCGCGACTGAAAAGCCCTCACCCGGTCCCGCCAAGGGGGACCACCCTCTCCCGAAGGGCGAGGGCTTTAGATTAGTTTTCTCCCGGGGCTGTGCGCGACGGGCGGAATGACGGGAACGGGCCTCATCATAGAGGACAAAGAACCGCGGGCCGTAAAGGCCCACGCTACGAGCGACCTCACGCTTTGGGGTGGGTGCGGTCGTAGACTTCTATCAATTTATTGATGGAGACTTGGGTATACCGCTGGGTGGTGGCGAGGCTTTTGTGGCCCAGCATTTCCTGGATGGCGCGCAGGTCGGCGCCTTCGGCCAGCAGGTGCGAGGCGAAAGCATGGCGCAGCGAGTGCGGGCTGACTTTCACATTCACACCGGGGCCGTAGGTTCGCACGTAGCGCTTGAGAATGCGGTCAACGGAGCGCGTGGTGAGCCGCTGGCCGTGAACGTTGAGGAACAGCGCCTGGCTGCCGGTGCGGGTTTCGTGCAGCAGGCGCTCGCGGGCGGGCAGGTAAGCCTCAAGCGCGACCTTGGCTTTTGAGCCGAAGGGAACAATCCTTTCCTTGTCGCCCTTGCCGCGGACCAGCACGAAAGCGTCGCCGAAGTTGACGCTCCGCAGGTCGAGCCCCGCCAGCTCGCTGACGCGCAGGCCGGAAGCGTAGAGCATTTCCAGGATGGCGCGGTCGCGCAGGATTGCAGGCTCGCCGCCCTTTGCCGCCTCGGCCACGCGGTCGAGGAAAGTGTTCATTTCCTCTTCGGTCATGATGCGGGGAAGCTTCTTTTCGAGCTTGGGGGTTGAAACGCCGGCCGCGGGATTCTCAGCGATCAGCCTTTCCCGGGCGAGAAATTTGAAGAATGCCCGGATGGCAGCCAGCTTGCGCGCAATGGACGACTTTTGTTCCTTCAACTGATACAGGTGCGAAAGGAAGGCGCGGATCCTGAGCGCGTTCACCGCATTCACATCTACCGCAGCTTCCTTGTCCTTCCCGGCCAGAAAAGTGCGGAACTGGACGAGGTCACTGTGATAGTTGCGCACGGTGTGCGGCGAAGCGTTCCGCTCGTACTTGAGATACTGGATGTAACGCTCGATCAGTTCGTCCATAAGGCCTATGCCGGATTCACCTCTGGGGTGGTGCGTCAGAAATCATGGGACATGTAGCGCCGCCCTTCAGGGCGGCATGTGCCGGGCTGAAGCCCGGCGCTACTTCCAGCCACGGCTGCAAATCCGTGAGCGCCCGCTCACACTGCTTTTCGCGGCGTGCGCGGCGGTCGCGCGCCAATTCACGCGGCAGATTTTCTATGGGCGGCAGAAGATCAAAAGCGATGTTCGCGGGCTGATAATTTTGCGGGCTGGCGTGAGTGATGTAATGGACCAGCGAGCCGAGCGCCGTGGTTCGCGGCGGCGGGGCAAAAGTCTTGTGCCGCGCCCGATGGGCCAGCGCCGTGCCTGCCAGCAGACCCGTTGCAATGCACTCCACGTAACCTTCCACGCCCGAGAGCTGACCCGCTATGAAAACCTGCGGGCTGGCGCGAAAACTCAGGTCGGGACTGAGCAGCCGGGGCGCGTTGATATAAGTGTTGCGGTGGATCTGCCCGTAGCGCAGGAATTCCGCGTTCTCGAGGCCCGGAATCATGCGCAGGATGCGCTTCTGCTCGGGAAATTTCAGGTGGTTCTGAAAGCCCACCAGGTTGTAGCTGGCATAGCGCAGGTTCTCCGCACGAAGCTGTACCAGAGCGTAGGGACGCTTGCCCGTGCGCGGATCGATGAAGCCCACGGGACGCATTGGGCCGAAGCGCAGCGTGTCATAACCGCGACGCGCCAGCTCCTCAATGGGAAGGCAAGCTTCAAAATATTTCACATCCTCGAACTCATGAGCTTGCACCGCCTCTGCGCTCATCAGGGCCTCGTAGAAGGCACGGTATTCATCCTCTGTCATCGCGCAGTTGAGATAATCGTCGCCGCCTTTGCCGTAACGCGAAGCGCGAAAAATGCGATCCAGGTTCACGGTGTCGGCATCTACGATGGGGCTGATGGAGTCGTAAAAAGCCAGGCTTTCGGTTCCGGTCAGGCGCTGAAGATCCTGCGCGAGCGCGTCAGAAGTCAGCGGGCCGGTGGCGATGAGCGTGAGGCGATCGCTGGGGATGTCGGTGATTTCCTGGCGGCGCAAGGTGATGAGCGGGTGCTGCTCGATCGCCTGCGTAACCGCCGCCGAAAAGCGTTCTCGATCAACAGCCAATGCGCTGCCGCCCGGTACCGCGCATTCATCGGCCAGGCGCAGCAGCAGCGAACCCGCACGGCGCATCTCTTCTTTCAGCAGCCAGGAAGCCGCACCCGGAGCGTTGGATTTGAGCGAATTGCTGCAGACCAGTTCGGCAAGCTGGCCCGTTTTGTGGGCGGGCGTCGGGCGCTGCGGCCGCATTTCGCAAAGCGACACGCGCACGCCGCGACGGGCAAGCTGCCAGGCCGCTTCGCTGCCCGCGAGACCGCCTCCGGCAATATGGATTTGTTCTTCCATCGTTCGCTTGAATGATTATAGCAACCATTCCGAGAGCGTTTGTGGCGGGAGGTTTTTCTGCCGTCTGCGCCCTTTTGACGTTTGCCAACACGGCGGCTGATTCCAGCGTCCTCCGGTAGATTATCTTGGTGCCGTCCGTGGTTGCCATGCGTTATCTCCATCGGGCTACAGTTGGGCGTGCGTTTCGGCGCACGAGGGCGGCTCCGAATTTGGCTAAGGATAGCCACAAAGCGGAAGGGCCGGAATCCACCCGATCTCGAAATTCAAACCCAGACACTACCGCCCAGTATGACAGTTCGCGTGGTTCTCGAGCGGCGTGTTACGGCCGCACGCCAGGAATGTTGAGGTTGATGCTATAGACGCTGGTGCTGGCGGTGACGTAAAGCGTCTTGAAATCCGGGCCGCCCCAGGCGCAATTGGCCACTCTTTCGGGAATCCTGATGGTCCCGATATGTTTGCCTTCCGGTGAAATGATCCAGATGCCGCCGGGACCCGCGCCGTAGAGGTTTCCCTTTTTGTCCACCTTGATGCCGTCCGGTCCGCCCGGACCCTCGCTGGAATCGGCCTTGCAGAAGACCTCTCCGTTGTCCACCATGCCGTTGGGCTTGACGTCGTATCGCATCCAGACCGGGTTCTGCGGGTCAGAGACGGCGATGTAAAGGTACTTTTCGTCCGGCGAAAAGGCAATGCCGTTGGGCCGCGTGAGGTCTTTGATCACAAGCTGGAGGTGGCTATTGTCCGGCGGCGCGCCCGGTTTGTGCGAGGTTGCGTTCGCGAGGCGGTAAACGCCGTTGAACGGCAATTCCTTCAGAGGGTCTTTGTCGCCCTGCGTCGGCAGACCGTAAGGCGGATCGGTAAAGTAGAGCGAGCCGTCGGATTTGTAGACCAGATCATTGGGACTGTTCAGGCGCTTGCCCTGGTAGCGGTCGCAGAGGACGGTCAGTTTGGCGCCGGGCTCGAGCGATTCGAGACGAAAGATGTCGCGCCGCGCATGGCCCGCAACGGTCAGACGGCCTTCCTTGTCAATGGTCATGCCGTTGGAGCCCGGCTCCGGCCCAGGGTAAGGCTTGGTACCCTGGTAGCCGCTGGGATGGAGAAACACAGAAGCTCCCTGGCCAGGGACCCATTCGATGATGCGGTTATGATGAATCGCGGCAAAAAAGAGGCGGCCGTTGTGAGTCCAGACGGGGCCTTCCGTCCATTCGTATCCCGTGGCAATCTTCTCGACTTTGGCTCCCTGAGGAATGATGGCGTCAATCGCCGGATCGAGACGCACGATCGAGTCGATGGTTGATGAGGCCGGCTGCTCCGCCTTCTTGGGCGCTTCCTTCTGTGAACAGCCGCTAAGGAGACCCAGTAAACATAATGGGACGATCCAACGCGTTTTCATGCGGGGGATTCTACTCCCGAGGTCAGGTGAAAGCAAACAGAAGTCACTGAGAATCTTGCAGAGTTGATTGCGGGCAAACTGCAGAGACCCTCCGCTTCGCTCAGGATGATATGCATGTGGCCTGGAATGGTATCACTGCTGAAAATTCCTCAGGAGTATGCTCGAATGCTCAGCGGCGCCGGTGGGCCGCTACTCTACCGTGCGCTCGTATTTGCAGCTTTCATTGCGGCAGTAGCGCGTGGTTTCGCCAGTCTTCTTGTCAGTTTTTTCCAGCAGAATCGGCGAACCGCAGTTCGGACAGGGCTCGGCGACGGGCTTTTCCCACACAGTAAATTTGCAGTCGGGGTAGCGGGTGCAGCCGTAGAAAACCTTCCGGCGTTTGGTACGGCGGACAACAATTTCCCCGGTGCAACCCGTCTCTGGACACGGAATGCCCAGCGTCTCGCGCTTGACGAACTTGCAGGTTGGATAGTTGCTGCAGGCGATGAACTCGCCGAAGCGGCCATGTTTCTTAACCAGATTGTTACCGCACTCGGGGCATTTCTCTTCCAGCGGAACGTCGCTCACAGTGGTGGCGGCGCCTTCCTTCATCACGATCTTCTTGGTATTGCGGCACTCAGGATAGCCGGTGCAGGCCATGAAGTAACCGAAGCGGCCCCGTTTCAAGGCCATCGGCTTGCCGCATTTTTCGCACGTCTGCTCCGGAACCTCGGGTGCGGCGGAAGGTGCTCCGTACTTGGCGGCCAGGTCCGGCGGCAGATCGCTGGTGTTCTTGCACTCGGGGTAGCCGGTGCAGGCAAGAAATCTGCCGCTGCGTCCCATGCGGATCACCATCGGTTTGCCGCACTTCTCGCATTTGACCTCGGTGGGGACGCCTTCGCCTTTCAGATCCACCATTTCGCGCTCTGCCGCATGAAGGTCCTTCTGGAATTTCCCGTAGAACTCGGTTAGCGCGCCGGTCCAGGCAAGCTTTCCGTCTTCAACTTCATCGAGTTCTTCTTCCATGCGCGCCGTGTAGGCGATATCGAAAATGTCACTGAAGCTTTTAACCAGCAGGTCGTTCACCACCATGCCAAGTTCGGTGGGCAGGAAACGCCCCTGCAGCTTCTCCACGTAGGTCCGGTTCTGGATGACCGAAAGGATGGTGGCATACGTTGAAGGCCGCCCAATGCCCTTTTCTTCAAGCGCCTTCACCAGCGTCGCCTCGTTGTAGCGCGGAGGCGGTTCAGTAAAGTGCTGTTCGGGCAGCAGGCCCAGCAGTCGCAGCGTTTCATCCTTCTCGACGGCGGGAAGGCTGGATTTTGCTTCATCATCGTCTGCAGTCTTATCGTCCAGGCCCTCTTCGTAAACAGCGCGGAAGCCTTTGAACTTCTCGACGGAACCCGTAGCGCGCAGCAGGTAATCGCCGGCGGCAATGTCGATAGTGGTCTGATCAAAGACGGCGGGGTTCATCTGGGAAGCAACAAATCGCTGCCAGATCAGCCGATAGAGTTTGAGTTCATCGTTGGAAAGCTGCCCGCGCAGCGAGTCCGGCGGGCGGTCCATGGCGGTGGGACGAATTGCTTCATGGGCGTCCTGAGCGCCTTTCTTGCTCTTGTACCGGATGGCCTGCCCAGGTAGATACTCTTCGCCATAAGTCTTTTTGACGTATGCCCGAACGGCGTCAAGCGCGCTGTCTGCAACACGGGTGGAATCCGTGCGCATGTAGGTGATCAGTCCCATGGGTCCTTCGCCAAGGTCAATGCCTTCATAAAGCTTCTGCGCCAGCATCATGGTCTTCTTGGCGGTGAAGTGGAGCTTGCGGACAGCTTCCTGCTGAAGCTTGCTGGTGATAAACGGCGGCACCGGATATTTACGCCGCTCGCGCGTTTCCACCGAATCAACCTTGTAGCCGGCCTTTTCCAGGGCTGCGCGATGGGCGTCTGCGGCGGCCTGGTCCGGGATCCTAAATTCCTTGCCCTGAAATTTCAGCAGGCGCGCCTCGAACGCCGGCGGGTTTTTACCCTCAAGCCTGGCTCCGATGGTCCAGTACTCTTCTTTGTTGAAAGCCTGAATTTCCCGCTCGCGCTCGACAATCAGGCGCAGGGCCACGGTTTGCACACGGCCCGCGGAAATGCCGCGCTTCACCTTGTCCCACAGCAGCGGGCTTACCTGGTAGCCGACCAGGCGGTCCAGGACGCGCCGCGCCTGCTGGGCATCAACCAGGTGGGCATCAATTTCCTGTGGGTTGTCAAAAGCCTTTCGAATGGCCTCGCGTGTGATTTCGTTGAAAAGTACCCGGTAGAATTTTCTCTTCTTGGAGTCTAACAACTCGCGCAGATGCGCGCAGATGGCCTCGCCTTCGCGGTCGGGGTCGGCGGCCAGGTAAATGGTTTCCGCGTCCTTCGCCGCCGACTTCAGTGATTTGATGGTCTCCCTCTTACTGGGTATCACCTCATAATTCGGCTTGAAATTATTCTTCACGTCCACGCCCAGTTCCTTCTTAGGGAGGTCCATCACGTGTCCCATTGAGGCCTTGACGGTATAACCCGACCCCAGATACCGATTAATCGTCTTGGCCTTAGCCGGTGATTCAACGATAACGAGCGATTTTGCCATAACTTAGCAACCCATACCCGGATCCAAGCTGCATGACCCGATGTTCCTTAGATGTCTCTTTTTCGAGCTTCTTACCACCCATCATAGCTTACGGATGAAGTTTTTGCCCGGCAACTGGCGAACCAGACCGTTCATTTCCAGTTCCAGAAGGACCTGCATTACCTGCGCCTGGGGCAGCGTCACCGAATCCAGAATCGCATCTACAAAGAGTGCTTCATCCACCCGCAGAGCCTCAAAAACCTTCTTCTGCTCCGGCGTCAGAGACTCTTCGAACAGCCGTCCGGAGTCGGTAACATCTTGACCATCATCGGATGCCTCGCCGGAGGGAAGTAGTTGCATCCTGATCTCCGGCGGAAATTCCTCCACAACGTCCATCCACTCGCCCACAAGCTTGGCACCCTGTTTTATCAACAGGTTAGGGCCAAAGCTTTGCGCAGAGGTGATGTTGCCTGGGACCCCAAAAACCTCGCGATTATGCTCGGCGGCCAGCCGCGCCGTAATCAGCGAACCGCTATACTCGCTGGCCTCAACCACCATGACACCCAGCGAAAGCCCGCTGATCACGCGGTTGCGAATGGGGAAATTCTCCGGCGTCGGGCCGGTACCCAGCGGGAATTCCGAGATGACGGCGCCCGATTCTGCAATCTTTTCCGCCAGTTTTTTGTTTTCTGAGGGGTAAACCTTGTCCATCCCCCTGCCTTGCACTGCAATCGTCTTCCCTTTGCCCTCAAGCGCACCGTGGTGGGCCGCGGAGTCAATCCCCCGGGCAAGGCCGCTTACGATCACCAGATTCCGCTCGGCGAGGTCCCGCGCCAGCCGCCGAGCAGCCTGCAATCCGTAAGCTGAAGCACGCCGTGAACCTACTATGGCCAGGCAATGCCCTGAAAGGGCCTGAACGTTGCCCTTTACGTAAAGAACCAGAGGCGGGTCGGCTATTTGCCGGAGCAGCGGGGGATAAGAGGGATTTTCATAGCTGACCAACTGGCAACCAGCTCTGGCCGCCTCCCCTATTTCCTTTTCGGCTTCCTCCAGCCCAGCCTGGGCAAAAATTGACTGGCATACGGCCGCCGGAAGACCGGATCCCTCAAGCTCCGTCAGTGACGCCATATAGGCAGCCTTGGGCGATTCAAAATAACTTATCAGTTTGTGTGCGCGCCGAACTCCCAGTCCCTCGACGCACGAGAGACCTACCCAGTAGACTGTATCGTTATCCATAATCTTCTTTGGTGCTCAAGCCGTGTGCAGTATTACCCACCGGAACTCCAGGTAAGCAATGACGAACCTGCCATGTGCCGTTCCCATAAAATCGCAGAAGCGAAAAGCAAAAGGCAAGCTTTTTTCGTAAGTTCATACACGGATGGATCTTGGCAGGCAGATGACTCTGGGCAGGTTATCCCCCAAGAGCAGCGCGACGGCGCGCAGAGTGAGAGGTTGCTGTTGCTACGGTCTCCTGCGATGTATGACCCATTCGCCCACGTCGGCCGAGGCGTCTTCAAGAGCGTCGAATGCGCCTTTGAGGCCTGCCATCGTCCCAGACAGGGTACGCACGCCCACCCACACCAGAAATTGCCCGGTTGAGCGAGCCGGATCGCGCGGATCGAATCTGAAGTGGTAGTGAGCTCCCTTGGTTCGCAGGGTTAACACGACGAGGGCAATATAAAGAACCAGCATCCCCAGAAGGATTATTCTGACTCCGTCCAGAAACAAGGTCGAGAACATGGTCACGCCCCCTCCTTCAGTCGATTCGATTCCTTTACCCAAAGCAAAGTTGCAATACGAGCGGAATGCAAGGTCGCGAAGCCCGGCTTCATGCTGCAGGGTGATTCCTGTCACAGCATTACGGGTGTGGATCGGCGATAAAAGGATAGGGTGGCAAAAGCATCGGATTTTAACTGCGCGCGGCATCAGGAACGGCACGCGGAGAACAGAGCGCATCGCCAGCCTCGCGCTGGGAAGGAGGACCTGACAACATGACACCTGCGGAACATGCAACAAGTCTTGAGCAGCTCATTGAGCAGCAGATGACCCGTTGGGACCTAACCCGCCGCAAGCGCATGCAGCAGGAGCGGCCGGGCCGCGGCAAGCTGGGCCGGCTGTACTTTGGCCCTTATTTGCTGATCTCGCGCGAAAAAGGAGCCGGCGGACATCAGGTGGCCAACTTGATTGGTCAGAAACTTGGCTGGCAGGTTTTTGACCGCCAGATTGTTGACGCCATCGCCGAGCGCACTAAGATGCGCCAGCAACTTGTCGAATATCTCGACGAGAAGACGCGGGGAGGACTGGAGGAGTTTCTTCGGCATGTTCTAACCAAAGAAATTGGCACCACCGATTACCTGCGCCATCTCCGGCAGGTACTGCTCACCCTGGGACAGCAAGGCGACGTCGTGATCGTTGGCCGGGGCGCGGAGTACGTTCTGCCCGCGCAGTTTGGACTTCGCGTCAGGATGGTGGCGCCGTTTGAGGTGCGAGTGGACCGCATTGCATCGGCGAACGGATTGACAACCGAAGCTGCAGATCCGCTGGTAGGGAAAGTTGACCAGGAGCGGAAGGATTTTGTCCACAACCAGTTCCAGAAGGACATTCGCGATCCCATGAACTACGACCTTCTGATCAACACCAGCGCCCTGACGGTGGAGGGGACGGCGGAAATTGTCATGGCCGCGCTTCGGCAGAAGCTCCATGTCGTACCGGCGGCGGCTTCCGCTCCGTGAGGGCGGAAGACGATTTTAACCACAGGATTTTTTTAGGCGGCCGTTTCGACGGGCAGAGCTAAAGTTTGGAGTGTGCCGGTTCGTGCGGGGTGTTGCGCGGGCGGCCCAGGATCGCCATCGGGCGTTCACGCCAGACGCCATCTTCCTCGTACTTCAGTGTATAGATGTGGAGCAAGACCCAGCCTTCGGAGAGCAATCGGTTTACTTCTTCTCTGCCGCGGGACTCAATGTTGTGTCCGGCAAGTTCCGCAATATCGAGTTGCCAGAGCGGAGACGTTCCCGAGCTAGCCGCGTCAAACAGGTCACTTCCGGTGTCTTTGATCGTCGCAGCTCCCTTCATTGTCTCAAACCTCCAGGTAAGCCGCTTCTTACCTTAACAATAGATGTGAAACTCCTGCTCAGGAAGTGACGCCTGTCACGCTGTGAAGTGACCCCTGATCGATCAGCGAGCCTGAACTGCAAACCTCTTTTCATCCCGGCCGCTCCGCCTCTGGGTTCTTCAGGTTTCGTACAAACCCGCAATGTCACGTAACATTGTGAGAGCGGTCACTGCCAAATTGCCGGAAGAGTTGTAACAATTTACATAGGGTGGAGGAAAGCCAGTGGAAGCTCACTCCTTCAAACCGCGACTGCACATCCCCTCACAAATATCCGAAAATTAAAGGAGATTGCCTATGATCCTTCCATTGCAAATCACCTTTCGCAACATGGCGTCTTCGGAAGTGGTCAAAGGATGGATCCAGGAGGAAGCCAATAAGCTGGATGAATTTCACGGAAACATCACCGGCTGCAGGGTCGTGGTAGAACTTCCCAGCCGGCACCGAAGAGCCGGGAACCTTTATCATGTGCGGGTTGACCTGACCGTGCCGGGTGGTGAAATGGTGGTCAAGCGGCAACCCAATCTTCGGGCGCTACCGGGGCGCGTCGAGATGAAGCCTGCAAAAAGCCTGGAAGTCCAGGTCCCGCACAAAGACCTGCGACAGGCCATCAACGATGCGTTTGGCGCTATGCGGCGGCAGTTGCAGGATTATTCCCGGCGCCGGCGCCGACAAGTCAAAACGCACGAGGTTCAACCGCACGCGCGTGTTGCCAGACTCTTTCCGCAAGAAGGTTACGGGTTTCTGGAAACGGCGGAAGGCCGGGAGATTTACTTCCACAAGAACAGCGTTCTCAACGACGCTTTCGAGCACCTGACGATTGGATCCACGGTCAGTTTTATTGAGGAAATAGGCGAACAGGGACCCCAGGCCAGCACGGTGAAGCTGATCAGGAGCAAACCTGCCAGGGGTCAGGTTTCCCGAGTGGCCGCATAAAGTGGCGCGTTATCGCAACTTGGTGCCTGAATCTTAACTCAGCGCAAGGCTCGAACAGGAGGTCGCCATGTTTCGAAATCGAACCGAAGCGGGGCAGAAGCTGGCTTCAAAACTCGAAGCTTATTTCGGCCAGCCTGATGTTGTGGTGCTTGCGATGCCGCGCGGAGGCGTGCCGGTAGGTTGTGAAATAGCTAAAGCATTGCATGCGCCGGTGGACATTTTCGTCGTGCGCAAGCTCGGCGTTCCGTGGAACCCTGAACTGGCGATGGGTGCGGTGGCCACGGGCGGGGTTCGCGTTCTTGATGAGGAAATTGTTCGTTCCCTGGCAATTTCAGCCGAAGAGATTGCCAAGGTTGCCGCTGCCGAGCAAGCGGAAGTCGAGCGGCGCGAGCACGCCTATCGCAAAGGCCGGGCTCCGCTTCCGGTCACTGGCAAGAAGGTGATTCTTGTGGACGACGGCATTGCCACCGGCTCGACGGTGAGGGCGGGTGTGGCCGCGCTCCGCAGGCTCAAGCCGGCGCGCATTGTGGTTGCAGTTCCCGTGGCGCCGTGCGCTGCAAGCATGATGCTGCGAGAAGTTGCAGACGAGGTTGTTTGCACCATCGAGGCGGAGGATTTCTTCGCCATTAGCGAGTGGTACGAAGACTTCACTCAACTGAACGACGCGGATGTCTACAGCCTGCTTGAAAACGCTTCGGGATTGATCTCTGCTGCGTAACGGTGACTGAGCCGCGCACGGCAGGCACGCAGAAGCTTACTTCAGCAAGCCGCGCGTCCGGAACCAGTTGGCAAGCAGAGTGGGCCAGATGGAAAGCGCGGAATGGGTCGGAGCAAGGCCCACGCCGTGCGGCCCCGGCTCAAAGATATGCATCTCCGCCGGAACGTGGTTCTTGCGCAGCGCCAGGAAGAAGTGGATGCTGTTCTCGCAGGGAACAGTGGTATCGTCGTCGGTGGAGAACAGGAACGTGGGCGGCGTTTGCGGTGTCACCTGGAGTTCATTTGACAGGTAACGCACCAGCTTGGGATCGGGGTTGTCGCCCAGAAGCGCCCGCCGCGATCCCTTGTGGACATAGGGATCCAGCATGGTCACGACGGGGTAAGCCAGCACCATAAAGTCGGGCCGGCAACTTACCCGGTCAATCGGGTCTGGAGCGCCGGTCTTGCCATTGTCGAAGTGTGTGCCTACGGTTGAAGCCAGGTGGCCGCCGGCAGAAAATCCCCATATGCCGATTCGATTGGGAGCAATCCCGTATTCCTTGGCGTGGTAGCGGACGTAACGCACGGCCCGCTGGCCGTCCCACATTTCAATCGGGTAATGGTAGCGTGGTCCCAGGCGGTACTTCAAAACAAAGGCGGCGATGCCCATCGAATTGAGCCACTTGGCGATGTCGAAGCCTTCCTTTTGCATGGCCAGTTGGACGTAGCCTCCGCCCGGGCACACTACCACGCCAGTCCGGACCGCTTTGCCCGGATCAGGAAGGTAAATTGTAAGAGTCGGTTGGTCTGCCGGGGCGTTCCCCAGGGCGCTGGGCGCACCGTTGGGCCACAGCAGCACGGTGGGATGTCCTGCGGCCGGGGAGAAAGCCGCAGTGAGAATCATGAGGAGAATTGCGATAAAGGTCTTCTTCAATTTCACATCCTCCAGGCTGGTGCTATTCAGAAATTCTTAAGTGGTCTTTGGACGGACCAGCTCGGCACAACACAAGGTTTCCCTGCAATCCAGCTAATTATTTGACATCGCATGCAGGGGGACGGTCGCAAGTGAGGCGCAGGACTCCCGCTTGATGATCTCTGTCGGAATCGTAACCTGGCGTGGAGGAAGCTCGGGCTCGGCAATACGGCTGAGGACGAGTTCCACCAACTGGTTGCCCAGCAACTCTGGAAATTCCCTGATGGTTGTGAGTGGTGGGTTCAGCAACGCCCCGTAAGTATCGTTGCACGCGACAACGCTCAGATCGCTGGGTATGTGTCTTCCCGCTTCCCGGGCAGCCCGGTAAACTCCCCGCGCGGCAGGGTCGGTCCCAGCAAAAATGGCCGTCACGGTTTCCCCTCCCCCGAGCACGGACTTGGCCGCAAGATAGCCCACTTCCTCTTCGTCGTGGGAGTAAAACTCGCTCAATCGGGGCATCAGGCCCGCTTCGTGCATGGCGCGGTTATATCCGTTATAGCACCGGGCAAACCAGGGAAGTTTCGTATTCCCTATGAACCATATGCTCTTGTGGTTCAGGCTTTGCAGGTAACGGGTGATCTCGTAGGCGCTCTGAATGTCGTTGGAGTAAACAACATCGTAATCCAGGTGCCGAGTCTCGTGGAGTAGGAGGTTGTTGCCCAGCACCGCGAATGGAATGCCGCGATGCTTTAAGGCAACCAGCAGATTCTCTGAGTTGGTTCCGGCCAGGATTGCAGCCCGAATAATGTCGCGCCTCCGCAGAACCTGAGGAAACCGAAGTTCCTTCCACGGAACGTTGGGCTGGTAGTTAAAGGAGAGGAAGATCGCGTCCCATCCGTGCGAGGTGCAGTAGTCCTGGGCGCCTGCCAGAACTCTTGAATGGAACATGTGCAGCATATGGCGATTCCCAAGAACGAAAGCGACAGTCCTTGACCTTGTGGTGTCCTGGAGATTGATTCCAATTTCAACTGCTGCTTTCCGGACCCGGTCCTGAAGTTCCTGGCTTACGCGCGCCGAGCCATTCAGAATCCGCGAAACTGTTGCAACGCTTACGTTCGCCCTGATGGCAAGCTCCTGAACCCTTAGTTTCCCTGCCATGTCTTTCATCCTTTCAGTTGTATTCTTGTCCCCGAGCCAACACCGCGTACGACGCAACGCGGCACCATGTGATTGAAGAAGGTATCAGAAACTTTCGCACTTCGCATGAATTTTCGTAACATTGGACGGCTACTCCGAAGATCCTATATCAGGCACGCTGGCAGAAGCTGTAAGAGATGTATCACAGGAATCAAGAACTTGCAAACGAGAAGCCAAATCACGGCTAACTTAGTATGAATTTTTTCCTATGATTTTTGCAAATTTGTGTTGACCGTTGCCAATATAGCTGGTAAATAGACGACTTAGACCATCTCATTCAGCACTGTGGGCGGCTAGAAGTTTTTGGGGGGGCAGATTGTTGGCTCTGCCCGTGTCTCATGTTATTGTCCATGTCACACAAGGGGTTCTTTGACTTTCAGGAACCCTGCACAAGAAAGCTTGGGGGCGAAAGGATAGCATGACGGGTAGCCCTGACAAAAGATGAAAGACAAGTCTGGTTCGGGAATCTTAGCGAAGCGGAGGTCAACGGAGTGATGAATCGCAAGATGGCATTCTTTCTTTCTGTACTAGCAGGTGCTTTATTTTGTTTTTCTACGGCCGCAGCGGGAGCGGCGGAGCCAGTGCAATTTCAGCGGCAAGGTTATGAAATTCATGTAACGATCGGCGGCAAACCCTTCACAACTTATTATTTCAATCCGGATGTTGCCAAGCCGTATTTGCAGCCGTTGCGAAGCGCGCAGGGAACCATCATCTCGCGGGGCTACCCAATCGGGAATACAGTCCCGGAGGCCCACATCCATGACCGCGCGTTGGAGCCTCATCAGCGTCCGCTCTACTTCGATCATGGTGACATCAACGGGATAGACTTCTGGAGCGAACAAGTTTTTAACAAATTCTACGGCCGGGAGGGAGAAGATCACGCTTACGGTCGGATGGTGTTCCGCAAAATTGATGAGATGCGCGCCGGTCCTGATTCCGGGACGATCCAGGCGGAATTTGACCTGATCTCGCCCAACAAGCGGGTGATTGCTACTGAGACACAGACCTTCACTTTCAGCGGCGACGCCAACACCCGCGTCATCGATTGCCAGTTTGTCGTTCATGCCGGCCAAAACCCGGTCGTGTTTGGCGATACCAAAGAGGGAACGTTCGGCATTCGCTTGGGACCGGAACTGAACTCGCCCCCTGCGCGCATGATCGATTCGAACGGTGCAAAGGGAGAAAAGGGCATCTGGGGAACGCGCGCCGACTGGGTGGACTATGACGGGACCGTACACGGAGAGAACCTGGGCATTGCGGTTTTTGATAGCCCTCGAAGTTTCCGCCACCCGACGTACTGGCATGCCCGCGGCTACGGACTGTTTGCCGCAAACCCGTTTGGCTGGAGCTTTTTCACACGCGACCCGCTGCAGGATGGCAGTTGGACGCTCCATGAGGGCAAGAGCGTGGTTTTCCGCTACCGCGTTTTCATTCACCACGGAGATTACAAGCAGGCCGGGGTAGCCAATGCTTATCGCGTATACGCCGAGCACGAGCGCTGATCTGGACCCATATCATCCTTGAACTGATTAAAGGAACGGGGGATACGACGTCAGAAGAATGCAACAGGCCCGAAGTGGGCCGCCGCCGTGATCTTCTCAAGAAAGGAATGGAAACGGGGGTCGGCGGGGCTACAGCGCGCTTTTCGTCGTGCCGGAAGAAGTCTGAGGTTCGTGACCGCCAAGACATACGTTGCCACTTTGCTATCAGATGGTAGAATGCGCGTAGCCAGGTGTCACAGCAATTACTGGAAATGACAGCCAAGCGGACAGGGCAGGTGTGCGTTCGGATGCGGTCATTCCATCAGGATTTCCTGGATTGATATCGGTCATCGTGTAACAAGGGTCGTCTCCGGCGCGACTAGCCGGGCTGCCCGAAATGCGAAATAGCTCAGGAGGAAATATGAGGAAGCTCCGCCTGCTGTTTGTAGCGCTGACAAGCGTTTTTGTTTGTGGGCCGCTCTTGGCGCAGTCCGCCCATCAACCCAGGATTATTGACGGTCACATTCACTATAACGGCGACCCGGTGTTTCTGCAGAAACTGCTAGCCAAGCTGGAGTCCGTGGACGGCATGGCGTTTCTTCTGGTGCCGCCGTCGGATATGGGTACTGCTGTGCCCTTCATCCATGCCCATCCCGACCGGCTTGTTGGCTTTGCCGAGATCGATATGGACAGCGCGCATGCGATCGAGAATATTGACGTGGCGCATGAGGCCGGTTTTCGAGGGATCGGCGAGCTGGAGTACGTGCAGCACAATTATGACGATCCCATTTACTTTCCCATTTACAAGCGCGCCGAGAAGTACCACATGATTGCGCTGTTCCACACCGGCATTGTTAACCGCGAACATCCCAACGTTCCCACCAACGTAAGCGTTGAACGGATGCGCGCTACCCGGCTGGATCTGATTGCACGAATGTTCCCGAAGCTCACGGTCATCGGTGCGCATTTGGGCAACCCGGATTATGCATGGGCTGCAGAAATCGCCAGGTGGAACCCTAACCTCTATTTTGACCTGAGCGGGTCGTCCCTGATAAAGAAGCAGGACGATTACGCCTTCTTCAAATCTATCTTCTGGTGGTCAGGCGTTGTAAGTCCGCACACGCCCAAGTCGTCTCACAGCGCTTTTGAGAGACTGGTTTTCGGCTCGGATGTTTTTGGCGGAGACCTGCCGGAGTTCGACCGTGAATTGAAGCGCTACCACGAGATGCTCGATGCCTGCGACGTCCCGAAGCAGGCACAGGAAAACATCTTCAGCGGAACGCTGTGGCACATCCTCCAACAGCAGAAGGAAGCTGGGGGTTCGAACTGAAACGCATAGCCTACTCGGATTTCCGGGCTTGTCTCCGGGATAGAATTTCAGCAGGCGCGTGAAACCCGGCGTGGGTAGTATCAACTTACTTATATAGGAACAAGGAGCCATTTTCATGAGCAAAGACGGAATCATCCGCTCTCTTCAGGTTGGAAAACTGAATGTGGCGGCGTACGAAAGCACCGAAGCAATGGGCAAGGCGGCGGCAGAGTCTGCCGCCGAAAGCCTGCGCGCGCTGGCAGCGCAAAATGATACGGTCGCCGTAATCTTCGCCACCGGCGCTTCCCAGATGCCAATGCTCGAGGCGCTCACCTCGATCCCCGGTTTGCCCTGGGACAAGGTTGTGGGTTTCCACATGGACGAATACCTGGGGA
>JAJYLL010000090.1 GCA_021787735.1 Acidobacteriota bacterium | reverse complement strand
TCAGGGCGGCCGTGAACGCATCGCCCGCTGCCGTTGGATCAACCACCTTGATTTTAGCTGCTGGGAAATGGACGGCTTCTTTGGCAGTGACCAGCATGGAGCCGTCGCTGCCCATTTTCACCACCACTGTTTCCGCGCCAAGGTCAAGAAGCTTGCGGGCAGCAGTCTCAACGGATTCCCGTCCACTGACCGCCTGATTGCTCAGAGCCTCGAGTTCCGTCTCATTGGGCGAAACGACGTCGGCAAGCTTCAGAATCTCCCTTGAACATCGGCGCGGAGGGCCCGCATCCAGCACGGTCAGTTTCCCGGCTTTGCGCCCCGCCCGCAGGACTGCTTCTACCGTCTCCATGGGAATTTCGAGCACGGTGAGCACGGCATCGGCTTCCGCAATGGCCTCGTGCGCGCGATCGATATCCGCAGGAGTGAGGGTGCGGTTGGCTCCGGGATCAACCACGATTGAATTGTTTCCGCTGGGATAAATGCTGATAAACGCACATCCTGATGAGCGCTCCGCTTCGCGCCGCACCCAGTAGGTGCCAATGCCGCTGGCCTCAAGATGCCCGACCAGAAAATCACCAATGATATCTTTCCCCACGGCGCCGATAAACGTCACTTGCGCCCCCAGGCGCTTGACGGCCACCGCCTGGTTCGCGCCCTTGCCGCCCGGAAAGAATTTCAGATTCGCCGCCAGAATATTCTCGCCCTCGCGGGGAGGCCGATCGGCATTCACCACGACGTCAAAGTTACTGCTGCCCACCACAACCACTCGGACATCTTCAACCGGTTTCAAAATGGCCTCCTCATGCTGAAACTCACAACTTATACCGAGTCTGCGCCCGGATCAATCACCGCAAATGCTATGGATCATCGGCCTCCCAAATGTGGAAATCGCGCCGTAGTTTGCCGCACGGCCGCCCACCGTTTACACCCGGAGCCTTTTCGGCGTATCCTCAGCAAATCGTGACGATGCGGAAAGGAATCACCTATGAGCAAAGCCAAGCAAGTCACCGTCTGGGTTGACAGCTCTCCTGGACAAATTGCCCGCGTTGCCCGCGCACTGGCCAGAGCAAGAATCAACATCACGGCCTTCATCTGCTACGGCAACGGCAGCGAAATCCCCGTCCGGCTGCTGGTCACAAGCCCCGCCCGCGCCAGGATGGTGCTTCGCGATCTCGACTTGCGCGTAACCGAAGAGGACGTCCTCAGGCTCACGTTGCCGGACAAGCCCGGCACATTGGCAGAAATTGCGGAGCGCCTTGCCGAGGCACACATCAACGTCGATTACAGTTACACGACAGTGGCAAAAGGGACAACGAAATCCGACCTGGTCCTTGCCGTTTCTGACCTGGCCGGCGCCGCCAAAGTCTTGAAAGGCTTGTAGCGTTCATTCAGAAAGCATAGCCTCGCGGCAAACCTGCTGAGCTTGACCCGGAACGCCATACCGGCTAAGCGACGGGGTAACGGCCAAGCTCGATGGCCCGGTCTGCAACCTTCCGCTTCAGCCCGATAACATCCGGAGGCGTGCGGCGCAGGAAACGACGCAAAATAGCAAGCTGCGTTCGCAGCGTATCGCCTTCAGAAATTCTTGCGAGTGCGCGCTTCGCTTCCACTTCAATACGGTCGGCCGCCTCATAGGCAAAGACTCGCGTGGCGTCAATTTCTGTTCCACAGGCATCAGCGGAAGTCTTACCGATCTTCTTGCGGGTGCGAAGTAGCGCGCTTTCCATCGCGTAAATCTGCATTACCAGATTGCTTATGGCGGCAACCACCTCCTGCTCTTCAGCAAGTGCCTGCAGGTACTTTTGCACGGCGCTGCCGGCAACCAGCAGCATCGCTTTCCTTGCCCCTTCCAGCACCGCGGCCACGTCGCCAATCGGTTCGCTCTCTTCGAGGGCCTCGCCTGACGATGAGTTGAGGACTTCGTCCAGAAGTTTCTGCGCGGCGGGAATCAATGCAAGCTCGCCCTTCATCGAGCGCTTCAGCAGCATATCGGTAATCAGCAAGCGGTTGATCTCGTTCGTTCCCTCGAAAATCCGGTTTGCGCGCTGATCACGATAGGTACGCTCCACTTCATATTCGCTGGAAAATCCGTATCCGCCGAAGATCTGCACGGCCTCGTCAACAATCGAATCCAGCGTTTCGGTTCCAACAACTTTCAGAATGGAGCACTCGACAGCGTATTCGCGAAGCGCGGCAAGAATCTGCCCACTCGCATCCGGGGCACCCAAATCGACACCTTCGAGCATCCGGTCGATCAAGCCGCCCGTGCGGTACGACACGCTTTCAGTTGCGTAGGTCAAGGCCACCATCTCGCCAATCTTTTCCTTGATCAGACCAAATTCGGCAATCTTACGGCCAAAGGCTTCGCGCTGCCGGGCCCAACCGACGGATTCCGCGATCAGAATTTTCTCTGCGCCCACGCAGCCCGCGCCCAGCTTCAATCTGCCCACGTTAAGAATGTTGAAGGCAATCAAGTGACCCTTGCCCACTTCGCCCAGCACATTTTCTACAGGCACCGCGACGTTTTCAAAATTAATGGGCGTAGTGGATGACCCACGAATGCCCATCTTGTGCTCTTCGGCGCCTGGCGACACGCCGGGAAAACTGCGCTCGACAATAAACGCCGTAAACTTCTCGCCATCCACTTTTGCAAACACAATGAAGACGTCAGCAATGCCCCCGTTGGTGATCCACATCTTCGAGCCGTTCAGGATGTAATGCTTGCCATCAGCGCTGAGCGTGGCGTTCGTTTTGCAATTGAGTGCGTCGGAAGCCGAGCCCGCCTCGCTCAGAGCGTACGCACCTACCCATTCCGCGCTGACCAGTTTTGGCACGTATTTCGCCTTTTGCTCTTCCGTGCCGAAATAGGCAATTGGCAGAACGCCGATGCCGGCCTGCGCGCCGATGGTCGCCGTCCACGAACCGTTGCGGGCGGTCTTTTCCGCCACGATGATGGAAGAGATCTTGTCAAGTTCGAGCCCGCCATACTTTTGGGGAATGTCGGTGGCAGGGAGACCGATTTCCGCAGCCTTCTTGAGAAGTTCCCGCAGCAGGGGCAGATTCTTTACTTCGATCTCGCGCACGCGCGGAACGATTTCCTGCTGCATGAACTCCTCGGCCGTCTGCGCGATCAGGCGGTGCTGGTCCGTCATGTCCTCGGGCGTAAAGATCTCTTCCGGCTTGCGCTGCTCAATAAGAAAACTGCCGCCTCTAATCCGCTGTTTTGGTTCGCCGGTTGTCATAGAATCCTCGTTTTCTGGTGCCGGAACGGGCGCTCGACGGGCGGCAAATTCTTCGTCTCCCGCTGCTTGTTCAGTCGCAAAAAGCTATCGTCGCCCGGAGGCGTCAAAATCGGCTTAAGGAACCTGCTCTAAAAGGTCCTAAACCTTACTAAAGGTTCTCAAAAATTCCTGCCGCGCCCATGCCGCCGCCGATGCACATGGTGGCCATGCCGTAGCGCACCTTCCGGCGTTTCATTTCGCCCAGCAGGGTTGCTGTCAGCTTCGCGCCCGTGCAACCCAGCGGATGTCCAAGCGCGACGGCACCGCCGTTGACGTTGGTGATTTCGGGATCAAGTCCGGCTTCGCGAATGACCGCCAGCGCCTGCACCGCAAAAGCTTCATTCAGCTCAATGAGTTCAATCTCTGAAAGTTTGAGGCCTGCAAACTTCAGCGCCTTGGGAATCGCAAAGACCGGCCCCATGCCCATCTCCTCGGGCAGCGTCCCGGCGGTGGCGTAGCTGACAAACCGCGCCAGAGGCTTCGCTCCAATGGATTTTGCCTTTCCCGCCGACAACACGACCGCCGCGGCGGCACCATCACTCATCTGCGACGCGTTTCCCGCGGTCACCGTCCCATTGGCATGAAAAGCGGGTTTCAGCTTCGCCAGGGCCTCCGGCGAAGTATCGCGGCGTGGGCCTTCATCGGTGTCGAATGTGATCCTGCGGGTCTGCGGCTTTCCATTGCCGTTCATCTCCACCTCAACCACCTCGAGAGGCACGATCTCATCCCTGAACCGGCCGGCGTCGATGGCCGCGATTGCGCGCTGGTGGCTGCGCAGAGCAAAAGCGTCCTGCTGTTCGCGAGTGATCTGATATTTCCTGGCAAGGTTTTCCGCCGTCAAACCCATGCTCAGGTAAGAATCGGGATAATGGTCCACCAGATAGGGATTAGGAGAGAAATAATATCCACCCATCGGTACCAGGCTCATGCTTTCAGTGCCGCCAGCCACGATCGCGTCACCAAAGCCGGCCATGATGCGCTCCGCCGCCAAGGCAATCGCCTGAAGGCCCGACGAGCAGAAGCGGTTGATGGTCATCGCTGAGCAGGTAACAGGCAGTCCGGCGCGCAGTGACGCAATTCGCGCCACGTTGTTGCCCTGCTGAGCTTCCGGCATGGCGCAGCCGAGAATTACGTCTTCAACCTCCGCGGCTTCGAGCCCGGGAACGCGCCCTAAGGCTTCGCTGATGGCGGCCGCGGCCATGTCGTCCGGCCGAGTGTTGCGCAGGGTGCCGCGCGGCGCTTTGCCCACCGCCGTGCGGGCGATTGAAACAATGAATGCTTCTTTCATGCATCTCCTCCGGGGCGCGGGAATTTCAGTTCCGCAGCGGCTTACCTTTCTTCAGCATAAACTGGATGCGCTCCTGCGTTTTTTTCTGGCCACATAGGCTGACAAATGCCTCGCGCTCAAGATCCAGCAGGTACTGCTCGGAGACTGCCTGAGGCGATGTGAATTCCCCGCCCGCGAGCACCCGCGCGATATGCGTGCCCACCACGACGTCGTAGTCGGAAAGCCGTTCCGCCCGCCGCATCAGATGCAGGCCCAGTTTCATCATTGAGAAGGCGCTTTGCCCCAGCACGCGAATGTCGGTGCGCGGAACACCAGGACGGTATCCCAGCTTCACAAGGTCCAGCGCCAGTTGCTTGGCGTCAGCAATCTGGCGGTCGCGGTTCATGCTGACGGAATCGCGCTGAGCGAGGTATCCAAGCTTGTGCGCATCCGCCGCGCTTGCCGACACTTTTCCCATGCCGATGTTGAAGAACACTTCCTTCACATAGGTGAAGGGATCGGCGTGCTCGTCGGCGGGCACGGCATCGAGAGCACGGACAAGCATTTCCTTGGTTCCACCGCCCGCCGGCAGCAGTCCCACGCCGGTTTCCACCAGGCCCATATATGTTTCCGCCGCCGCACGGATGCGGGCACAATGGAGCGCCATCTCGACTCCGCCTCCGAGCGTCAGGCCGAACGGCGCGGCCACCACGGGTTTGGGAGCATATTTCAGTGCCATGTTGGCAGCCTGAAACTCGCCTACCATGCGGTGGACTTCATCCCACTCCTCTTCCTGGATGGCCATCAGGAGCAGCATCAGGTTGGCGCCCACACAAAAGTTCGGTGCCTGATTGCCAATGACCAGCGCGTCGAATCCGTCGCTTAACGCACGCAAGGCGTGATGGATCATCTCCACCGTGTCGGGACCGATGGTGTTCATCTTGGAGTGGAACTCCAGGCACGCCACTCCGTCACCCAGATCGATCAGGCTTGCGCTGGCGTTCTTCCTCACTTCCTTTTTCTGCTCTTTGAGCGATGGTAGCAGCAGAATGCCCGCCGGTATTTCGACTGGCTGGTATTGCTTAGTGGCGAGGTCAAACACACGGCTGATTCCATCACTCGACGCGTAAAAAGTCTTCGCGCCAGAAGCGAGCAGGCTCTCAACCAGTGGCGGCAGGCCTCGGTTTTCTTTTTTCCATTGGTTCGCAATCTTCTCCACGCCCACCGCGTCCCAAAGTTCAAAGGGTCCCAATTCCCAGCTAAATCCCCACTTCATGGCGTTATCAACAGACGGGATGTCGTCGGAAATCTCCGGGATGCGCATGGCAGCGTAGTGGAAGGTATCGCCCAGCACCTTGCGGTAGAAATCGCCCACGCGGTCGGGCGAGTCGGCCAGCGCTGCAACGCGCCTGGCGGTATCTTCCATGCTGCGGGCCATGTCAACGGAAGGGAATCGCGGCTTCTGGCGCTCTCGGTATTCAAAGCTCTTCAAATCGATGGTGAGAATCTCACTCGATCCGTCGCTCGCCTTGATTTTTTTGTAGAATCCCCCGCCCGTCTTGTCACCCAGAAACTTGCGCTGGTGCATGTCGCGGATAAATTCCGGCAGGACAAACAGATCGTGTCGCTCGTCATCGTGTAGCGCCTCGGCCAGGTTTGTGACCACGTGAACCATCACGTCAAGACCCACAATGTCCGTTGTGCGGAAAGTCGCGGACTTCGGCAGGCCCATCAGCGGCCCGGTCAACAGGTCAATTTCTTCAATGCCGAAGCCGTCCTGCATCATGCGGTGAAGCACGGCCATGGTGAAGAACAACCCGACGCGGTTGCCGATAAAGTTCGGCGTGTCGTGCGCATGAACGATCCCCTTGCCCAGCACGCGGTCGCCGAAGTTGGAGATGGTTTCCACTACGTCCGGCGCGGTTTCCGGCGTGGGAATCAATTCCAGCAGCTTCATGTATCGCGGGGGATTGAAAAAGTGCGTTCCCAGGAAGTTGCGGCAGAAGTCGTCAGGCATGCCTTCGGCCAGTCTTGCGATGGCGATGCCGGAGGTGTTGGAGCTGAAGATAGCGCCCGGCTTGCGGTTCTGAAGGACCCTCTGGTAAAGCGCCCGCTTGATCTCACGGTTTTCGGTGACGGCTTCGATGATCCAATCGCAATCGCGGACCAGGGCCAGATTGTCCTCAAAATTTCCGACCTTAATCAATCGTGTGGCTTCAGAAACAAAGAAGGCGGGCGGGCGCGATTTGAGCGCAGCGTCAAGACCTGCCTGCGCAATGTGGTTGCGGGCCTTCGCGTCATCGGGGCCAGCGCCCTCGGGCACTATGTCGAGCAGGACGGATGGGACGGAGGCATTCGCAAGGTGGGCAGCGATGCGGGCTCCCATGGTTCCCGCTCCCAGAATGGCAACTTTGTGGATCTCGCGCACGGGACCTCCCGGGGTGAAACGAAAATTGTCCAAGGGTGATTATGCGAGAAGGGTGAGGGAGGGTCAAGGAGTGCATGGTGAGGGGTTGTGTAAACCGTTTGCCGGTTAGCGGCCGGCGCAGGTGCTTCCTTTGTAGCGGCTGCGATCTCGCGTGGCGAGCAGCTATTACTGCCGTCCGGGACACCGCAGATCCCCGGCCCCAGGGTCTGCACCAGCTAGCGACTGACAATTGAACTCCGTTGCGGCCAACTGCAAATTGTCAACTGTTGGAAAATTGAACGCGGAAATTCCTGCTAACACGCTGTATTGTTGTAATGACGACGTTTGGAGGGAAGGACGGGTTATGGACAACCATCGCTCTCTGGGCCGCTCGCCTATCGCCATCTCGCCTATTGGCCTTGGCTGCTGGCAATTCTCCGAAGGGCGGGGGTTTGCCGGCCGCTTTTGGCCGGCCTTGCCGCAGGAGACTGCGAATCAGATTGTCGCGGCCAGCCTTGATGCCGGCATCAATTGGTTCGACACTGCCGAGGTTTACGGTGGTGGGCGCTCGGAGGCGGCGCTCGCCAAGGCCCTGACTGCTGCTGGCAAGAAGAACGGTGACGTGGTCGTGGCCACGAAGTGGTGGCCCATGTGGCGAACCGCCGGGAACATCAAGGCGACGATCCGGGCGCGTCAGTCGTTTCTGGCGTCGTTCGGAATTGACCTTTACCAGATCCACCAGCCTTTTGCCCTGGCCTCGACCGCGGCGCAGATGCACGCTATGGCCGACCTCGTGGAAGATCAGCGAATCCGCACTGTGGGCGTGAGCAACTTTTCAACGGCAAAAATGCGCGCTGCGCATCAGGTCCTGGACACGCGCGGGATCCACCTTGTTTCGAACCAAGTACGATACAGCCTCCTGGATCGGCGGATCGAGAAGAACGGGGTCCTACGGACTGCCCAAGAGCTGGGCATCACAATCATCGCCTACTCGCCGCTCGCGCAAGGGATTCTTTCGGGGAAGTATCATCGCGACCCGAATATGATCCGTTCCCGCCCGGGTCCCAGGAAGTGGATGACGGCGTTTCGGCGCCGCGGCCTGGATCGCTCGAGGGCGCTTGTAGCCGCACTCGAGGAAATCGCCCGTGCGCACGACGCCACGCCCTCGCAGGTGGCGCTCAATTGGCTCGCAAATTATCACGGGGACACCGTGGTGGTTATCCCCGGAGCGACGAGCGTCGCGCAGGCAGAGGAGAACGCCGGCGCGATGAGCTTCCTGCTCAGCGACGCCGAGATGAATAGGCTCGACGAGCTTTCGCGACCTTTTTGCTAAATTGTGGAGTGGCGTCCCGTGACTTAGGCCATGGGCTAAAGTCATTGGCCCCTCCGAGCCCATGGGTGGGTACAAGAAAAACCCGCCCTTATCATTTGTGTAATCCGGGCTACCGCGTGGGTTCCATCTGGAGGGCGTTGTTGAAGCGGTTAAAGTAATTGAACAAGCCAGCTACGGCGGCGATTTCGATGATCTCGCCTTCGGAGAAATGCTCTCGGACGCTCGCGAAAAGCTCGTCGGGGACATTATTGGAATCGAGCGTGAGGGCCTCGGCAAATTTGAGGGCGGTGTGCGAATCCAGTCAATACTCGCAGCGGTTCAGGTGCGAAACGCGGACGGCCACCAACTCTTTAAGTTTCCTGCTCAGGTCGCCCGTGGTCATGACGGTCTGGAAATGTTTGGTCATGGTGGCCATGATTTCCGGCCGGTGGGCGGCGGTCCGGAACATGTTGGGGACCCAGCCTCGTTCTTTGATAAAAGCTTCAAAAGCCTCGCGGGCCTTGGGGTCAGCCTGATCACGCGAAACTTTGGAGACTCGTGGCATAGAAGTTCATTCTGCACGATAAGGTAAGAACAAAAGCCGCAACACTTGGAACACAAGAGCTGCGTTGCAGAGGTCGCCGGTCACGGACTGCCGCTAAAATTCCAGCAGCTAAAGCCGCGCACTACTGCCGCCGTTTGCGACACGGATGAATCGGTGCCCTTTCGCACCGGCCAGCACAAGGCTCTTACTGCGTTTCGTAGGAGGCCAGGAAGGTCTTCATTGCCGCCGGATTCATCTTAATCTGGCCGGAGGCCATGAGTTTCTTCTTCAGGTTCTGGCGGAAAATCTCGTAAGCCAGGCTGCGTTTTTGCGTCAGGAGCTCTTCCTGGATCTGGCCTTTCTGCGCAGCGAAGTTGCTTTCGTCAGGCGGCGTGTGTAACAGGACATGGATCACCACGTCATTGCCCTCGACCGAAAGCACACCGCTGGTCTGGCCGGAATTGAGCGAGAAGGCTTCGGGTACGCTTTGTCCGGGGCCAAGGTTCGGGACCGTATCCTGCTGCGTAAAGTCGTTGCTTGTCTGCAAGTCGTACCCGTCGGCCTTAGCCAGCTTGGCAAAGTCTCCCTTCTGGGCGGCCTCTGCGAAAGCCGTGGCTTTCTGGTGGGCGATCACCTTGGATTGCGCCGCGCGATAATCCTCTTCCACCATGGCTCGGATGGCGTCAAGCTTGGGAACGTGGGCGGAGACAATCTGGGTGACCTGAATGATGGTCGTCCCTTTGGGCACGGTAATGGGCTGGCCCACTTCTCCGAGTCTCAGCTCAAACGCGAGGTTCTGAAAGGCGTCATTCGAGCCGAAGTCCGGAACAGTCTGGCTGTATCCGAACAGCGGCGTCTGCTTGACATCGAGTCCTGCCTGCTTTGCGATGGAAGCAAATTGTTTCGGGTCCGCCTTAAACTTCGCATCGAGTTTGTCCGCATAGTCCGCCTCGGCGGCCGCCAGTTTTCGCTGGGTCAGAGTAGCGGCAATGGCTGCCTTGACGTCGTTGAACGACTCGAGGTGTGCGGTTTGCTTGTCCAAAACTTTAATGATATGGATGCCGTAGACGGTGTGCACCAGTCCGCTGACCTGTCCCGGCTGCATGTTAAATGCGACGTCTTCAAATTCCTTTACCGTCTGTCCATGCGTGATCCAGCCGATGTCGCCGCCGTTCTGGGCGCTGGTGTCCTCGGAATACTTCTTCGCCATGTCCGCGAAGCTCGCGCCCGCCTTGATTTTGGCCAGAACGTCCGCGGCGGTCTTCTCAATTTCCTTCACCTGGGCCGGGGTCTTGCCCGTGGTTTTGAAAAGGATGTGGGCGACCTTCACGCGGTCCGGGACGCGATAGTCAGCAAGGTGGTCCGTGTAATACCGCTGGAGTTCGGCATCCGTGACCGTAACTTTGGAGCGCACCTCGTCGGGAGTAATGAGGACATACTGGACTTGCCGCTGCTCCTTCTGTTGGTAGCGGGAGGCGTTCTTACTGAAATAGTCCTGCAGGTCCTTGTCGGTGATGGGTACGGTCTTCAGAAACTTGCTGGGATCGAACACCACGTACTGTATTTTGGCCTTCATGTAGTGCTGATTGTAGGCTGCCTGGACCTCGGCCGGAGTCACCTCAACGCCGTCGGAAACAATGGCCTGGATCTTCTGAAGCAGAAGGCTCTGGCGGAGCTGATCTTCAAACTCCTGGGTTGTAGTCCCCATCTCCTGGCTGACAAAATTCTGGTAGGCCGCCATGCCGATGAACTTACCTTTGGGATAGAGCCAGGGAATCTTCTCCAGCGCGGCGCGCAGTTCCTGGGAGGAAACTTCCAGTCCCATCTTCTTGGCCTGCAGGGTCATGGCCTGGCGCAGGACCATGTCATCCAGCATAGTGCCGGCAATGGCAGGAATAATGCGCGGGTCGTTGCCCAGCGAGGAATTGCGCACTTGCGCGTCAATGCTCTGGCGCAGGTCCTGCATAGTGATTCTGGTTCCACCCACGGTGGCCAGTACGTCGGCCGAGGTCTGGCTCACGTCGCCGCCGCCGAGGGGCGTAAAAACCAGGACCATGCCGAGTGAAACGATGCTTAAGAAAAATACCAGGAGATACTTCTTGACCTTCTCCCGATGCTTTTTAAAGAGTCTGAACATTATCGCTCCGGACGCATAGTGTCGATCTTAACCATTATAAGTCAGCCCGAAAGGGCTAACAACTGAAAGGAATGAGCAGACCGAGGCAAAAATGGACAACCGGATTCGAACTTGAGGTCCAGGGCGAGCAGAGGGCCTTCCACCCCAGGTAAAACTGCTTGACCCAAATGTGCCTTTGGTCAAAAATGCTCTAGGGTATTCGCTGAATGGCCTCCAACTCACGAGTGCCTGGCCCCGAGCAGGGACGTAAAGTCGAGGTCGAATGGACAACTATCAGTTACCGCACCATCGCTTTTTACGCGATTCTCGGTCTGGTTGCAGTAGGCTTTATCCTTTACCTCATTGCTCCCAATTATTTTGCCCGGAAGATCCAAGGGGTACTGCAGGACCTGACGGCCGGAGTAGTGGAAAACGTGACAGCAGATGCGGCGCCTTCCAAGCGCGACGCCCATTTTGTTAATCTTGACGGGACCGTTCAAGTAAAGAAGGCGCAGTCTCCCCAATGGATTCGGGCAGATTACAGTACAAATCTTGCTACCGGGGACTTTATCCAGACCGGCAGCGACGGAGTGGCAAGAATTATCTTTGCGGACGGAACCAACTACGTCATCAAGCCCGACTCCCTGATTGTTGTGGAGGAAAGCGGCGAGGACCCGGTGACCCGTGCCACGCGCGTGGCTGTGCAGGTGACGTCCGGAACAGTGGATCTTTCAACGGGAAAGTTTGAAGTTCCGGGTTCCGCCTCAAGGGTTTCTTTCGCGGATGCCATGGCAAGCCTGGGAGAAGAGAGCCGTGCCGTCGTCGAGAACGATCCCAAGCGAAATATCCATCAGTTAACGATGGACCAGGGCGATGCCCGAGTTACGCGCGGTTCCACCACCTTGCGCCTGGGGCAATACGAGAGGGTGGTCTTTTCAGCAACCCAGCCGGGGCTGGTGCGCGAGGAAGTTATTGCGCCACCAACTTTGATCTCGCCCGCCAACATGGCCTTGAACGTTGTTCAGTCTCCGCGGAACACGCGGCTTGAATTTAAATGGACGGCTGTCGATGCAGCTCGCGAGTACCACCTGGAAATTTCGCCCTCAGGTATGTTTTCCAACTTGGTTGTAGACCGGAAGGTGTCCGGTACTTCAGCGGAAGTAAGCGGACTGGATGAGGGCGTTTACTACTGGATTGTCACATCGGTTGACAGAAACGGGAACGAAAGCCAACCGTCCCCAGCCAATCGGTTTGATCTGGTTCAGCAGATTTCACAGAATCACCAGGCATTTCTTGAAATAGCCAACCTTATCCAGCACGGGCGGGTGATTGAAGTGGTTGGCCGCACGGAACCCGGCTCTACGGTGATCATTAATAATCAGCAGGTGTTTAATATTGCTGCGGATGGAACATTCCGGCACTTTACTTCTCCCCTGCCTAACAAGGGTTCGAACCAGATCACTATTACGGCTCAGGACCGGAGAGGCAACACCAAAACCATCCGCAAGACCGTCGTAATCGAGTAGCATAACGTGGGGGGGTAGTCTGCTGTTAGAAAGGGAATATATCAAGGAATGAGTTTTCGTTCTCTTTTCAGTGTGTTTTCCTCGGACTTGGCCATCGATCTTGGCACCGCCAATACGCTGGTTTACGCGAAGGGCAAAGGTGTCATCGTAAACGAACCCTCAATTGTGGCCATCAACAAACTGACCGGCGATATTGAAGCCGTGGGACGCGACGCCAAGGAAATGCTGGGTCGCACGCCCGGTAACATTGTCGCCATTCGTCCCTTGAAGGACGGCGTCATTGCAGACTTCAAGGTAACGGAGAAGATGTTGAACCACTTTATTCAGAAGGCCCACAACCGCAAGATGTTCGTCCATCCGCGCATCGTGATTGGCGTGCCTTCGGAAATCACCCAGGTGGAGAAGCGCGCGGTACAGGATTCAGCGTTCCGGGCCAAGGCCAGCGAGGTTTACCTGGTGGAGCAGGCCATGATGGCTGCAATCGGTTCCGGCCTGCCGATTACCGAACCGTCCGGCAGCATGATTGTTGACATCGGCGGAGGCACTACCGACATCGCCGTGATTTCGCTGTCCGGAATTGTCTACAGCCGCTCCGTTCGCGTGGCCGGCAACGAAATGGATGAAGCCATCACCGCTTATCTGAAACGCCGATACAACCTGCTGGTGGGCGAACGGACGGCCGAGCAGATCAAGATGGAGATCGGTTCCGCATTTCCGCTCGAAAAACCGCAAACCATGGAAATCAAGGGTCGCCACCTGCTGGAAGGTGTTCCCAAGACCATCACCATTGACGATTCCGAGATTCGGGATGCACTTTCAGAGTGCGTGGCCACCATCATTAACGCCATCCGTGTTGCCCTTGAGCGGACGCCGCCGGAACTTTCCGCCGACATTTCAGATCGCGGCATCGTGCTGACAGGCGGTGGCGCACTGCTGAAAAATCTCGACAAGCGCATTCGCGAAGAAACCGGATTGCCGGTCTCCATTGCCGAAGACCCGCTGGCTTCCGTGGTTCTGGGAACGGGACGGATGTTGACGGACTTTAACCTGCTACGCCGGGTTGCAATAGAATAGAAGCGGCTTGCGGTGAAGCGAACGGCGTTTACAAAATTCGAGGACAACTCCTGGCTACCGCGAATTGTGGCCAGGCATACCCCCTTTTTTGTATTGCTGGCAGTGCTGTTCGGCCAGCTTTTGCTTCTGTCGGTCCAAGTTACCCGAAACCAGAACGTCAGGTTGATCAACGTCTGGGCTGCAGAGGTTTTCGGCCCCTTCGAACGCGGCTTCCACGACGTTATCAACGGCACGCAACAAACCTGGTCATCCTTGCGCAATCTCTGGACATATCGGCAGGCCAACATACAATTGGAAGCCGAACTGGTTGCGGCGAGGGCAAGAATCCAGGAACTCTCGGAAAAGGCCGCTGAGGCAGACCGCCTGGAGGCCCTGCTGCAATTCAAGTCGCGATCGCCATACAAGAGCGTGGCGGCGCGAGTAATTGCCGCAAGTCCGGGAGACGGACTGGGCACCGTGGTCATCGATCGCGGACAGGATGCGGGCATTGCCGTGGACATGCCCGTCATCACACCGGAAGGCGTGGTCGGCAAGGTCGCCGCCGTTTACGCGCACACGGCACAAGTCCTGCTGATTACGGATCCTACCTGCGGAGTGGGTTGCCTGCTGGAGGAAAGCCGCATCCAGGGAATCCTGAAGGGCGGCGGGCAGGGTCTGTGCGACCTGCATTATGTGATGGACGATCAGAAAGTCGCCGCCGGAGATGCTGTCATCACCTCCGGTCTGGACCAGATTTATCCCAAGGGGCTGCTGGTGGGGCATGTTGTCCGATCAGAGCCGGGCAACATTTACCTGCATATTACGGTCAAGCCCGCAGCATATCTCAACCAGCTTGAGACTGTGCTGGTCCTGTTCAGCGCCACCTCGAATCAAGAGGAAGTGTCAAAAAGCGGGCAACGCTGAGACCGGGCGTGAATTCGTGTTATCAGTTCCAATAAGCTCTCTGATTTTCCTGGCAGGAAGTTCGCAGGGGGCCTGCAGGCATGTTGTCAAATTCTACAGTAGGTTAATGAAATGGGCTTGTATCGTCACCGGCCAAAAGAGGCATTCCGGGCGCACCCTGCAGTCCTGTCGCTGATCGTTTTTGCCAGCCTTCTGCTGGAGGTCACGCTCCCGCCCACACTCCAGGTTGCTCAGCTTTTCCAGTTTCCATTGCTGGTCACCATCTACTTCCCAATGATTCGGGAAAACAAGATGTTTGGAACAGCATTTGGCGCAAGCGTGGGCCTGCTGGAAGACGCGCTTTCACACGGTTACCTGGGACAAATGGGCATGACCAAGGCCCTGGTCGGATACTTGGCGGCCGCGGCCGGTCTCAAACTGGAGTTTGACAATCTGCTGGTTCGCGGAGTCCTGATCGGTGTGCTCGTATTGATCCACAATACATTCTTTTATCTTCTTACACATCAGTTACTTGGCTTGCCAGCTCCTTTTGAGCTCATCCATATTCTGACCGCCGCCCTGGTGAATATTGCCATTGGCCTGATTCTGTTTCCCCTGTTCGACCGCCTCAGAAAGCAGGTCTGAGACTTCGAAGCCTGCACGCGACTCCAAATACTCCCAAGGGTGATCAATCTGCCGCTCTTCAGGACTGGCTGCTCCATGATTCAAGCAAACGACAATATCTTTGTTTTGCTTGGACTGGTATGCTATGGTTTGGGGTTAATGGGGGGGGTAATTCTTTCATCCTCTTTGGTCGCGCCGGCCATGGGCCGCAGCACGAACGCGGTAGAGGATAAAGGGAGTCTGTTGTCTTTTCGCAGACGCCCGGTGGATGTTCCAAGTAATGCAGGTCCGATTTCCCGAGGACGAGCGGTTTCCGTCCTGGAAGATAACCTTCCTGGAGTATTTAATTGCGGCGACCTTTGTCGGACTGCTGGTGGGTTACTGGCACCTGCAGATCGGGCAGCACGCGCAATTGCTGGAGCAGGCAGAGCACAACCGCATTCGCGAGCTCCCCATCATCGCCCCTCGCGGCCGCATCCTTGACCGTAACGGGCGCGTCCTCGTCGATAACTTTCCGTCCTTTACTATTCTGCTGAACCGCGAAAATTCTTCGCAGTTGACCGACGCTCACATCGAAAAACTTGCCAAAGCGCTTGACTTGGACCCGGATGATGTTGAGGGTCAGATCCATCGCTCTGCGCGGCTTCCGCGATTTCAGCCGATCGTACTGAAGCAGGCCGCATCCTTGAAAGATATTGCATACATCGATGCGCACCGCTCCGAGTTTCCCGAAATCGACGTCATCCAGTCTCAGCAGCGTTTTTACCCCAAGCACGGAGTTGCTGCGGCTGTGCTGGGTTACGTGGGGCAAGTGTCCCAGGCCGACCTTTCCAAAGCGGGATCGAATTACCATCCCGGCGACCTGATCGGCAAGTTCGGCATTGAGAAGGAATACAACTCCGTCCTGCGTGGGCGCGACGGAATGAGGCGGGTGGTTGTCAATAGCCGCGGCCAGGAAGTCGGGACGCTCGGGACGGTTGATGCATTACCGGGGCACGACCTGCGCCTGACGCTGGACCTGGACCTGCAGCTAACAGCCGAGGCGGCGTTGGGAGACAGGCCCGGGGCCGTTGTAGCGCTGGATCCCCGTACGGGTGACGTGCTGGCCATGGCCAGCCATCCCACGTTCGATCCTAATGACTTCACTCATCACATTCCCGTAGAAACCTGGAAACAATTGACCACAAACCCCCTGCACCCCCTGATGAATAAAGCCATCCAGGCGCAATTGGCCCCGGGTTCCATCTTTAAAATCATCACGGGCACGGCGGCACTTGAGACCGGAACGATTACGCCGGATTTTACTGTTCATTGCAACGGTCAAGTGACGATTTACGGACACACCTATCACGATTGGACATGGTGGACGGAACGCGGAGGCCATGGGACCGTAGACTTTCACAAAGGGATCGTTATCTCCTGTGACGTTTACTTTTACACTCTGGGTAAGATGCTGGGAATCCAGAAGATCGATTACTATGCGGAACATCTTGGGCTCGGCCACCGGACGGGAATTGATCTGCCGGATGAGGACTCAGGGCTCATACCCACACCCGGTTGGGTCCGCAGAGTCTACCACCATCAATGGTGGCCGGGGGAAACAATTTCCGTGGCGATCGGACAGGGTGCGGTCCAGGTAACACCCTTGCAGGTGGCTTATGCGATCGGCGGAATCGCTTCCGGCGGAAACTTTGTCCGTCCACACCTAGCGTCCATCCGGGAACTCAGGGAACTGGGCGCCGATCCGCCTGGCGAATCGACCATTCACTTTCCCTTGCACGAAGAGACTGTCCAGGCAGTAACCAACGGAATGTGGGGGGTGGTGAACGAGCCCGGAGGCACCGGGGCAGGGGCCCGATGCCGGGGGCTGAACATAGCTGGCAAGACCGGGACGGCCCAAGTGGTGAGTGCACAACTGCAGGCGGAAGCCCACAACGCAAAGTACCGGAACAACGCATGGTTTGTGGGTTACTCGCCCTCGCCCGACCCGGATATTGCGGTAGCTGTGCTCGTGATGCAAGGCCAGCACTCCTCGGTGGCCGCTCCCATCGCGGGAGATGTGATCAGAGCCTACTATCAGGAAAAGGAGAGAAACCGGATTCCCGCGCAACTGGTAAGCCAGATCACAAACAAGGCTCGACCTGCCGCCGTGGCGTCCGAACAGTGAGAGTAACGGCAAGCGATGAGGAATTCATTTAATTTTCACGATTTCGACTGGCCGCTGTTTGCAATTGCAATGGTCATTGCCGCCGTTGGCCTCATTGAAATCTACAGCACCACCACACAGACGCCACTTGCAGGCCAGTTTCAGAAGCAGATCTATTGGCTTCTGCTGGGGTGTGCCCTGACGCTGATCGTGAGCCAGATTGACTACCACCTGGTCCTCGCCCACATCCCTTGGATCTACCTTCTCAGCGTGCTGGCTCTGGTGGCAGTGCTGTTTGTGGGGCCGCGTGTGGCCGGTACCCACCGATGGCTCCACATCGGCGGTTTTACTTTACAAGTGTCAGAACTTGTCAAGTTGGTTATAATACTAGCGGTGGCGGCCACATTCACCAAAAGGCGAAGAGGGGCCTTCACTTGGGGAGAGTTAGGCAAGCTGGGGCTCCTGGCCGGTGTGCCAGGGATCTTAGTGGCAATTGAGCCGGACCTCGGAACCGCGCTGACTTTTCTGCCGATTTTGGCAGCAGGTGCATTTATGGCGGGCATTCGACGCCGGCAGATCATGGTTTTGGGACTGATAGGGCTGTTGGCACTGCCGGCTGGCTGGTATTTGTTGCGTCCATACCAGCGCGAACGGCTGGAAGCGTTTATCCACCCCAAACAGAACACCCAAGGCTCCAGTTACCAGGTAACTCAGACGAAGATTGCCATTGGCTCTGGTGGTTTGTGGGGAAGAGGGCTGGGCAACGGGACACAAAGTCAGTTGGGATTCATCCCGGTTTCCCACGCGGATGCCATCTTTGCTGCGTTTGCCGAAGAGCGCGGTTTCATCGGCACTCTGGCGGTGCTTCTGCTGTATGTTATTCTGCTTTTGCGTTTGCTTGAAGGAGCACGGACCGCAGCCGACCAGGCGGGAAGTTTCCTCCTTGTTGGTTTTGCATCGGTCTTATTTTTTCAGGTTGCTGTAAACGTGGGGATGATGATTGGATGGTTTCCGATCACGGGCATCCCGTTGCCGCTCATGAGCGAGGGCGGGTCCTCGATGCTTTTTATCTTTCTGGGGCTCGGGCTTGTGATGAGCGTTAAGATGCAGCGATTTGTGAATTAGAAGATCAGAGCACGAGAAGTGACAGCAGTTTTTGGATCAGATTACAGATTTTTGAACCCCAGATTTTGGGGACGGCTCGAAGTAGCCGAATATTTTGAAGGCATGGCCCGGGTAAACTCGCCCACGGCGCAAGGTCTTGCCCAAGGCTTCCAGAAGGAAGCCTGCGGAAACTGGCCGGGCGTACCATTTGAAAGTGAGGCGTGTGTGGCCGGGCCGGGGACAATCGAAGTTGATCTCCGTACCAGCGGATTGATCCTTGCCGATTGCCCTGCTAAAAGGAGTTTCCATGAACAAGGAGATGTTTATTTCATCGTCTCCGCACGAGACGAAGGTAGCACTGTGCGAAGACGGTCAACTGGTAGAAGTGTATTTCGAGCGTGACACCGACGTAGGTCTGGTCGGCGGAATTTACAAGGGTCGCGTCAACCGGGTACTCCCCGGGATGCAGTCAGCCTTTGTGGATATCGGGCTGGAACGTGACGCCTTCCTTTACGTCGCGGACTTTTCGCTCCAAGACCAGGATGAGTTTGAGGGCATCCTGGATGAGGCAAAAGCGCGGCTGGCAACGATCGAAGTCGAACCGCGAACCGCGCCCACAGAAACGGGAACCAGCGCCAGTCCCGAATTTCCTGAAGCGGCAGGCAAGGCCAGCACCAGCGCCGAGGTATCAGAACCGGTGGTGCCGGAGGAAAGCCCTGCTGTCACCGCAGTCCCCGAACCTGTTGCCGCCGAACCGTCGCGCGGAGGCCAAACCGCTCCCGGTGCCGAAACGCCGGGGGACGGAAGGGAATTTCATCACCGGTCTCATCGTGGCCGCCGACGGCGCGGCCGCCACGGACGCGGAGGGTTTGACCGTCG
>JAJYLL010000182.1 GCA_021787735.1 Acidobacteriota bacterium | reverse complement strand
TAAGAGGAACGCCGGCTGGTTTCAGTCCTTTCGAATTACAGTCTAACGGAGGTTGCGGTTTCCTGCCAGATTGACGCCGCTTTTGAGGGCCTGCAGCGCACGCCATGGTTGTAAAGAATCGAGCCACAACGGAAAAGCTGCCGCTTGAACGGATCTTCGGTTCGTCGGGCTGGCTGGCCCGCCATCATCCCGGCTTTGAGTACCGGCCCGGCCAACTGGAAATGGCCGAGGCCATTGAATCTGCGGCCGAAAACGGCCAGCACCTGATTGTGGAGGCGGGCACGGGCACGGGGAAGACGCTGGCCTACCTGGTGCCGCTGATCCGCAGTGGGCAGCGGGTGGTGATTTCCACGGGAACCAAGAACCTGCAGGAGCAACTCTACTACAAAGACATTCCATTCATCCGCAAGCTGTTCCCAAACCTGCGTGCCACGCTGATGAAGGGCCGCCAGAACTACCTTTGCCGCCAGAAGCTTTACGACATCGAAAAGCAGCCCGTGCTGAACGGACTGGAAGAAGTTGACCTGTATCACCAGCTTCGCGAGTGGGAGTCGCAGACGGAAACCGGCGACCGCACGGAAGTTGCGGGCCTTCCCGACACGAGCGAACTCTGGTCGCGCGTGGACGCCCGCCGCGAGGCGTGCACCGGACAGAAATGTCCTCAGTTCGAGCGTTGTTTTATCACCTGGATGCACCAGCGCGCCGCCGAGTCGGACCTGATTATTGTGAATCACCACCTCTTTTTCGCCGACCTGGCGCTGAAGCAGTCCGATTACGCCAGCCTGCTGCCTGACTATTCGGCAGTGGTTTTTGACGAAGCGCACGAGATCGAAGACGTCGCCACGCAATATTTTGGCACCAAGGTTTCGAACTACCAGATGGAAGAGCTGGCGCGCGACACGGAAGCCACTTTGAAAGTGCAGTCGATTGAGAGTGGCGAGGTGCTGAGCGCAGTCCGAGAACTGAGGCGGCGCAGCGAGCTTTTTTTTGAGTTGTTCCCGGCGGGCGATGGCCGGACGAATTTCGACAACCGCGAAAGCTTTCTGGATGTTCGCCGCGGTACCTACTCGGCGCTGGTCAACTCGCTGGCCCGGCTTGAAAGCGAACTGCTGAAAGTGAAGGATCGTCCCGAAGAGATCAACAACCTGGCCCGGCGTGCGGCGGAAATCCGCCAGTCGCTTGAACTCATCATGGAGAGCCGAGACCGAAGCTTGGTTTACTGGTGGGAGAGGCGCGGGCGCGGAGTGTTTATCGAGGCGTCGCCTATCGATGTTTCGCCCATTCTGCGCGAACGATTGTTCGGACAGGTCCGGACCGTCATCCTGACCTCCGCCACTCTGGCCGTGGGTGGAAATTTTGAGTTTCTGAAGCGCCGCCTGGGCGTTGAAACAGTGCGCGAGAAAATTCTGGAGTCGCACTTCGATTTCGGCCGGCAGGCGATCCTCTACACGCCGCTTCATCTGCCCGACCCGCGTGACGTGGAGTTTGCCTCGCGCGCCGCAGGCGAAATCGTCAGCCTGCTGAAGGTTACTGAAGGCCGTGCCTTTGTGCTGTTCACTTCCTATCAGCAGATGCGCGCCGTTTACGAGCTGGTCCGCCGGCGATTGCGCTATCCGCTCATGATGCAGGGTTCGGCCCCGCGGACGGCGCTGCTCGACAAGTTCCGTGCCACTCCGCACGCCGTGCTGTTTGCCACCAGTTCCTTCTGGCAGGGCGTTGATGTGCAGGGCCAACAACTGAGCGCCGTCATCGTTGACCGCCTTCCCTTTGCCGTTCCCTCCGACCCGGTGGTGGCCGCGCGCATCCGCCAGATCAATGAAGAGGGCGGCAACGCCTTTGTCGAGTACCAGATTCCCGAGGCCGTTATCGCGCTCAAGCAGGGATTCGGGCGGTTGATCCGCAGCGAGACCGACCGCGGAGTCCTGGGCATTCTGGACCATCGAATCGTGCGGAAGCAGTACGGAAAGATCTTTTTTGACAGCCTCCCTTCATACCGCCGTGCAGCGCGGCTGGAAGAGGTCAGCGATTTTGTGCAAGAATGGTCGTAGTCTGTAGCAACACCCCGGCGGGTCTTCGCTACTAAGTTGCCAGTGGGCGGGCTGCTGAACCAGTCGAACCAACATTCGAATGATAGCGGGCCGCACGGATTAGAGAGTGAGAGGTTCAATGTTCGAAGTTTCGGTTGAATATTCCTTTGCCGCAGGCCACGCGTTGCGTGGCTACAAGGGGAAGTGCGAAAACGTCCATGGACACAATTACAAGGTCAGGGTGTCCGTGGAGGGTGAAAAGCTGAATCCCATCGGCCTGCTGATCGATTTTACTGACTTGAAGGCGGCGCTCAAGGGACTGGTGGAGCAGTTTGACCATCATTTCCTGAACGACATTGAGCCTTTCAAGGAAACCAATCCCTCCGCCGAAAATCTGGCGTGCTACCTGGCGACAGAGTTGCAAAAGAAAATCAAAGACAAGAGCGTGAATGTCAGCAATGTGACGGTGTGGGAAACCGACACAACTACCGCCAGCTATCGGCCTCCTTCAGGCTCCTGAGCGGGACCCGGTGGGCGGAATCCCGGCTACAGCATCCAGCGGCTAATGTGACCAGAATGAAACCGTCGGGTGCATGTGCAGGTTGTGCTGATGCATGCACTCTCCAGGGCACAGATAAACGTCCTCACACCAGGGGCAACGCAACATGAGGTTGCGCTCGCGAATGGTGTTGCAGACAGAGCATCCTTCAAGAAGATCAGCTACCACATGGCGAGAGACTTTCCGCCACGTATCCATCACTTCCTGTTCTTCCTGCAGCTTGTGAAGCTCTTCTTGGTTCATCATGGCCAGCGTCCCCCCTCCGCCATCCTGCCTTAGAGCAACCCACGTGCCAATCCTGAAACAATGCACATTCCCGGGTGTCTGGGCGTAAGTCCTTATTTTTCAGTAGATGTTGTTTACGGGTAAATCATTAGCGCCCTGAGGCCGGAAAACTGTTGCCGACATGTCACCACTTTGGCGGCTAAATGTCACATTTTGGTATCTGTTCTCCACCATTTGGGGACTAGCCGTGGCCACATTTGAGGGCCTACCGGCCGGTCGGGCAACTGGATTTACGCAGTTTAGCAGATCCCCGTCCAAATGAGCTCCCCTTCCTGGAATCAGGTGCGCGGCCGGCCGCCGCAATCTCTTCGGTCTCAGGAGAAATCCACCTTAACGTCCTGGCGATCTTCCTCAGTGGCCTTAAAGAATTCCCGCTGCTGCAGGTGCATGAATCCCGCAAGAATCATGTCGGGGAATTGCTGGATGCGAATGTTGTAGGTGTTGACGCTGTCGTTCAGGAATTCGCGCCGGTCGGCAATTCGCTCCTCGATCTCCGAGATGCGCGCCTGCAACTGCATAAAGTCGTTGTTGGCCTTCAGTTCGGGATAATTCTCCGCCACGGCGAACAGGGTTTTCAGCGCGCCGGTCATCATGTTGTCGGCCTGGGCTTTTTCCGGGACGGTGGTTGCTTTCTGATAGACCGTGCGCGCTTCCGTCACCAGTTGAAACGTCTTCTGCTCGTACTGCATGTAACCCTTGCAGGTGTCAATCAATTTGGGCAGTTCATCGTGCCGCTGCTTCAGCAGCACGTCGATGTTTGCCCAGGCTTTGTCGATGTCGTTTTTCAGCAGGACCAGGCTGTTGTAGATGCTGACCGTATAAACCACAACCGCGATCACTACCAGAAGAAGGACCAGTAAAACCAGAACCGCCAATCCCTCCACCATTGTCAGCCTCCTGATCGAGATTCATAACAGGCCATGCCTGGCCATGAACAGCGCTGCGCAAAAGACCGCCAGACCGGCCCCGCCGATCACCATCATCGTCGAGCGCCAGCCCATCCCCTGTTTCAGTTCCTCCTCGGATTTTGA
>JAJYLL010000089.1 GCA_021787735.1 Acidobacteriota bacterium | reverse complement strand
CTGCACGATGCCACAGGGGGGCTCCACGAACTTGAGAGGGGGCTGTACGGCGTTCCGAATGGGACAATCCCAGTGTGCCTAGAAGGCACACTGAAACTTCATTGGCGCTGGAAATACGCCCGCCAACACGCCAGGAGGCACGGCTTCAGGAGGGAGAAATACCGCACTCGCCAAAATCAGCGGTCTGTACAGTCAGACGCGCCAGATAACGAGTAGCCGTTCACTGCACGGTCAATTTGAAGCTGGTTAAGTGCGCGGTACATCTGAAGATCGCACTCCCGGTCAATGTGTAAGTTCCCGGCACCGTACCGCCATCATGCGAAGAATTTCCAGATACGAAGGTGCGCAGGCATGAGCATTCGCGTGATCTAGTGCTGCAGTGTGAGGAGTGGGCGGACCGCCAGTTGGAAACTTCCTCAACGGCCTCCGCCGAGGAGGCCGAAAAAAAGGGCTCCCAACGGACCTCCAGAAGGAAATCGCCCAGGAAATCGAAACGCTCCTAGGCTGCCAGGCGGTGGCGCAGTTGGACTTCGAGGCGGTGGAGATGGCGGCGCGGCCCGCTATCGTGGCCACCGCGAGAAGGCTTTCGAGAGCGCCCTGGGGCCGCTGCGGCTGGAGCGCGCCGACTATTACTGTAAGCGCTGCCAGAGCAGATTCTGCCCGCATGATCAGGCCTTGGGTCTGCCCTTGTCTTCACTGACGTCCGGCGTGCAACGGATGACGGCGAGCGCGGCCGCCGTGGGGACCTTTGAGGAAAGCAGCGAGTTGCTGCGCGAGCTGCCCGGAGTGGAAGTCAGCGCCAAACAAGTCGAACGCGAGACGGAGGCTTTGGGGAGCGAGATTGCGGCCGATGAACGCCAGTCGATGGAAAAGACGACCCCGACCGCTCCCACCCTGTATCTGGGGATGGATGGCACCGGCGTGCCGATGCGCGCCCCGGAACTGGCCGGTCGCACGGGCAAGCAAGCGGACGGTTCCGCCAAAACCCGCGAGGCCAAGCTGGTCACCGTCTGGACGGCGGAGTCGCGCGACCAGGAAGGCAAGCCGGTTCGCGATCCGGGGCCGGTCACCTATTCCGCCGCGATTGAAAGCGCGGCCACGCCGGACACCCGCCCCGAGCTTTCTCCCTTCGCGGCGCGCGTGCTGCGCGAGGCTACCCGGCGAGGCTTCACCGAAGCGGCCTGCCGCGTGGCGTTGGGGGATGATTCGCCCTGGATCTGGAACACTACGAGCGAATTATTCCCTGACGCCACTCAGATTCTCGACCGCTTTCATGCCAAAGAGCAGCGGAAAGGCTCTCACCTAAAGACCGGATTGCCGCCGTTCAGGAGATTGCGCGCCTGCGCGGCGTGATTAGCAAGGTGGATGTCTCCAATGGCGCGCTTGAGGCTTACCTGCACCCGCCTGCCTCGCCGGAAGAGTGCCTCTTTGCCCAGGTTACTGAATATCTTTCCGCGGATCTCACGACGCCCGTCACCCCATGCCAGCTCGTCGGCCGTCCGGTCTGCACTGAGTGCGGATGCATGGCTTCCTCCGCTCTCGTAACCATTGGCAAATTTAAGGTTGCCGGTTTAACCCCCGCGGCGGATATCTACGACCTTTCATACAGGCTCGGCCAGCGTCTCACCAGGGTGAACTCCTGACCCGGCTGCACACAGGTTTCACTCGAGCATCGCCGTCTCATTCACACTCTCTCGTGCCTTGCCAGCGGGCGTGAAGCGGGGTAGTGCAGAGTCTGTGAATTTCAGACTCTGCGGCTTTTGGCCGGTGGCGCGTCAGACGTGCCGTAGTGTGGCATCTCTGCGGTCAAGGCGTAAGCTGCTGCGCTCCATAACCGCCCGCCAAACCCAGACATCAAATCATGCCGGAACCCTTGCCGCTTCCGTTCCCAAGCTGGTTAAAGAACTGGTGGTTTGGCGTATGCATGGTCTGTAAGGAGCACATGCACCATATCGTCCCGCAGCGCCGGGTGCTTCAGGCAATCCGCAGCTCCCATCGCCTTCACTTGATGCCGGAAATCCGCGTCGAGCTTTCGGCTGACGGCGACAACCGGTGCATGCTGTTGCGCTTCCCGGGCGCGACGCACCACACGGCGGAATCCCTCGCCTATACCTTCCGCGTCCACCACGACGGAGGCCACGATCATCAGGCGAAGAATGGCCACGGCTGCCTCGGGCGTAGTTGCCGTGACGGGAGTAAAACCTAGAGAGAGAACCATCGTGCGGTAGTAGTCGAGAAACACCCGGTCGCTGCTGTAAACCAGGACTGCGCATCCATTGCAGTCTACGATTTCTGGTTTTTTGATCCGTGTAAGTTCCATAGGCCTATCCCTCTTGGCCGTCTCTCCACGGTAGGATCTGCTCCGAGAACGGGGGTCGTGGTCCAAAAATGAATCGACTAAGCTACGGCTATTGTGGCTTGAGATTCCCTTCTGCGGCGGACGCTTTCGGAGGCCACGCGAACTACATGGGCGACAGCGTCATTCTCAAACGGAGGAAGGATAAAATCAAACGCGCCATAATCCATGGCCGATAGGTAAAGGCTAATATCCTGGTAGTCGCCGACCACAATGACGTTGGTCGGCACTGAGAGGCTCTCAGAGAGATGGATAACGTTGCGCCAAGTCCCGTCGCGAAGAAGCTTGGCTGTGAAAATCAGTTCCGGATGGGTCTGGTCGAGCAGGCGCGCCACTTCTTCACAGCTTTCTGCGCTATAGATGTCAATTTGCTGCTTCTTTAGTACCCCTTTCAACTCTTGGATACAATTGTCCCCATCGGGTGAGACGGCCAGTACAAATAACTTTTTCGGCATCATCCATCCCCCCCGTGGGGGGGGCGAACGCCCCCGTTCGCCCCTTCCCGATCACCTTGTCCTCTGAGAGTTCTTGTTCCACCCCACAAGCAAGGTCTAATCTATTGGATCGCATCGCCCTTTACAAGTCGTAATAGTGCGTACTTTGGTTCTACGAACTTCTACGTATAATGCACGCCGGCTTCAACCTGCCCGTTACTGCATCCTGGCGGTGGTTTGCATTGCGTTCCGAAGACACCCTGAACGAATGTGCGGGTCTTCAGGCCGGCCCATGCCGAGCCTTGGCTTGGCGCGTCCCGTCGCTTCTGGTTCTCCGCGCTTTCGGCGGGAGCGGGCAATTCGCACTTCGCTCAGCACAATCGCAGCGATAAATCCGCGAGTTTCTTGGGGGAAAGCCGCTAGTGGGAAAGGCCACTACAGTTCGATCAACTTGTTTCGCACGGCGAAGAGCACCAGGTCGCTCAGAGTCTGAACTCTCAGCCGGCTCATGATCTGATGGCGATGCGTCTCCGCGGTCCGGACACTTATGCCGAGTCCGTTTGCAACTTCTTTGTTGCTCCTCCCGCTGGCAACAAGTTTCAGCACTTCGCGTTGGCGGGGCGTCAATGCGTTTGGGTCCCGCGTGCTCGGCTGAGCGTCACCAACCAAGCTTCTCATAATGACGTGGGAAATGGCGGGGCTGAAAAATTCCCGGCCCTCGCATAATGCCTCCACGGCCTCAATCAAGCTGTTATCCAGATCAGACTTCAGAACATAGGCGTGTGCGCCCGCTTCCAGCGCACCGCGGAGCATCGGTTCGGAATCATGCATGGTGAGCATAAGAATTCCAATATTCGTGTCGAAGGCGTGGATCTGGCGGAGGGCTTCAATACCGTTCATTTCCGGCATGGAAATATCCATAATTAAAATGTCCGGCTTCAACTGCTTCACCAAGCGTACGGTCTCAGCGCCTGTCGCCGCTTCGCCGCATACTTTCCACCCTTTGTGTGTCGCTAGTAGCGCCCGCAAGCCCCGGCGCACCACCGGATGATCGTCCGCCAGCAGAATCCGAGTCGTTTTCAACGCCATAGTATTGCCCCCTCCGTGTGATCGACGAAGAGGTTCCGAAAGCAGGTCAAGGTTTCCTCCAGACTTGCTTTTGAGCCTCAATGCTGCCTCAAGGACCCCGTTGTCAATTAGATTGTCCGCTCTGCAGCAATCTGTTGAAGATCAGTTTTCGGGCCTGCTAGCGGGAAGGTTGCTCTCACTGTGGTGCCCTTGTTCCCGCTCTCGATTTCCAACCGGCCGCCGAGCTCTTTCATTCGCTCACGCATGCCGATAATCCCCACCCCTTCCTCAGTTAGCGCAAATCCCCGGCCAGAGTCCTGTACAGATGCAACGAGTTGCCCCGCGCTGGCTCTGATGCTGACATGCGCTTTCTTGGCTCCGGAGTGCCGCTGTAAATTTGTAAGGCATTCCTGGACGATGCGATAGAGTGCGATTTCGAAATCTTCGCCCAGGCGTCCCAGCGAATCGGCGATGTCGATACTCGTCTCAATTCCACAGCGCTTGGAAAACTCTTCGGCATACCACCGCACCGCGGCGGCCAGCCCCAATTCTTCAATCACCAGAGGATGCTGCAGGGAACATACGTTTCGAACATCATTGGTACACTCGCGCACGATTTCCAGGCATTCGGCTAGACCCTTGCGGACAGTTCGTCCGAGGCCCTTTGTGCGTTGCAGCGCCGCCAGCGTGGCCGACAATCCTCCCAGCCGTCCGCCCACCTGGTCATGCAGTTCGCGCGCCAGTGTGCGGCGCCGGTCGTCCGCCTCTTTCATCAGATACTTGGTGAGCTTGCTCAACCGTCTTTCCGCCTGCACCTGGCGCGTGATGTCAACGGCAATTCCTGCTATCCCGCCGTCTTCCAACAGGCTGGCGCTCGCTATAACCCAGGCTTGGTTTCCGTCTTTCCGCGTGAAAGCAATCTGCTCGTTATCCAGGTTCTTATCGTTTTCCAGACGATCGAGCAACTCCTTCTGATCCGCTGGAGTCATGTGGGCTTCCAGGTTCTCCTCTTGCAGAGCTTCTTCGCGCGAAGCGTAACCCAGGGTGCGGGCAAAAGCCTCATTACAATCCAGAATACGCTCGTCGCGCGCATAGAAAACGCAGGCCAGGTTCCTCTCAAAAAGGAACTGGTAACGCCTTATTGTCTCATCCAGCGCTTCTTTCATGCCGGTCACTTCAATCCAACTGATGACGGCCCCGTCAATTTTGTTTTCCGTGGTTTTGTACGGGCGAATTCGCATCGAATACCAACGGCCCTCGCGGTCCTGGACCTCCATGTCCTTGCCGGACATTTTATCAATCGAACTTGCAACCAGTTGCTCGAAGTTGGCACACCCGAAGTTTAAATTAATGTCGCTCAAGGGCCGGCCCGTGTCACTGGGAATCAGGTTCAGCAGCCTCTGGGCGCTCGGCGTAAAGCGCCGGATGCGCAGGTCGTTGCCCAGCATGAGGATCGGAATGTTGACAGTTCCTGACAAATTGACCAGGTCGTTGTTGACGCTGCTCAACTCGTTATTGCGGTTTTGCAGCTCTTCGTTCAAGGTGGTGAGTTCTTCGTTGGCAGACTGTAATTCCTCCTTGGCGGTTTCCAGCTCTTCGTTGGTGCTTTGGAGTTCTTCGTTCGAGGACAGGATTTCTTCGTTGGCGGACCGGAGTTCTTCGTTGGTCGCCTCGAGCTCCTCAATGGTGGACTGCAGGGTGTTCTTGTTCTCAACCAGTTCGTCACGCAGCTTGGCAATTTCGCGGCTGGCGGCCCGGTGGGCCGAGGTCCGGTCACGGCCACCCGCCTCCTTGCGCGACGGCTGCGCCAGAGGCGGTTCCACATCGCGAAAGAGGACCAGAAAATAGGGCGGCGAACCGCCGGAGTCTTTGATGGGAATAACATCCAGGTTCACGTCGATCGTGTGGCCGTTCCGCCTCATCCGCACAGCACTCTTCCGGATGGCATGACCATACTTTTTGGCCTCCTGGACGGCGGCCCGCAAGTCCACCACCAGGCCTTCACGCGCCATCTTTGCCAGGTTCAAGGTAGCCTGGCCGGGGGCGGGCTCGAGATACCGGCCAGTCTTGCCGCGAAAGTTCAGGATTTGGAAATCTTCATTGATGACCACGCCGGGTGGCGTAAACCTGTTCAGCAGAATGCGGTCCGCTTCCCTCTGCACATCGAAACCGGGTTCCACTTCGGCGTGTGGGCGCGCAGGTGACATTCCCGCGTTGAAATAAGGCCGCCCGCCAAATTCGACCATAGGCAGGCGAGAGGTAGGCTTAGCGGTATAGATTTTGCGTTTCTTGTCCACCAGCGTGAAATATTCGGCATAAGACCCGATGGTCTCGGAACTTCCCAGCAGAAGGTAGCCGGAAGGTTTCAGCGCGTAATGGAAAATGGGCAGGATTCTTTTTTGCAGAACGGGGCCAAGATAGATGAGCAGATTGCGGCAGGTGATCAGGTCGAGGTGCGAGAAGGGCGGGTCTTTGGCGATATCGTGCCGCGCAAAGATGCAGACGTCGCGGACAGCCTTGTTCACCCGGTAACCATGCGGCAGCCTGACGAAGAAACGCCTGAGCCTTTCCTGAGAAACGTCGGCGGCAATGCTTTCCAGGTACACGCCCTGGCGCGCTTTTTCCAGGGCATCGTTGTTGACATCCGTGGCAAAAATCTGGACATCCTGCGCCGCAGAAGCGTCCGCCAGGGTCTCCAGCAGGCTGATGGCCAGCGAATAAACTTCCTCGCCTGTCGAACACCCCGCCACCCATATCCGAATGGGCGTGTCGGGCGCCCGTCCCTTCATCAGAACCGGGAAGACATCCGTCTTTAGCGTTTCGAAGACTTCGGGATCGCGGAAAAAACCGGTGACATGGATCAGGACATCCTGAAAGAGCGACTCAATTTCATTGTGGCTTTCTTTAAGGAATTGGGTGTAGCGACTGAGGGTGTTGATCTTCAGAAGCATCATCCGCCGCCGGATGCGCCGCCGGATGGTGCTCGACTTATAGTGCGTGAAGTCCACGCCGGTCGCGCCCCGCAAGATGCGGTAAACCTTCCGAAGTTCGTTTTCGCCCTTCGGCGCGATCTCGGGGCCTTCTTCCTGCGCGGGCAGGCGCAGGTAAGGATGCTCCGCGATTCTCACCAGTTCGTTGGCGATGCCCTCGATGGGGAGAACCGAATCCACCCAGCCGGCGGCGATCGCGTTGCGCGGCATTTCACTGTGATTGGCCTTCTCCGGGTCCTGGGCAAAAGTGATGCCTCCCGCCGCCTTGATGGCCTTCAAACCCAGCGTGCCGTCTGAAGCCGTCCCGGAAAGAATCACGCCGATGGCGTTGTTGCCCTGGCTCTCTGACAGGGAGTTGAAGAAGTGATCAATGGGCATATGGGGCCGCGTCTTGCTGCGCGGCACCAGGTGCAGCCCCCCGTGATGCACTTCCATGTCCCGATCAGGGGGAATCACATAAACGTGATTGAGCTTCACCGGCGCGCCCTCGGTGACTTCCGTGACCGGCATCTCCGTGGTGCGACCCAACAGCTCGGTCAAAGCGCTTTCATGCTTGGGCGCAAGATGCTGCACCAGCACCGGCGCCATGCCGGGATCGCGCGGCAGGTGCCGCAGCAACTGCGTGAAGGCTTGCAGCCCCCCGGCCGACGCGCCCACGCCCACAATCAAAGGACCATGATCCTTGCTCTGCTGACTCTTTTTAGATTTGCCTTTGTTGGCAAAATTTGATGTGCGCGGAGAGGATTGCTGTTTCGATTCCATCCGAGATTTCCTTTAAGGCCTTCCGTTGATTAAGAATATACACCCATTTGGGTGCCACCGCGCACAACGCGAATGCCGTGTTCTTTCCAATCCGGCATCGTACAACTCTGGTTCGGAGTCCATGTGAAAACTTCATTTCCTCCGCTGTAGCGGCGCTCTATGAGCGCCGAATCTATTGAAAAACGAAGACCGGCGGTCATAAACCGCCGCTACAATCGCGGTCGTCACACAGTCTCTTTTGAGGAAGCCCGGTGGATGGCCAGCACAAAATATTGGGCACGATCGTCGCCCGCGTTGCGAACGCCGTGCTCGTCATTGGACGCGATAAAGGCCACCGAGCCGGGTCCGGCCTTTAACTTCTTGCCGTTGATCGTGAACTCCAGCGTTCCCTGGCGGATCATGAATATCTCTTCATACCGGTGGTGGTGAGGCGGGTGCGGCATGTTGCCGGGCGCCAGGTCCGATTCGTGCATCTCGATGCGGCAATCTTCGTGCGTGAGACCTTCGAGGATAGGGCGCGAGGTGTTGGTCTTGCCATGATGGACCGGCAGATCCTGAAACCCGTAAACCTTTGATGTCAGATAATGCCTTTCCGCCGCCAGCACGCTTGAAGCCATCAGGGCCGGCAGCGCCGCAAGAAAAGCTCGTCGTGGATTGTCCTTTGGGCGACCCCTGGAATTCAGCGATTCTTAGCTTCAGCAGATGAAGAGGCCTGACCTTTTTGCTTCACCAGAAACCGGTAGACGGCTGCAACGGCCTCGGACTCAAGTTCCGGAGCGTGGTAGCGCACTTGTTGGAATGGGACCAGCGCGTTCTGGATTTGGGAAAGAGTCATGCCCTTCTTCAGCCCCAGTTGCTCCTGGCGGAAAGCCATCTGACACGACGGCTGTTCGGAGCGATGGTGGGGCGGATTGGAGCGTTGTCGCTACCGGCCGAATAGAGCAACTCGCTGTGACAACAGAGAAGTTGACCCCCAAAGAGCTCCTACATGCAATGGTATCTGGAAAATCCGGTTCCAGCACGGGAGGCAAAAGGTTTCTAGGAGCGTGTCGGAGATAGATTTCGGCGTCGCATGTAAAAGAGCACAAGATTTTTCCGAGAGTGGAGAGATTGTTGTTGACGGTGCAGCCAAGATCGTTAGGATAGCGCCATGGCAAACGATTTCGGAATTGTGATTTGAATCAGAGATTGTTATTGCCACCATCGCTGGAGGGCTGGGTACCGGAAAGGCACCTGACGCGGTTCGTGGCCGGGCCAGGCCGGAGCCGAGATCGCCGACGTGAAAGCTGACCTGTGCCACGCACAGTCTGCTGAATGTTTACCGCTCCAGATGGAGCCATCATAGCGCTTTAAGGACGCGACCGAATGCGCTAACTCACTTTCCGGGCCGCCTTCCCAGAGACCGATGATCAAGATTCTCCTTGCACAGGTCCAAGGGAGGGCAAAGGAAAATCTTTAGAGAACGCATATCTCCGACACGCTCACAGAAAAGCTTAATGATCACACAGTGCTAATCATCCCTGCCTGCTGCTATTGAAGTTTCAAAGGAAGATTGCGGTAATATTCAAAGATCTGATGACCCCTTTCCCTCATCCGTCACCCTCGCTGCGGCCTCACGTCTCCACCTGGAATCGCGGTACACGATTCCATCCTTCATGACGAAATCGACATTCGCGGTAGCTCGAATATCTGCAATCGGATCGCCGGGCATGGCGACGATATCGGCGAGCTTGCCGGGCGCGAGCACGCCGAAGTCATCGTGGCCCAGTAGTTCGGCGGCGACGCTCGTGGCGGCTTTCAGGGCTCGAACAGGGCTCAGTCCCGCCCTGACCATCGCCTGGAATTCCAGGACGCCATGGCTGAACGGAAACATTCCGCAATCTGTACCATAGGCAATCTTCACTTGGCTTTTGGCAAGCAGCCTTTGTGAAGCTAGAATTTTTTTGTTATCGCGCTGAAATTTCCACACGGCTTGGCAGGGTAGCGTGCCGACTTGTAATTGTTGCAAATCTTCCTGAGTCATCTGCATTGTGGGGACGACGTACGACCCTGCTCGTTCGGCCAACTGAACTCCTTCGGAATCGATCAGATAAGCGTGCTCGAGACTCCGTGCGCCAAAGCGAATTGCCTGCTTACAACCTTCAGCGGCCCCAGTGTGCACGGAAACCGGCATGCTGAGCTGGCGGGCCGTCGATATCAACGTCTCCATTTCGTCATCGAACCAAGTCACGCGAGCCGGATCGTCCCCTGCACTGAAATAGCCGCCCGTGTTTGTGGTTTTGATCCAATCGCTACCGAATGTGTGTTCGCGACGCGCGAGGGCTTTAATGCTTCCCGTATCGTCAGCGATGGCGGAAACTGCTATATTCCATCGAGGATTGTAAAAGCTACGCAGGTCGCCGTGGCCCGAACTCGCAGAGAGTATGTGCGCCGCTACGAAAAGCCGAGGTCCTTCTACGAATCCCGCATTGATTGCGTTCCGAAGATCAACGGTCGGCCATTCCGGGTCGACAGTGCCGAGATCCCGCAAAGTCGTGAAGCCGTAACTCATGTACTCCCGAGCGAGGCTCAACCCCTTGAGTGCTTTGCTTGCTGAAGATTCGAGCGTCTGCTGAACGAGATTTGCCGCATCCATGGTCAGGTGTACATGGGTGTCAATGAATCCCGGCATGACTGTCCGATCCGAGAGATCAATTACCTGCGCTCCACGCGACCGGTGAACAGATCGCGCAATGCTGGTAATTCGATTGCCTTCAATCGAGATCTCTTTCGGTCCGGTCAAATTTTCCGAGGTACCATCGAACACCCTCCCGCACACAAGCACCGTTGCGCTCATGTAGTACCTCCTTTAGTTGCTATCCCTGTCATCGGGCGGTTTAGAGTACCAGACACGCACAGGTACACGCCCCCCCTTCAACATTGGACCAACGGTCTGGAAAGGAAGCATTTAGAGAACGCCGCCTATCATGCCGGAGCTCACGCGGGTGGTCCGCATAAACGCCCACCAACCTCCGCCGCCGTCGTACCTTCCGACAATCCGAGACTATGCGTGTTCTGCCTCTGGCCTTGTTTTCCCCTGGTGGTGCAATGTCCATTTCACCAGTGCTTCCAGAAGCTTGCGGATGCGGTCCCGGGTATCCTGATCGGTCAATTTTCCCTGCTCGTCAAACCGGCTGGCGGCATTTGAGATCATCACCTCCGGCTGATTTACAGGATGCATGTTCAGGAAGACAAACGACTGCCGCAAGTGGTACTGAGCCCTCGATGAACCCATGCTTCCAATCGAGGCTCCCATCACGGCAACCGGCTTGCCATCCCAGGCGCTGTCGCCATAAGGCCGCGATACCCAGTCGATGGCATTCTTCAATACGCCGGGAATCGAATAGTTATATTCAGGAGTCACAATCAGGATAGCGTCTGAAGCCCTGATTCGTTCCTTGAATTTCACAACTTTTTCCGGCGGATTCCCTTCTTCATCCTGGTTGAAGGGGGGAATCCCGTCGAGTTCAAAGATTTCAATTTGGGCGTCTGGCGGAGCCACTTCCTGTGCGGCCCGCAACGCCCAACGGTTGAATGATTTCTTACGAAGACTGCCGGCAATACCAAGAATCGTGACTGGAGAATCCATTTTCTCTTATCACCTCCGTAGCAGAATTGTTCGCTGATTGAACCGGAATTCCCATTATAGACTCCGGCTCAACGGACAACTTAAAGCCGATTTGCGCTGAAGGTAACTGACCGTCGATGCCATTGAACACGTTGACTCTCAATAATTTTTTTCGTTGAAGCTCCTTCCACCAGCGGACCTCTTACTATGCCAACTTGCGGGTGCAGCCCACTCCAGCAGAACTACTACCGACAATCATAACCTGTTTCTTTGTGGCTGGACTTTGTTCGGCGTAGTCAATTATCCCTGCTGCTCGCAACCGTAAGGCCGCGACTGTACTTTAGTTGCGCGCCTCCAGTCCAGACAGGAATCGACAGTCCTTCTTTGCGAGTGACTGGATGCTGAGGTAATAGAGTGAGAGTTTCCACCTTCGATTGTGACCGTTCTTGGCTGTTTCTGGCCCAGCTATTCCGCGACCAATGACACGAACCTGGAATAAGTGAGTGTTTTCTCATGGAAAGGTCCACGATAAGCAATTTAGGTAGACGCTTCCTGTTCAAGTTCTTTGTCCGTCCCTTTGAACCAGTCTCCTGGTTTGTTGTCCCGTTGAGATCACATTGCGATTTATCCCGATTGTTCTGGCGGTCGCGCTATGGGAAGCTGCCAGCCTCGTCGCATGGCGATAAAGCGGAGTCCAAAGCAGAGGATTGCGCCCGCTATTGCGGCCCCGTAAGTGGGAAGATGCAGCATTCTTCCCAATACCATCACAGCGGCACCAAGCAGGGCGGCGACTGCGTAAAGCTCCGTCCGCAAGACGGTAGGGATTTCCATTACGAGGATGTCACGCACCATGCCGCCGCCGATTCCCGTCAGCATGCCGAGCAGCGTTGCCGCAACCGGATTGGCGTGATAAGCAAGCGCCGTACCCGCGCCAGACACCGCAAAGAGCGCCAGCCCGGCAGCGTCGAACACCAGCACAGGGCTGCTCAGCCGGTTAATGATTCGATACCAGTAGAACGTAATCAGTCCGGCAAGCATCGACACCGCGACGTATCGCCAGTCGCTTATGGCTGCGGGCGGAATAGCCCCGATCATGAGATCGCGCGCGATTCCACCGGCGTTGCCAGCGGCGAAAGATAAGACCAGAACTCCGAACAAATCGAGCCTGTGCTTAACCCCAGCGGTTGCACCGCTGAGCGCGAAGACAAAGGTGCCACCCAGATCGAAGCCAACCAGAAGCTTGTTTACAACGATTTGTTCGGCCACCATAAAGTCAGCCTATTTCGACAGCCACGCTAGGGAGGCGGCTGCCAGTGCCTCCACGCCGGTTTCCAAAGTCGGGTGAATCACCGGAGCAAAACGTGGGTTGTGGTTGGTCGGGATGTCGGCAATTGTGCCGGATTGTCTAGCCTTCGCATACGTCTCAGGATCGGTGCCGCCCACAAACCAGAAGACAGAAGGTACTCCCCACTCCGTTCCAAAAGAGCCAAAATCTTCGCTTGCGGTCGTTGGTTGAGTGCCTTCCACGCGGTCCACAGGAAAGTAGCTTCGAAACGCGTCGACGACACGTTTTGTTGCCTCTGGATCATTCTTTACAAGCGGGTAACTATCAAGCGGAGTGATCTGCGGCTTTTCAGGCGACCTTGACGCCTCAGCTTCGGCATTGACGATGCGCTCAATGGCATCAAGCACCCGTTTTCGGACATTTTCATCGAAGGTACGCACGTTCAATTTTATGACTGCATGATCAGGGATCACATTCTCCTTTGTACCGGCCTGCAGTGAGCCGACAGTGACAACTGCTGCATCGGTGGGAGCGAGTTCACGAGACACAATCGTCTGCAGGCGAAGAACGGTAGCAGCAGCCATAACAACCGGATCAATGCTGGACTGAGGCATCGACCCGTGAGATCCTCTACCGAACATTCGGATCTCGAAGCTGTCTCCCGCAGAGGTGATCACGCCGGGGCGGGTACCAATCACTCCTGAGGGCCCAACCATGACGTGTTGCCCCAATATGACGTTCGGTTTCGGGAAGCGCCTAAACAGTCCATCGTCAATCATCGCTTGTGCGCCCGCACCTGTTTCCTCGGCAGGCTGAAAAACGGGCATCAGCGTGCCTCGCCAAGCGCCTCGACTTGGCGCCAACAAGGTGGTCGCTCCGATCAGCCAGGTTGTGTGCATGTCATGGCCGCAGGCATGCATCACTGGAACAGATTTCCCGTCAGGGTCAGTGTTTGTTATGCTGCTCGCATAGGGCAGGTCTGTTGCTTCACGGACCGGAAGCGCGTCCATATCGGCTCGGAGCATGACAACTGGACCATCCCCATTGCGGAGTACGCCGACCACACCAGTCTTGCCAACACCAGACGTTACCTCGTAACCGGCCGCCCGGAGGCGATCCGCGGCAATGTCCGCTGTCCGATTCTCTTGCATCGATAGTTCGGGGTGAGAATGGATATCCTTATATACGGATTCCAGATCGGGCAGCAGTCTGCTGAGATTGGCAAGAACATCCTGCGCCGGGCTTTGCGTGTTTTCGCTCATGATTCAATACCTCTTAGGATTAGCCACCGGCAATCCCTTCTCGTTACCCAAGCCGCACCGTCGATAGAAAAGCAACCATTCTCAAACGCTCAGCACTGGACAGGGCACGTCGCGAACCGCCGCGTAGGTGAGATCGCGCATGCGGCCTTGGGAGCTGGATTGTGGGCCCCTTCCGATGATCATCACGTCAGCGCCCAACTGCCGCGCCGCCAGGGTCAGCGAATCCTTCAGCGGTCCAATCGCAATTCTTACCTGCGCCCGCGACCCAACCGCTTTCTGTATTCCCTCGATTCGACGCAGCGCCGAGGATCGTTTTTGCGACTGGACCCGATCATCCAAATCAAATTGGATCAGGTCGTCCGGCGTCGCGAACGGAATCACGTGGATGACTGTAAGGTTGCCGTGCAAGACCTCGGCCACTTGGTTGGCGAAACCGAGCACGCGCTCAGAATCCTTTTCTAATCCAATCGCACAGGCGTACTCCTTATGTTCTAGCGCCCTGGGGGAAATCGTCTCGGCGTGTTGAGTGGTGAGAACGGGGCAATCCACATCGTTTAAAACCTTAGCCGTGGTTGACCCGAGCAGCATCCTGCGAAACTGTCCTGCGTGGGTGGGCATCGCGATCAAGTCGAATTCCTGTTCCCGGGCGAGGTGAGCAATCCGAAGAGCCGCTTCTCCCACAACGAGCACCCTGGAGGTTGTTTCCGCCGGAAACTCGGAAGTAAGAAATGACTGAAGTTTCGCTCGGGCGAGTTCCTTGAGATCGGCTTCAACCTCCTTCAGTGATCTCACCGCCAACTCGAAGCCGGAAGGCGACGGTTGCACCACGTGTAGCAACGTCACCTGTGCCGAGAAAAGCGACGCAACTCTCCCAACAAAAGGAGCCATAGCCTGGCAGGAAGGTGAGAAATCGACCGGAAAAAGGATATTCTGGATTGGCGTCATGTTCCACCTCGCTCGTCCGGCCCCCAGGGGCGCACATCGTTTCTACGTCAAGCCATGAAACGCCAGGCCGTTCTGATTGTGACGCGCCAGGGCGTCACACCGCCCTTCCCGAAATTATATAGGAAGTTCAGGCCTACCCGGTTCTTCGTGAAGCAATCTGGCTGCCGCCTACCTGGACAGCGAGCATCGATATGGAACCGCCGTCTACGCCCTCCACCCGGAATGTGATGTGCTGTTCGCTCGTTTGTTTCGTTGCCAGCACATAGAGCAGAGATAAGTAGTGGTCCGGCGTAGGTATGGGTAGCAACGCCGCCGGGCCCAAGCGTTCGTAGTGGATCAGCGCTCTGAATTTGCCGGCAAGCATCATCTGTTTCGCTTCCGCTTCGAACTGAACAGCCCAATCGTATGGATTCTGGACATGCCGGCCCCACGCGTAGGCATGAAGGTTGTGGACCAGATTCCCACTGCCTACGATCAAAACGCCTTCTTCCCGGAGCAGGGTATTGTACGCGGAACAGTTGTTGTGGGAATCCGCCAAAATCGTGAATGGTTCTTGGAGATGTGGATACGGTCACGCCAGTCTCTGGCACGAACCAATGAGCTGAAATCGAAAGGATCGCCTTCGGCTTCCGCGTCCGCAACCCGATGCGAGCCCATGCTTCTGTATAGCTATCGGTGAGCACTGCGTTCATAGGATTGCCGTGCCCAAAGAAAATAGCGGGAAGAATATCGGGCATGACACATGCCCCCAGTCAGTCGGAACGTTCCGGGAAAAGAAAATATCCTGGGCTACGAATTATAAGCGTTATTGCCCTCGCGACACCCGATAAGATATGCCGTTCATCAAACATCTGTCAAGCGCACGCGTCTCGCGTGGCGCGTCTTTGACTCCCTGTGAAATTTGAGGACGCATCATGAGCAAATCCGTGCAGATTGTTGGTATCGTCGAAAGTCTCCGGAAAGACTCTTCCAATCGGGCCACTCCGCGGGGGGCGTAGGTACTTTTGCCCTCGGAGCATGTCCGATATAAATTACGCTTCGATCGCGGAAAGGGGAGAGGTCCTTTATGGAGGAGATTATTGTTGACGGCGGAGCAAGGATGAGTAAGGTAGCGGCATGGGCAAACGATTTCGGAACTGCGAGTTGAATCAGAGGTTGTTGTTGCCGCCATCGCTGGAAGATTGGCTGTCGGAAGGGCATCTGGCGCGGTTCGTGGCGGAGGTAGTGGAGGCGCTGGATTCGCGGATCATGAAGGACGGGGCGACGAAGGAGTTTGTGCAGGCGTACAATGCGCAGGCGGTAGTGGACCGCGAGGCACAGGTGATCGTGGCGGCCGAAGTGACGCAGGAGAAAAATGATAAGAAGCAATTGGTGCCGATGCTGGAGCAGGTGATAGCGCGTCTGGGGAGCAAGCCGCAGTGGGCGATGGCGGATGCGGGATATTTCACTGAGGCTGGTGTCACGGACGGCAGGCTGGAAGGGATCGATTTATTTGTAGCACCGGACATGCAGAAGCACAGCGATGCAGCGATGCAGTGATGAGAGTGGCGACGGGTCCGCCTCCGCCTGAATCATCGAGTGTGGCCGAGCGCATGAGGTCCAAGCTAAGAAAGCCGGAAGGACGGGCGGTTTACAAGCGGCGCAAGGCGATCGTCGAACCGGTGTTTGGACAGATCAAAGAGGCGCGAGGGTTTCGGAGATCTCTGCTGCGCGGGTTGGGAAAAGTGTCGGCGGAATAGAAGCTGATCTGCGCGACGCACAACCTGCTGAAGCTATACCGCTCTGGATGGAGCCCCCAGAGTGCCTGAAAACGGCGACCGAACTCACTCAACCCACTTTCCGGGCCGTCCTGCGAGAGGCATCGGCTCAGAATCCTCCTCCCACAGGACAAAGGAAGGAAAAGAGGAAACTTTCAGAAGGCGTATCTCCAACACACTCCTAGGACTTCTGGAACAGCGGTAGGGAGCCGATGAACCCACCGGAAAACATTGTGCTCGGTAGGACGCAGACGGGTGTATATCTTTAACCGCCGGAAGGCCAAAAAGGAAATCCCCGTTACAATGGTTCGCATACAGACTGCGGACCACGGACCCAGCCAACTTGACTTCAACGGACTTGCAGACCGATTGATGAAAGAGGGGCAGTGGGCTTCTGCTAGGTCTCTCCTTGAAAGGGAGGTCGCAGAGGTCCCGAAGGACTGGAAGCCGGTGCGGGATGACCCGAGTATCTTCCACGCACTCATTGGCGCATTCTGGGGCAGGGAGGAATTCATCGCTTATGTCGAAACCAAGAAGGCAGAGGGGTACCTCATTAAGTGGGTCGCCCAGTCCTACTCGAAGGCTTGGTATCAATTGGCGGTCATTGCCGTTGAGGAAGGAAACTTGACGCGGGCGCTTAGTTGCATCGAGTCAGGGTTGACTCTCGAGCCAGATCATCCTCACATCTGGAGCGAAAACGGCTATATACTGAGCCAACAGGGGATGCACGAAGATGCGCTGAGGAGTTACGAGATCGCAATGACGATTCGCCAATGGGCTTCTTCATCGCAAATTGCCCGTGCCGTGCGCGGGAAGGGCGCTACGTTAATTGATCTAAAACGTCTGGACGATGCGGAAGAAGCCTTCAAGGTATCCCTTGTTCTTGATCCTGGCAGCAAAGTCGCCATGAAAGAGCTCGAAGATATCGCCCGACTTCGAGGGGCGGTCGCGGAAGACAATATTTGACGAACAAACCAGATCCAAAGCGAACATCGGAGCAGAGTTTGGTGGCGCAGACCGCCGTCATTGCGGTCTGCGCCGTTTGTTAATTCGGCACGAAGAACCTACGCGACTTGCCTGTGACCCAATACCCGAAGCCTGATGCCTTTCTTTTCCCGTTGCCCATTGCCGGTGACATCTCGGCACTGGGTTACCGCCACTTGCGCTTTTCACGCTAAAGGTTTATAGGTCGTACAACGAAGATCCGGTTTTATATCGAACCGGTTTCGGATGTGGGCAAAACGAATTCGGCTTCAGAGATCATCTCATGGATCTCAGGCAGAGGAATGTTTCAACTCGGCCGCCTTTCAGGCACCCGGGGGCTGCATGGCTGCCGGACGGGAAACTTCCCGTGTGCCTACTAGGCACACTGAAACTTCATTGGCGCTGGAAATACGCCTGCTAACACGCCAGAAGGCACGGCTTCCGGTTGGGGAATACAGGGGCCTCGCAAACGGGGAGGCATGACCTTTGCAAGGAGGCTGTACGGTTTATTCGATATCGGCGGTGAGAGCTCGGAGAAGAAAGACCGCAGTAATTTGGGTCTTCATGGGATATATCAGTGTGCCACCGTGGCACACTGGGATTTTGAGCAGCTCCGGCACCCGCGGGCGTTTGACCATAGTTTCCTATTTAAACCCGGCGAACACGGCCATAATATAACTCAAATGGTAAGCGACTATTTCGATCTTAGGTTTTAGCTTGAGCGCCGGGTACAAAGTGGTGAACTCATTCGCAACGGATATCCTAAAGTAGTAAAGCAGCTCAAGCCCCTTTGTTGTGGTTCTTATTTTTCTGCTACGCCTGTCTTTCGTGTTCACAGCGATCTCCACAAAACCTTTCTTCTTGAGCGAATCGGCAATTCTTTTTGCCTGATGCTTTGGTATCTTCATTTGCTCCTGGAGATTCTTGAATGTGCAGCCCGGGCCGCTTATCAAATGCAGAGCCTCCAATTCGACCTCTCGAAGGCTATTTTTATGCAGCAATTCTTTTTTCGCGTGATAAAACTTGTCTGCAAGACGCCGCAGATTATCAATAATATCTACAGTTAGATCCAGCTTAGTTGGCATGGCTTCCTCCCATTCAGAGCGCGTCCCGTCAACTGCGGGGAAACTTGGCAAAGCCGAAAAGGCTTGCGGAAAGTTCTGGTGCGGGTCTGGAATTGGCTCCTCGCGGCGTTTGTTTGCCTTTCCGAGGACCGACCCGAGGAGCTGAAATTGTGACCTTAAATTTGCTCGATTTCAACCCTTCAACGAAGGGCGCTTACATCGTTGCGAGTAATATAGATGCAAAGTGCAACTATTTAAAACCTGTATTGCCATTAAGTTAGAAGCATTTATCTCGCAAAGTTGGCGGCTTCTGGAAGGCCGCCCATCTTAAGCTCCATCTTGTTTCTGAAATAATGGATGTATGACAGAGCTTCGTCCAGCTTCCGCAGACAAGAGTGATCTCTTCCGCGGCCACTGGGAATGGAGTTGGGCTGATGAACGCAATTCAAGAAAGGCGAAGGCAGAGGCGGAGTCAAGAAGACAATTCTAGAAAAACTTTGACGCCGCAGAGGTGATTTCGTGACCAAGGAACCACGCCGTGATGGGCATGGGCTTTTGAGTCTTATCGCTCTGGCAGGAAGTTCTATAAGCAGGTCGATATGGATTACCGGAAAGAGGCCATTTGGCACAACGGGTTTAAGACAAGCGGACCCAAACATTAACAAAATTACAAGAGGTGACTTATGAATATTAAGCAAATTTTGAAGGGCCTTTCGGCTGAGCAGCTCGAGCAGGAGGAGGGGTTGAGGTTCAGGCTGTTTAAGGAGCTCAAGAAACGGCGGAGGAATGAGCTTGAGCTGGGCAGGTTGGTGGCTGAACTGCATGAAAAGGTAATCGGTGATAAACGGTTCAAAGAATGTCTGGAAGTCCTCGATATTCCGCGCCGGATCGCTTACCGTTGGATGCGGATTTTTAAGGTGCTCTCTTCCCTGCCCGAGGCGATACTTCGTGCAGCCGACAAGAGGAATCTTGATTTGGGGGCAGAGAAGTTCGAGGGAGTGATCGAGAAA
>JAJYLL010000008.1 GCA_021787735.1 Acidobacteriota bacterium | reverse complement strand
TTTCCTACGAGCGCCTGGCGCGTCTGCACCCGGCCGACATCGCGGACATTCTGGAAGAATTGAGTCGCGACGAGCAACGGTCTGTGATTGAAGCGCTTGACCATGAGACGGCGGCGCAGGCCATCTCAGAAATTCCGACTTCCATGCAGGCCATTCTACTGGAGAGCATCCCTGTGGAGAAGGCTGCGGACATTGTGGATGAAATGGCACCCGACGAGGCGGCCGACGTCCTGCAGGAACTGCCGCCGGAAACCTCCGCCAAACTGCTGGCCGACATGGAGAAGGAGGGCGCGCAGGACGTCAAGGAACTGCTTGGATTTGAGGAAGACACGGCCGGCGCGCTGATGACCACACATTACGTTGCATTGAATGCAACGGCAACGGTGGAAGATGCGATCGAAGCCATGAAGGACTTCGAAGGATCGATTGAATCCATCCACTCCGTCTACCTGATCGACTCGGAGGAGACGCTGCTCGGTTCGGTGCCGCTGGCGCGCATTCTGCTGGCGCCGACCAGGACCCCGCTGCGGGAACTTTCCCATGAGGAGGTCCTGAGCGTGCTGACGGAAACAGATGCAAAGTCGGTGATCGATCTGTTCAGAAAATACAACCTCCTATCGCTTCCCGTAGTGGACGACAAGAAGCATCTGGCGGGTGTGGTGACGGCGGATGATGTTCTCGACCTGGTTGTCAGCCGCAGGTAGCAGAAGCCCTCGCGACAGGCAGGAGTCTCGGCGTGAAGCAGGGAAAGCATTTTGCCGGCGCGTCGCCGGCGACACAGGTTATCCATGGACCGCAGGCGCTTTAGAAATTTCCGGACCAAGCTGGTGATCTTTCTGGCCGTGGTGGGGCCAGGGATCATTACGGCCAACGTCGATAACGATCCCGGGGGCATTTACACCTATTCGGTTGCCGGTGCGAAATTCGGCTACACCCTTCTGTGGACACTGATCCCGGTCACCATTGCGCTGATCGTAGTTCAGGAGATGGTGGCGCGCATGGGCGTGGTCACGGGCAAAGGCCTTGCAGACCTGATCCGCGAAGAATACGGTTTTCGCACCACTTTCATTTTGATGGTCTGTCTGCTGGTGGCGGACCTGGGCAATACGATCTCTGAGTTTGCCGGGCTGGCTTCAGGGATGTCTGTCTTTGGCGCCAGCCGATATATTATCGTTCCGCTCGGTGCGGTTCTGGTCTGGGCGCTGGTGGTCAAAGGGACCTATCGGTTTGTCGAAAAGGTCTTTCTGGTGGCTTGTGTTTTCTACATCGCTTATCCCATTTCCTGCTTTCTTGCGCACCCTGCCTGGAAGGAGTCTGTTGTCAGCGTATTTCGTCCCTCGGTAGAGTCTGGTTACGGTTATTTCTATATGATTATTGGCCTGGTGGGGACAACGATCGCTCCCTGGATGCAGTTCTATCTTCAGTCGGCTGTCGTCGAGAAGGGCATCAAACTCAAGGAATATGTTTACTCACGATGGGACGTCATCGTCGGGTGCGTCATCACGGACGTCGTTGCCTTCTTCATCATTGTGGCCTGCGCCGCGACCATCTATGTCAGCGGCCACCGGGAGATCAAAGATGCTGCGGACGCCGCTCTGGCCCTGCGGCCGCTCGCGGGCCATGCAGCAACTGCGCTCTTTGCTTTCGGGCTGGTGAATGCTGCGCTGCTCTCTGCCTGTATCCTGCCGCTTGCCACCGCCTACTATGTTTGCGAGGGCCTGGGGCTCGAATCCGGCATCGACAAGCGCGTCGAAGAGGCCCCCACGTTCTATTGGCTTTACACGGGCCTGATAGCACTAGGGGCGCTGGCAGTGGTGATTCTCCGCGAGGAGATGCAGGTGCCCATCATTTTGCTATCGCAGGTGATCAACGGCATCATGCTACCCTTTGTGTTGATCTTCATGCTTAGGCTCTCAAACCGCGATGACCTGATGGGTGCTTACAAGAATACCCGGACGTTCAACGGCATCGCCTGGGTCACCTGCGTTGTCATGATTGTTCTCACCTTCATTCTTGTGGTCTCGTCATTCTTCCCCAGCGTTCACATATAGAAAGTGGAGTTTACAAATTGCTATGCGAGTCGTTTCAACCTTGTCATCGGCTGTAGTTATATGGGCCTCGTTGTTTGTCGCAGAGGCCCGTGCTCAGTGCTCTGCGAAAACGCCATCTACGCAGGCCGTTCCCTCGGTCTCAGGCGGGGCCGTCACGCTTTTTGACCACCCCAATATCGACCGGTACTGGGTTTCAGGCCAGCTCAACATCATTGGCCAGGGGCACCCGACTTTTCATGCGACCTACAGCGGGCCAAACAGCCTGAGGTCAGAGGCCGAGCGCGATGTCTCCGATGTCCTGACGCTCTATACAGGATTCGAGGCTACGCCGTGCACGGAAGTTATCGTGGATGCCGAAAGCGCCGGAGGACGGGGTATCAGCGACGCCCTGGGCCTTGCCGGATACACCAATCTCGACGTGGTCAGAAATCCCGACATAGGAGCCACGCCTTACGTCGCGCGGATGTTTGTGCGACACATTATCCCCATCAGCCATGAGATGGCTGGGAGCGACCGGGGTCCGCTTGAATTCTGGGGTTCGCTTCCCGTTCGCCGTATTGAAATCGTTGCAGGCAAATTCAGCCTGGTTGACTTTTTCGACAACAATCCCGTGGGAGGGGATGATCACCTGCAGTTCATGAACTGGACCGTTGATAACAACGGCGCCTACGACTACGCTGCCAACACGCGCGGTTACACAGATGCCGTCATGGTGGAGTACGATGACCGGCACTGGGCGGCCCGATTCGCCGAGGCCCTCATGCCCAAAGTCGCCAACGGCATTCACCTGGATGCCGACCTCGCCCGAGCGCGATCTGAAAACATCGAATTTGAACTTGACCGCGGGCTGCTTCCTAAGCGCAACGGTGCGATTCGGCTGCTGACTTTTGTGAACCACGCGGACATGGGCAATTATCGTCAGGCGATCTACGAGTTTCGGGCTGGGCTGGTCTCCACGCCGGATGTGACGTTGACCCGGCAGCAGGGCCGCATCAAATACGGCTTCGGCGTGAATTTGGAGCAGGACTTGTCCCCTGACCTCCGCGCCTACGCGCGATGGGGTTGGAACGAAGGCCGGAACGAGTCTTTTGCCTATACGGAAGCGGACCGCAGCATCGCGTTTGGCGGTGACCTGGATGGGAGACTCTGGCTTCGGCCGCACGACAGACTTGGTCTGGCCTCGGTCACGAATTTCCTTTCGGGTGACCACCGCGAGTACCTGGCGCTCGGGGGCCTGGGTTTTATTCTGGGCGATGGCAAGTTGAACTATCTGCCTGAACGAATCATCGAAGGTTATTACACGTTCCACCTTTGGCGGGGAACGTTTGCCTCCTTGGACGTTCAGCGCATCTGGAACCCGGGGTACAATCGTGACCGTGGCCCCGTAATTGTTCCAGCTACGCGCATCCACGTTGATTTTTAGGGAGCACGCCGTTTTCCATCGCGTTTCTGGTGTTCATACCCGTGTGTAGAGGGAGTCTCCTGCGTTGCTGTGCCTCCTGCGCCCAATAAGCGGCGACTTTGTCTTCGCATGGGGGCCTGAGTTTCAGGCATAAAGCGCGGATAGCGCGTGATATGATGCTGAGGGTTTGCGGGAGGTGTTGCCACAGGTCTTCCGGAGGGCCGATGGCGGGGGATGAGGGCGTTCTTTTGCGGGCACGCGCTGCAGGTTCAAACAATGAACTCCCGGGCACGACATCACTGCTTCCTAGCTAGCCGTTTCTCCCCCTTCAGGACCACAGAAGAACAACTGGGCATCGCAAAAGCCTTGCAGGTGAATACGGGAACCTCTTGAAGCAGAATTGCGTACCAGAAAGATGACTTCGATTTCTTATTTCGCCTTGAAGCCAGCCACAGGTGAAAAATCTTTTCTTGTGAGGGTCGAAATGGTTCTGAAGCGGATCTGGTTCGTTCTTGTTGTTGCTTTCATTTCTACTGGGGTCGCCCTTGGCGCCGATCCTAAGCCGCTTTTGCTGCAGACGCCGACGGTGAGCAAAACGCAAATCGCCTTTGCCTATGGAGGCGACATCTGGATTGTGGACCGGAAAGGCGGCGCGGCGACACGCCTGGTTACCGGAATCGGCATGGAGAGTGGACCCATCTTTTCGCCGGACGGCCAGTGGGTCGCCTTTACGGGAGACTACGACGGCAACGCGGACGTGTACGTTGTTCCCTCCCAAGGAGGCCAGCCGCGCCGTCTGACTTACCATCCCGATCCCGACGTGGCCGTGGGGTGGACGCGGGACGGCAAGTCGGTGCTGTTCCGTTCGCACCGGGCAAGCTATTCCGACCCGAACCAGTTATTCACGGTGCCGCTCACAGGCGGATTCCCAACGGAAATCCCCTTGCCAATGGCCGAGGAAGGTTCCTATTCGCCCGACAGCTCGGAGCTTGCCTATGTTCCGAATTTTCAATGGGAGCCGTTCTGGCAGGACTACCGTGGCGGCCAGACCACGCCCATCTGGATAGTGAACCTTGCGGATTCCAGTGTGGTCGCCAAGGTCCCTCGCGAAAACTCCAATGACCGCGATCCCATGTGGGTGGGCGATACCATCTACTTTATTTCAGATCGCAACGGCCCCCTGACGCTTTTTGCCTACGATACCAAATCGGGCAAAGTGACGCAGGTGGTGGACAACAAGAGCCGGTGGGACATCCTTTCGGCATCGGCCGGGCCGGGAGCGATTGTCTATGAACAGTTCGGCTCCATCCATCTTTACGATCTCAAGTCGCGCCGCGAGCATGAAGTTCCCATCACAGTGGCGGGCGACATGCCGCAACTACGTCCCCATTTTGTGGATGTCTCAAAAAAGATCGCGAACGCGCAACTCTCGCCCACCGGCCAGCGCGCCGTCTTTGAAGCGCATGGTGAAATTCTGACTGTGCCGGCGGAGAAAGGCAGCATCCGCGACATCACGAATTCTCCGGCGGTTGAGGACCGCGACCCGGCGTGGTCGCCCGACGGCAAATCCATCGCCTATTTCTCCGATGAGTCGGGCGAATACGCCCTGCACATCAGAAACCAGGATGGCCTGGGGGCGGTGAAGAAGATTGATCTGGGCCAGCCGCCTTCATTCTTCTACACGCCCGTCTGGTCGCCTGACAGCAAGAAGATTGTGTACAGCGACAAGCGGTTGAACCTGTGGTATGTGGACCTTGAACATCCGACACCCGTCAAGGTGGATACGGACCTTTTCGATTCGCCGCTGCACGAGTTTGACGTTACTTGGTCTCCAGACAGCAAGTGGCTTGCATACACCAGGCAGCTTGAAAACGACCTGCGCGCCGTGTTCGTCTATTCGCTTGACACCAAAAAGGCCACGCAGATTACCGACGGCATGAGCGATTGCCTCTACCCCAACTGGGACGTGAACGGGAAGTATCTTTACTTCACTGCCAGCACCAACATGGGACTGACCACCGGCTGGCTCGACATGACGAATGAGCAGCATCCTGTAACACGAAGCGTTTACGTAGCCGTGTTGCGCAAAGACCTTCCCTCGCCGCTCGCCCCCGAAAGCGACGATGAAAAAGCGGCAGAAAAGAAAACCGGCAAGGACGGCCAGGAAGCCAAGGGAGAAGAAGCCGGAAAGAATGGTGAAGAAAAAGGCGAGGAGAAAGCCGGCGAGAAAGACGAAAAAGCCAAGGAGAAGAAGCCGGTCACGGTAACGATCGATTTTGAGGGTATCGACCAGCGGATTCTCGCCCTGCCGATTCCTGCGGAAAACTATATTGGTATCTCCGCCGGCAAGACGGGCGTGCTGTTCCTGGCCGAGCTTCCACCGGTGGTTGTCGGCGGAGAGGGGCCCGAAGGTCCTACGGCGAAGGTCTCGAAATTCGACCTGAAAACCCGAAAAGTGACGCCCTTCCTACCGGCGGTCAACACCTTCATCCTGTCATTCAATGGTCAGAAGGCGCTTTACGCGCTTCATGACAAGTGGTTCATCGTGCCTACCGCCAAGGAGCCGAAGCCTACGGAGGGCGCGCTGAAAATGGACAACATGGAGGTCTATGAAGAGCCACACGCCATGTGGTCGCAAATGTACAACGAGGTCTGGCGCATTGAGCGGGATTTCTTCTATGATCCACACTATCACGGCCTGAATATTGATGAAGCCAAGAAAACGTTTGAGCCCTTCCTGGCCGGAATCGCCAGCCGCAACGATCTGAACTACCTCTTCCAGGAAATGCTTAGCTACATGGAAGTTGGGCACATGTTTGTGCGGGGTGGGGAACAGCCGGAACAGAAGAAAGTGACAGTTGGCCTGCTGGGAGCAGATTACAAGGTTGAAAACGGCCGCTACCGGATCACCAAAGTCTACAGCGGCGAGAACTGGAACCCGCAGCTCCACGCTCCGCTCACGCAGCCGGGCGTCAACGTCAAGGCGGGCGAATATCTGCTGGCGGTGAACGGCCGCGAACTGACCGGCGCGGACAACATCTACAGCTTCTTCCAGGAAACAGCGGGCAAGCAGACCGTCATCCGTGTGGGCCCGAACCCGGATGACAAGGGGTCGCGCGAGGTGACCGTGGTGCCCATTCCTCGAGAGGAGCCGTTACGGAACCTCGACTGGATCGAGAGCAACCGCCGCATGGTGGACAAGCTGAGCGGCGGCAAACTTGCCTATGTCTATCTGCCCGATACGGCTGGCGGCGGCTACACGAATTTCAACCGTTATTACTTCTCGCAGGTCGGCAAGGAAGGCGCTGTAATCGACGAGCGTTTTAATCATGGCGGCCAGCTTGCCGACTACATCGTTGATTACCTGCGCCGGCCCGTGATGAGCCTGGTGATGACTCGCGAGGGGCAGGAATACAAGGAGCCGGTGGAATCGATCTACGGCCCCAAGGTGATGATCATCAACCAGTTTTCAGGGTCGGGCGGCGACGCCTTGCCGTGGTATTTCCGCAAGGCCGGCATCGGGCCGCTGGTCGGCGTCAGGACATGGGGCGGGCTGGTCGGCATTGGCGGCTACCCTCCGCTGATGGACGGCGGCATGGTGACGGCGCCACGCTGGGCCATCTATGGCCTGAACGGCCACTGGGAAGTGGAAGGCCACGGGATTCCGCCGGACTACGAAGTGCAGATGGACCCCAAACTCTGGCGCGAGGGACACGACCCGCAGCTTGAAAAGGCGGTCTCCGTCGCCCTGCAATTGCTCAAGGAGCACCCGTTGCCGCAATATCCGCGCGCGCCTTACTCGGACCATCACCAGCAATTGCCAACCACGCCTCCCGGAGAGTGATCGGCAGTTCCCGGCGGCCTTGCGGGCAAGACAGCCGTTTCGGAGTCTAAGTGGTGGGAGATGAACGCCGGCGAGATGCGCCGCATCGCCACCCTGATGCCCAACGCCCGGGCCGCCATCAGCAGCCGCGGCAGCCACATGAGCATGTCCGACGACAAGCAGTGGTACTTTCGGGAGTTGATTGGATTTTTGAAGCAGCGGGCGTAGGATTGGCGCTGGGAAAACACCCCTCACACGGTCGCTAGCGCGACCACCCTCTCCCCTCGGGGCGGGCAATCATTTCTCCTTGCGGGTGCCGGGCTGTAGCCGCCAGGCTGAAGCTCGGCTCTCCTGACAAAACACCTTTGCCGCACGAATGATGCTCAGGCTGCTTTGACTTTCAGCATCACGACGCCGTGCGCGGGCACCTTGGTGGGATAGTAGTGACCGGAAACCGTGACGGCTTCATGTTTCCATAGGTCGCGTGCCTGGAGTTCTTTGCCTTCGATGCCGACGGCCGACCACTCGACGCCGATTTCGTCCTCCTTTTCAGTGCGGTTGAAGAAGGCCACGGCGGTTGAGCCATCGTGGAGTTTGCGGTAGGCCACCATCAGCTTGCCCACGTAGGTGACCAGTTGCGCGGGGTTGGCGGCGGGGTCCTGATCAATGGCGATCACTTCGTGGTTCATCAGGATGCTTCGAGTGTCCTCGGTCATGTTGCTCAGGTCGTTCCCGGCCAGCAGCGGAGCGGCCAGCAGGCACCACAGGCTCATGTGGGTGCGGTATTCGTCATCGGTCATGCCGCCGTTGCCGATCTCGAGCATGTCCGGATCGTTCCAGTGGCCGGGCTGGATGTAGTGCTGGATGGCAAACTGGCTGAAGCCGATCTCATCCATGCGCTCCCCGGTGTCATTGATGTCGCCGGTGGTGCGCCACAGGTTGCCGCTCACCCTGGCTCCCCATCCCCAGACGTCGTCGCGCCCGTACTGGCAAAGGCTATAAACGATGGGACGACCGCACTTCAGCAGCGCTTCTCCCATCTTCTGATAGACGGGGCGCATGTCTGTGTCTTTGTAAATGCGGGCCGCGCTGCACCAGTCGTATTTCAGGTAGTCGAAGCCCCACTCGGCATAGGTCCGTGCGTCCTGCTCCTCGTGCCCAAAGCTGCCTTCGTAACCGGCGCAGGTTTCCGGCCCCGGTCCCGAATAGATTCCGATTTTGAGCCCCTTGGAGTGGACGTAATCGCACAAGCCCTTCATGTCGGGAAACTTTTTGTTGCCGGTAATGCGGCCCTTGCTGTCGCGCTCACCCTGCCAGGTGTCGTCAATGTTGATGTAGATGTAGCCTGCTTTGGCCATCCCGGACGCCACCATGGCGTCGGCAGCGGCGCGGACCACCTGGTCATTCACCCGGCCGGCGAACTTGTTCCAACTGTTCCAGCCCATGGGCGGTGTCCGCACCAGGCCATTGTCCGGCAGGTCCCTGAGCGCGGGCAGTGGAAGCGGCTTGGGCGGCAGGGTGGCTTCGCGAGTAGTGCGCTGCGCTGTGCCGGTCATCGGGCTTCGGCCGGGGAAGTTCACTTGAATGTCTATCTTGTCGCCTTTCATCCTGCCGGAATAGGAGATGGCCCGGGTCCCCTCCCGGAAATGCGTGATGACGTCGAACTTCAGCACGCCGTCGTTGAAACTGCCGTTGCTGATGGGAAGCTCGCGGTTGCCAAACAAAACCTTGCCGGAGATGGCTTCGCCCGCCTGCTGCAGGTAGAAGTAGGACTTGCGATAGGTGCCGTCACCCACAGGTGAGAGCAAAAGCCAATAGCCGGTCAGGTTGGTCTGGGCGGCAAGATTGGAGGCTCCGAGCAGTAAGACGGGGGTTGACGCCAGCGCCCGCAGGACGGAACGCCTGCTGACGCGTGGACCCAGAATGAAATCCGCTTCATTCATGATGGCATATCCTTTCGGGTTGAATGGGACGGGCCGGAAGGCACCGGGCCGCCGCCGATGTCGATTGTTGTGGCACTCCGCCGCACGATTTCCTCTTGATAAAAATGGAACCGAGAGCAGCAGAAGGATATCACAAGGCAAAGCGCATGCCAACGGCGGGAACGGGCTGCAGTGGCAGGTTTTGGCAGCCTCGTGTGACGATGCCAACTTGTCGTTACCTGGCCTGAACGGCCGCGCCGGCGCAAAACCTTTTCGCGTGTCCTGCATCAATATAAAGAGGAGGCAGTACGGAAGGTCCAGGGTTGCGGGAGAAGCAAATTTCTGCAGCTCAGTTTGGTTGACAGCCTATAACCTTATGCTATACTGACTTTTGGGACCCGGGGAGTTGTACATCTTCTCAGGGCTGGGACCATCCCTTCTGGTAGAAGTTTAAAGGACCACCTCGCCGTTCTCTTTCAATCAAACAGCGCCAATGAGGAACTGTGGAATCTGGAACCTGCAAGAAAGAACTAGTAATTGAAATACCGCCTGATATCGTCAGACAAGAATCCGAGGCCGTAACGGCGCAGTATCGCCGACTGGCTCGAATCCCGGGTTTCCGCCCCGGACGAGCGCCCGCCTCGTTGATACGCCGGCACTTTCAGGATGACATTCGCAATGAAGTTGTTCAGACCCTTCTGCCCAAGTACTTTGAGAACGCTGTCAAAGAGCAGAAGATGTCCGTTATCGGGCGTCCGCATTTTGCTGATTTGAAATTTGAGGAAGACAGCCCACTGACCTGCACGGCCAAATTTGAAGTGCTTCCGGAGTTCGAGCTGAAAAATTACAAAGAGCTCGAAGTTGAACAAGGGACGCTGGAGGTCACCGAGGACGAGTTGAAGAAGTCGCTTGAGGATTTGCGGGAGCGCGCGGCGACGTTTGAGCCGGTGGAAGACCGGCCGGCAGAGGACGGCGACTACGTCCAGGTGAACTACCGTGGAGTGGGAAAATCCGACGCGGAGGCTAAGCCGCTCGAAGCAAACGACGCCATGGTGCATCTGGCGAGCGATGGCGCAGTACCCGAGTTCACAGAAAACCTGCGGGGCGCAAAGCCGGGCGGCGTGCGGGAATTTGACGTGAATTACCCGGAAGATTACGCTTCAAAGGCGCTGGCAGGAAAATCGCTCAGCTACCGCGTGGAAATCCAGAGCGTCAAAAAGAAGGTGGTGCCGGAGCTTGACAATGAGTTTGCCAAATCGGTCAGCGAGTTCAAAACCGTTGACGAGCTGAAGGCCAGGGTTTCAGAGAACCTTGCCGCGCATAAGAAATACGAAGCGGAGTCCGGCGCAAAGCAGGACCTGCTGAAACAGTTGGTAGCCGCGCATAGTTTTCCGGTTCCTGATACACTGGTAGAAGCGCAGATTGACGGGAAGTTGGAGCGCTTACTGGGCCAGTTGATCTCTCAAGGAATTGATCCCCGCAACGTTGGGCTGGATTGGCAGAAGTTGCGGGAGGACGCAAGGCCTGAGGCCGAGAAGGATGTCCGGGGTTCGCTGATTCTGGAGAAGGTTGCTGATGCCGAGTCGATTGAGGTCACAGAGGATGAAATCGATGGATTGATCCGGGACCTTGCGCAGGAGCGCCGCGAGTCGCCCGCAGCCCTTAAGACCCGCTTGACGCGGGATGGAGAGCTTCCTACGATCGAACGCAGGCTACGAAACCAGAAAGCTCTTGACCTTATCTACCACAACGCTAAAATCAAACCAAAATCCGAAGTTGTTCCGGACCAGGCCGAGGGGTAAGGGCAGGGAGCGCCAATGAGCATGGAAAGACCAGCAATGACATTGATCCCGATGGTGGTTGAGCAGACGAACCGCGGTGAGAGAGCGTACGATATTTATTCCCGGCTGCTCCGCGACAATATCATTTTCATTGGAACTCCGATTGATGATAACGTTGCCAATCTGGTGACGGCCCAGTTGCTATTCCTGGAGGCGGAAGATCCCGAAAAGGACGTTTCGCTTTATATCAACTCCCCCGGCGGAGTGGTGACGGCGGGAATGGCGATTTACGATACCATGCAGTTTATCCGGCCTGACGTAGCAACCATCTGCATTGGCCAGGCCGCCAGCGTGGCAGCTTTGTTGCTCTCAGCCGGAACCCATGGCAAGCGCTTTGCGCTGCCGAACTCGAGAGTTCTGATCCACCAGCCGACCATGGGAGGGCTTTCCGGCCAGGCGACTGACATTGACATCCATGCCCGTGAAATCCTGCGGGTACGGGCCGGGCTGAATGAAATCATGGCCAAGCATACCGGCCAGCCACTTGAGAAAATTGAACGAGACGTTGAACGCGATTTCTGGATGAATGCACAGCAGGCCAGGGAGTACGGCATCGTTGATGAGATTATTGAGAAGCACAAATAACGGAGGCGAACTTACTTGAAACGCTCAGTTTCAGAGGAAATACTTCGCTGCTCATTTTGCCAGAAAACCCAGGACGCAGTTGGCAAACTCATCTCTTCTCCCGGTGACCATCCTCGAGCTTATATCTGTGACGAATGTGTTGCGATCTGCAATACGATTCTGGAAGAAGACCAGGCAGAACGCCTGCCGACGGTCGAGGCCAAGCTGCCGCGACCGGCAGAAGTCAAACGTTTTCTTGATGAGTACGTCATTGGCCAGGACAAGGCGAAAAAGAAGCTGGCCGTCGCGGTTTACAACCATTACAAGCGCATCATGCTGGCCAAGGTGCGAAGTGATGTTGAGCTGACCAAGTCCAACATCATGCTGATCGGGCCTACCGGTACCGGCAAGACGCTGCTGGCCCAGACGCTGGCCCGGTTGCTGGAAGTTCCCTTCGCCATTGTCGATGCCACCACGCTGACCGAGGCGGGCTATGTCGGCGAGGACGTCGAGAACATTATCCTGAAGCTGCTGCAGAATGCGCAGGGCGACGTTCAGCGCGCGCAGCAGGGCATCATTTACATCGACGAGATTGACAAGGTGTCGCGCAAGGACGAGAACCCCTCGATTACGCGCGACGTTTCGGGAGAAGGCGTCCAGCAGGCCCTGCTCAAGATCCTGGAAGGAACCGTGGCTAACGTACCGCCGCAGGGCGGGCGCAAGCATCCGCACCAGGAATTCACCGCTGTCGACACCACGAACATTCTCTTTATCTGTGGCGGGGCGTTCGTGGGACTTGAGAAGATTATCGAGCGGCGGACCGGGAAAAAGTCCCTGGGATTTCACAGCCCGGAGGAGGCGCCGGAGGCGGTTCCAAGCCGCCGGAATATCGAGTTGCTGGAACAGGTGCAGCCGATTGACCTAATCAAATATGGTCTGATCCCGGAATTTGTTGGACGGCTCCCTGTGATCAGCGTGCTGAGCGATTTGGACGAGAAGGCCCTGGTTGAAATTCTGACCGAGCCCAAGAATGCGCTCGTACGCCAGTATCAGCGGCTGTTTGAGTACGAAAATGTCAAACTGAAATTTACCGAAGGCGCCCTGAAGGCAGTTGCCGCTCAGGCGCTGCAGCGCAAGCTGGGGGCGCGGGGCCTCCGCATGATCCTGGAAGACCTGATGCTGGACTTGATGTATCATTTACCCAGTCAGCGCACGGTGCACGATTTTGTAGTGACGGAAGAAATGGTTCAGAAGCACGAAATTCTCTTTGATCCATCTCTATTCGAAAAGGCAAGTTAATGGAATCTTCTATGTTTTCAGGCCGAGAAAAAGGTGAAACCCGCATCCTGCCCATGATGCCCATTCGGGACGTAGTCATCTTTCCGTACATGATGACTCCGTTCGTGGTGGGGCGCGAAAGCTCCATCCGTGCGCTGGAGGAGGCGCTGGCCGGCGATAAGAAAATCTTCCTGGCGACCCAGCACGACGCCTCAGTGGACGACCCCAAGCCGAATGATATTTACCAGGTGGGGACCATCGCGAACATCATCCAGAGCCTGAAGCTCCCCGATGGCAACATCAAGGTGCTGGTGGAGGGAAGCGAGCGCGGCAAAATCCTGAAGGTTTCGAGCGAGGAAGGCTACTTCCGTGCCAGTGTCAAGACCGCCACTTACAGGATTGTGAGCACGCCCAGCCTGGAACAGTTGGTGCAGCGCGTGATCTCGCTGTTCGAGCAGTACGTCAAGCTTTCGCAGAGTCTGAATTATGAGACGATGATCGCGGCTGCCAAGGTGGAAGAGATCAGTAAGTTCACCGACACCGTGGCCGCCAACCTGAGCATCAGCATCGAAGAAAAGCAGGAGTTGCTGGAACTTTTCGATCCGGTTGACCGCCTGACACGCTTGGCGGACATTCTGGACATTGAGATCGAAAAGCTGAACGTCGATCGCTCCATCCAGGGCCGCGTAAAGCGACAGATGGAACGCGCGCAACGCGAGTACTACCTGAACGAAAAGATCAAGGCCATCCAGAAGGAACTAGGGCGGAACGAAAAGAGCGAGATCGACGAGCTCAAGAAGAAGATTGAGTCAGCGGGCATGACCAAGGATGCCTACGACAAGGCCATGGGCGAAATCAAGCGGCTGGAACTGATGCCGCCGATGTCCGCCGAGTCCACGGTCTCCCGCAATTACCTCGACTGGCTGCTGGCCGTGCCCTGGAAGAAGAAATCAAAGGAAATTCGCAACATCCGGCGCGCTGAAAAGATACTGAACGAAGACCATTACGGGCTTGAGAAAATCAAGGAACGCATTCTGGAGTTCCTGGCGGTACGGCAACTGGTGAAGACTCCGCGAGGATCGATCCTCTGCTTTGTGGGCCCTCCGGGAGTGGGAAAAACGTCGCTGGGACGCTCGATCGCGCGCGCCACAGGAAGAAAGTTTGTCCGGCTGTCACTGGGCGGGGTTCGCGATGAAGCGGAAATTCGCGGCCATCGCAGAACTTATATCGGCGCGCTGCCGGGCCAGATCATCCAGATGATGAAGAAAGGTGGGACCGTCAATCCCGTGTTCCTGCTCGACGAAGTGGACAAGATGAGCATGGACTTTCGCGGCGATCCGTCGGCAGCTCTTCTGGAAGTCCTTGATCCCGAGCAGAACGACACTTTCACAGACCATTACCTTGACGTGGAGTATGACCTCTCCAAGGTTTTCTTTATCACCACGGCAAACGTGATCCACACCATTCCGCAGCCGTTGCAGGACCGCATGGAGATCCTGAGGCTCTCCGGCTATACGGAACCCGAAAAGCTGGAAATTGCCAAGCGCTTCCTGGTGCCAAAGCAGCGCGCGGCAACGGGCCTGAAAGATCATAACCTGCAGTTTGAAGATGAGGCGATTGTCGGCGTCATCCGAAACTATACGCGCGAAGCGGGTGTCCGCAACCTGGAGCGCGAAATTTCCAACATCAGCCGCAAGGTTGCGCGCAAGGTGGTCCAGGAAAGCCGCGATCTCAAGGTTGTGGTCAAGCCGGAAGATCTACACGAATACCTGGGCGTCATTAAGTTCCGTGATACCAAGGCCGAAGAGAAGAATGAGGTGGGTCTGGCAACGGGGCTGGCGTGGACGGAAGTCGGTGGGCAGATCCTGAATATCGAAGCCACGGTGATGACGGGCAAGGGCAAGCTGACCCTGACCGGCAAGCTGGGTGATGTGATGCAGGAATCCGCACAGGCTGCGTTAAGCTACGTTCGCTCCCGGGCCGCGCGCCTCGGGCTTTCGGCGGACTTTTACCGCCGCGTGGACATCCACATTCACATTCCGGAGGGTGCCATCCCGAAAGACGGGCCTTCGGCGGGCATCACTCTGGCTACGGCGATGGTCAGCGCCCTTACCAAAATCCCTGTGGATCGTGACATTGCCATGACGGGTGAAATCACCCTGCGCGGCAAGGTGTTGCCTATTGGCGGAGTGAAGGAGAAGGTCCTTGCGGCGCACCGCGCCGGCACGCGCACTGTGCTGCTGCCGCGTGATAATGAGAAAGACCTCTCTGAAATTCCGGAGAACATTCAGGAAGACTTGGCCATCCGGTTTGTTGAAACGATGGACGAGGTCCTTGACCTGGCGCTCGAACGGAAGGTCGAAGGGGTTGCAACTCTCCCAACTGAGCCAGAGGAGAGCCAGCGGCTGGACTCGTCGCTCGAATCAGACCGGGAGTCCCTGACGAACTGATTGTGTTCTCAGGCAGCAGCCGGCAAGAACTGGGGCTGGAGTCGCAAAGCGGATGTGCGGTTTGCCGGGACTGACAGTGGTTTGTTGACGACCGAAAGAATTCCAGGGGTTCAAAAGGGCTCCGGCGAACTGAAGCGGTTGGGTATTATCAAGGAAAGACGTACTCACCCAGGAAGGGAATAGAGGTTTCCCCCCCTGCGCCAGAAAGTAACGTCAATTGTTCCAAGCCAAATCGGATTGATAAATCTGAAATCTACTGCCAGGGATTTTGCCGTTCGGAATTCTGCTGACTTGCCTTAATGGACCGCTCAGTTAACTTTCTGGGATCATCAAGGAGCATCAAACCAGCGGGGTTCAAGCCGGTCCTGAAAATGGACCGTACGTACCATGGGGTCCTAAATTAAATTGAAATTGAGAGATTAACATGCCGTCCAAAAAACAGGAAGAAAAGCCAATCGATGTGCAGGAAGAAAAGATCGAGGAACTCAAGGATAGTGAAATCCTCGATATTGCCAAGCTGAAAGAAATGAATATTGCCACGCTCACGCAGGTGGCCAAGGACCTCGGAGTTGTCGGGGCCACCGGCATGCGCAAGCAGGAGTTGATCTTCAAGATCCTCCAGGCGCAGACCGAGAAGGCCGGACTGATCTTTTCGGAAGGAGTGCTGGAATGCCTGCCGGATGGCTTTGGCTTCCTCCGCGCGCCCGACTACAACTATCTGCCCGGACCGGATGACATCTATGTCTCGCCCTCGCAGATTCGCAAGTTCGATCTGCGCACCGGCGACACCGTCTCCGGCCAGATCCGCCCGCCGAAAGAAGGCGAGCGATACTTTGCGCTGATCAAGGTGGAGGCTATCAACTTTGAGCCCCCTGACGAGGCGCGCAACAAGATCTTTTTTGACAACCTCACTCCGCTCTATCCCCAGGAACGGCTGCGGCTGGAGACCGGGAAGGACAACATTTCAGGCCGCGTGCTTGACCTGCTGACTCCCATCGGCAAGGGGCAGCGCGGACTGATCGTTTCTCCCCCGCGAACCGGCAAGACCATGCTACTCCAGACCATCGCCAATTCCATCACGGCCAACCATCCGGAAGTCACGCTGATCGTCCTGCTGATTGACGAGCGCCCGGAAGAAGTGACGGACATGCAGCGGACCGTGGAAGGCGAAGTGATCAGCTCAACGTTTGACGAGCCGGCGGCCCGCCACGTGCAAGTGGCCGAGATGGTGATTGAAAAGGCCAAACGGCTGGTGGAGCACAAGCGCGACGTGGTCATCCTGCTCGATTCCATCACGCGCCTGGCGCGCGCCTACAACACTGTGGTCCCGCCCTCGGGCAAGGTGCTCTCCGGCGGTGTTGATTCAAACGCTTTGCAACGCCCCAAGCGGTTTTTTGGCTCGGCGCGCAACGTGGAAGAAGGCGGAAGCCTCACCATCATTGCGACGGCCCTCATCGATACCGGCAGCCGCATGGATGACGTGATCTTTGAAGAGTTCAAGGGCACCGGCAACATGGAAGTTCACCTCGACCGCAAGCTGGTGGACAAGCGCGTCTTCCCGGCCATCGAAATCAATAAGTCGGGGACCCGCAAGGAAGAACTTCTGGTGCCAAAGGACGAACTCAACCGCATCTGGGTGCTGCGCAAAGTGCTGAATCCGCTGTCACCAGTTGAGTCAATGGAACTCATCATCGACAAGCTTGCCAAGACCAAAACGAACGGCGAGTTCCTTGCCTCGATGAGCAATGGCGGTGGAAGGTAACATCTCTGCCGTCGTTTGACGACGCAGAAAACCTACTGCCGGCCCAGCAGATGTTTGCGGCGGGCCAGTTCCAGAATCCGTTCGACAACTTCTTCAGCCGAGATGTCAGTGGAGTCGAGGATGTCGGCGCCTTCGGCGGGCACCAGTGGCGAGGCCTGCCTTTGCGCGTCGCGCTGATCGCGACTGGAAATTTCTGACAAGGTATCATCGAGCGTGGCAGGCCGACCCTGTTCCTGGTCCTGCTGCACCCGCCGGCGGGCGCGTTCTGCCGTATCGGCCTTGAGGAATATTTTGAGCGGCGCATCGGGAAAGACGACGGTCCCGATGTCGCGGCCTTCCATCACCACCCCAGGTTCTATCAGCAGCAACCTCTGCAGCGCAATCAGTTTTTTGCGGACGGCAGGCAGGCGCGAAACTCGAGAGGCAGCCTGTGTCACCTCCGCCGTCCGGATGGTGGCGGTAACGTCCTTGCCGTCCAGAAGCACCTGCGGCTGCGGCTGGCGCGGAATAAACCGGATTTCGGCAGACCCCACAACGCGGATAATAGCCTCTTCATCTTCAAGCGAGACGCCGGACTCCAGCACCTTGAGGGCGGCGGCGCGATAAGTGGCGCCGCTGTCCACATAGGCCAGCCCCAGCCGACGGGCCAGCATCTGGGCTACAGTGCTCTTGCCCGCTCCTGCAGGACCGTCAATCGCGATCACAAGAGGTTTGGTCATTGCTCTTTCTTTTTGGCCTTTGTACCACTCAGTTGCCGTACGTTCCCGCAGCGGCTGACGCTGGCACGCAATCTCTGTGACCTCTGCGTTTCGCTTTTTTTCAGACACGGATAACACAGAGAAAAACTAACGCCGCATACCTCGACGGTCCCGACAATCCTCAAATCCGCTTAAACGCCTTCTGAATTTCTTTCATGTCGTATCGCAGGACAATGGGTCGCCCGTGCGGGCAGGTCATGGGGCATTCGGTTTTGCTCAACTCCAGAAGCAGCCATGACATTTTTTCCTGGTCGAGAGGCATGTTTACTTTGATGGCCGCATGGCAGGCCACCGTAGCCACAATGCTGCGCCGCAACTCGTCGAGTGAAAGGGCCCGCGCCTCGTGGCTGATGCCGTCCAGAATTTCACGCACCAGCTTTTCCACGTCGTCGGGCTGGATATCGGCTGGCGCGGCCTTCACGGCCACGCTTCCCTGGCCGAAGGGTTCAACCTCAAACCCGTTGGAGGTCAGTTCTTCGGCAATGGTGTCGTAGATGACGCGCTGCTCAGGCTGCAGGTCGGCCACAATCGGGATCAGCAGACGTTGCCCTTCAATGCTGCTCGACTGGCGGCGGCGCAGGTGCTGCTCAAACAAGACGCGCTCGTGCGCGACGTGCTGGTCGATGATCCACAGCCCTTCGGGATTGGCGGCGATGATGAAACTGGACTGCACCTGACCGAGCGGCAGCAGGTCGGAAGGCAATTCCCCCGAGCGGTTCTGCGGGTCGGTGAGCGAGACCTCGGCGTACCCGGCCGGGCAGGACGCGGGCTCCGCCGGAGCGTAAAGCGAAAGCGCGGCTTCGGCCAGTGGTAAATATCCAGGCGACGGGGCGGGGCGAAAAGCTGAAAGCTCAAAGCTCCTTGCCGGGGTGGAAGCAAATGTTTCCTGCGGGGCTGCCGGTGGTGTCCAGTTTCGTACAGCTTGTGGAGATGCCGGTGCGTCAGCGCCTGTATCGATGGATTCCTGAATGTTTCCAGGCTGAGCCGGCCTTCGCATCGGGAACGCCGGCACGGGGCGCGCCGCCATCAGCGCCTGGAGCACAATGTCGCGAATCAGGTCATGCACAAAAGACGAGTGGCGGAAGCGCACCTCGGCTTTGGAGGGGTGGACGTTCACGTCCACTTCGCCCGGCGGCAGATCGAGGAATATCAGCGCGACGGGAAAAATTCCTGCCGGCAGAATGTTGCGATACGCCTCATTCAGCGCGTGATGCACCAGGCGATCGCGGATCAGCCGCCGGCTGACAAAAAAGTAAATCTGGTTCCGGTTCAGTTTGTGGACTTCCGGCCGTGAAACAAAACCGGAAACCCTGAAAATCGGCGGAGCTGCAGTTTCGGCGGTGGCTTCCGCCTCTTCGTCGAGGTTCAGGTCGGCGGCGACGGGAAGCAACTGGCGCTCCACCGGCCCGAACTCCACGAGTTGTTCCAGCAGTTGCCCGCCCATCACCTGGTAGATCCGCTCGCGATGGCTTGCCACCGGAGAAGCGTTCAGGATTTCATTCGAAACGGATTCGAGCCGGAATGATTTGTCGGGATGCGCCAGCGCATAGTGCGTCACCATGGACGCGATGTGGCCTAATTCTGTGGATTCCGACCTCAAAAACTTGCGGCGCGCCGGAACGTTGTAGAACAGGCTCTGAACATCAATCGTGGTGCCGCGGGGGCGAGCAATTTCTTTGACGTCACGCAACTTGCCGCCGGCAAACTCCATGCGTGTGCCCGCAGCTTCCGATTCGTGGCGGGTTTCAAGCGTCAGGCGTGAGACGGCGGCGATTGACGGCAGCGCCTCTCCGCGAAAGCCGAGCGTTGCAATCGCATCCAGGTCGTCGGCCGAAGTAATCTTGCTGGTGGCGTGCCGCTCAAAGGCCAGCAGCGCGTCGTCGTGAGTCATGCCGCAGCCGTCATCCACCACGCGCAGCAGGCGCTTGCCGCCGCTCTCCACGCGCACTTCAACCGAGGTCGCACCGGCGTCAATCGAGTTCTCCACTAATTCCTTGGCGACGGAAGCCGGCCGCTCGACCACTTCGCCCGCCGCGATCTTATTGGCGACGGCCTCTGGAAGAATGCGAATTACAGACATGACATTAATTCTGGCTGAGGTTGCTTGACTGCGCTTCAGGGGCTCCAGCCCCTGAGAATCAAAACTTCACGATCTTCAGCCCCAACTCGGTGAGCTGTTCCGGATCAACGGTAGCGGGGGCTTCGCACATCAGGTCGGTAGCGCTGGCGGTTTTGGGGAATGCGATAACTTCGCGGATGCTCGATTCGCCGGCCAGCAGAGCGACGATGCGGTCAACGCCCAGCGCAATGCCGCCGTGGGGCGGCGCTCCGTATTCCAGCGCGTCTACAAAAAACCCAAACCGCTCCCGCGCTTTTTCATCGCTCAGGCCGAGCACGCGGAAAACACGCTTCTGGATATCAGGCCGGTGCATACGAATCGAGCCGCCGCCGATCTCGCTTCCGTTCAGCACGAGGTCGTAAGCAAGGGCCTTGACGCTCGATGGGTCCGATTCAAGCTTATCCAGGTCTTCCTCGCGCGGAGAAGTGAACGGGTGGTGCATTGCCGCGTAGCGCTTCTCGTTCTTGTCATAGTCGAACATGGGGAAATCGACAATCCAGGCAAAGGTCCAGAGGCCGGGTTTGATCAACTCAAATTTGTTGGCCAGCTCCAGCCGCAGCCAGCCGGAGGCCTGGTCGAGCGCCCGCACATTTTCCACTGAGTCCAATTCGGCTCCCAGCAGGACCACCAGGTCGCCGGCCTGGGCTTCTGTTGCGGCTACAATGGCCTGCAGCCCATCGTCGCCCAACGCATTTTTCATTCGTGACTGGATGCCGGCGTCCGTCACGATGAGATACGCAGAATTCGCGGCCCCCATCTGCTTCAGCGTTTCCTGATACCTGTCAAACTGGCTGCGGGAAATTTGAGCGGCCGCGCCGGGAACGCGAAGGGCCTTGGTCACCTGAAATCCTTTCACCGCGCTCAGCTTGCCGCCGGGCAGGTGAAGCCGTTTCCACTCCAGGCCGAACCGCAAGTCCGGTTTGTCGGAGCCGTACTTTTCCATTGCTATGTCGTAGCTCAGTCGCGCAAAGGGAAGTTCGACTTTGACGTCCACCAGCGACAGCAGCTTCTGCATCAGGCCTTCGATAATCTCAAAAAGCTCTTCGCGGGTCGGGAACGCCATCTCCACGTCGATCTGCGTGAATTCCGGCTGGCGGTCGGCGCGCAGGTCTTCATCGCGGAAGCAGCGGACAATCTGGAAATAACGGTCAAAGCCGGCGATCATAAACAGCTGCTTGAAGAGTTGCGGCGACTGCGGCAGCGCATAAAAGTGCCCTTGCCGGACGCGGCTGGGTACCAGGTAATCGCGCGCGCCTTCGGGCGTGGACCGCGTCATAAAAGGCGTTTCGATTTCGATGAAGCCGTGGCCGCCCATATGCTCGCGCGTTTCCATGCAGGCCTGATGGCGCAGGCGGATGTTGCGCTGCATGCGGGCGCGGCGCAAGTCGAGATACCGGTAACGCAGCCGGGTGTCCTCAGATGTGCGCGTTTCATCCTCAATCGGGAAGGGAGGAGTCTTGGCTTCGTTCAACAGCAGCAGCGTGCTCGCCTTCACTTCCACTTCGCCCGTCGCAATCTGGGGGTTCAGGGTTCCCTGCGCGCGCAGCACGACTTCGCCTTCAACTCCCACTACGAATTCCGAGCGAACAAGCTCAGCCTTCTTGTGCGCTTCCGGGCTCGATTCTGCGTTCACGACCACCTGGACTACGCCTGTGTGGTCGCGCAGGTCGAGAAAGATCAGGTTGCCAAGGTCTCGCCGCCGCGCCACCCAGCCCGCCAGAAAAACTTTTTGGCCGGTGTGAGCTTTTCGCAATTCGCCGCAATGATGTGTTCTTCGTCGGTCGCCAAGTAAATCGAGTGCCAAAGTGGTCCCTTACCTTTCCATCATTGTTGTCCGGCCACAGGACTTGCGGCCGGTGCGGGCTCGCGCAGCTTCTCTTTCAGAAAGCCGGCGATTTCTCCGGCGCTGACGCTCTGTTGTTCGCCGGTGCCCATGTCTTTCACCTGATAGTTTCCGCTCTCCACTTCCTGTTCGCCGATGATAATGGCGTAACGGACCTGAAGTTTGCTGGCGGCACCCATCGCCTTTCTCAGCTTGATGGGATGATAACTGATTTCCGTTCCAATTCTCTCGCGCCGCAGTTCGCGCGCCAGCATCGTGGCCGCTTCGCGCGTGGCCTCGCCCATCCAGGCGATGTACGCTGCAAGCGGCTGGGCAGGCTTCAGCGACGAGGCCGCTTCCACGGTCAACACCAGGCGGTCCTGCCCAATGGCAAATCCGATTCCCGGCGCGGGCGGCCCGCCCAGCATTTCAGATAGTCCGTCGTAGCGGCCGCCGCCGAGCACCGCATTCTGCGCGCCCAACAAGCCGCTGGTGATTTCAAATGTTGTGCGCGTGTAGTAGTCGAGCCCGCGCACCAGCCGCGGAACCACCTCAAACTCAACGCCGCGCTGTTTCAGTTCCATGGTCACGGCATCAAAATGCTGCCGGCATTCCGGGCACAGGTGGTCAATGATTTTGGGCAGCCCTTCGATGATGGGCTGGTCGGCCTCAATCTTGCAATCGAGCACGCGCAGCGGATTGGTGTTTGAGCGCCGCTGGCAATCTTCGCACAGGCGGGACTTCACCTCATCCAGCGACTTCCGCAACACCTTCAGATATTCCGGCCGGCATTTCGAGCAACCGACCGAGTTGACAAGCAGTTTGAATTCCTTCAAGCCCAGGCGTTCGAGCAGCAGCGCCAGCATTTCCAGCACCTCGGCGTCGATGGCCGGATGGTCCCCGCCCAGAACTTCCGCGCCGATCTGGTAGAACTGGCGGTAGCGGCCTTTCTGCGGCCGCTCGCGGCGGAACATGGGCCCGAAGTAATAGAGTTTCTGAATTCCGGGCTCATTATAGAGACTGTGCTCGATGTAAGCGCGCACCACGGACGCCGTTGCTTCCGGGCGCAGCGTCAGCGATCCGCTGTCACGGTCGTCGAACGTGTACATCTCTTTGGTTACAATGTCGGTGTCCGAACCCACGCTGCGGGCGAACAGAGCCGTCTGCTCCAGCACGGGCGTGCGGATTTCGCGGTAGTTGTAAGCCTCAAAAACTTTCCGGGCTTCATCTTCCACGCGTTGCCACAACGGAGTGTCCGCGGGCAGCAGGTCGCGCGTACCTTTTACGGATTGGATCAGTTCGTTCTTTTTGGACACGCTGATTTGGTTCCCGAAGTGTTTTCGGCCGCTTTCTTCCGGGTTTATCTCACCGGGTCAGGGAGTGACCTTCTTTCCGGTTTCAGCCAGGTAAATGTCCTTATATTCCAGGTAATGGCCGGCGTGGGCGTCGATAAAAGCACGGTCCTCATCGTTCAGTTTTCGCCGCAGCTTTGCGGGCGCGCCCACGTAGAGGCTGCCCGGCGGAATTACCGTGTCCTCCAGCACCAGCGCTCCCGCGGCCACAATCGATCCCGCGCCCACGCGGACCCCGTTCAGCACAATGGCGCCCATGCCGATCAGGCAATGATCCTCAACGGTGCACCCGTGCAGCACCACCCGATGCCCCACTGTCACCCAATCGCCTACATTGACCGGAACACCGGTCACGCTGTGCAGCACGGAGCCATCCTGGATGTTGGTGTGCGATCCAACGTGGATCGGGCCGATATCGCCTCGCAGCACCACCTGGTACCAGATGCTGGCGTTTTCACCAATCTCGACATCGCCGATGATATCGGCGCTCCCGGCGATAAACGCCGATTCCGCCACGCGTGGGACAACGCCTTTGTAACTTGCAATCATGGACCTGCCCGATCAGCTCGAAATCCTGCGATGTCTTGAACTTATTGAACTTAACATATCCGCTCAAAAAGCCGCAAGGAGGGGCAGTTCGATACGCAACTTGATGTCGGGGCAGCTTTAGCCGTAACGTGGCGAGATGAACTCGCCGCTACACGCGCCAAATTCCGGCAGTGGTGTACCACTCGAGGGTTTCGACATCAAATGAATGGGTACGCAGCAAGGGCCCGACGCACACGCAACGCACCGGGCCCTTCAGTGACACTGACTGCCATTGCTTTGTTGCTGCCCGCCTATTTGTAACCAACCACCACTGTGTGCGGCGACGGGGCTATGGGATGCTCGGAAACATTCCTGAAGCCTGCATCCCGGTACATCGATTCAAGTTCGCGGAAGGTATACGCATCGCCTGCCGGTGTGCTGGCCAGCATGGTCATGCTGAACGAAGCAGCCATCGGCGGTGACACGCGGTCTTCATTCGGCACAAATTCCAGCGCCGCGGCGCGCCCGCCAGGTTTCAGCACCGCGTGAACTTTCTTGAGCAGGCCGGTGCAGGTCGGGACATCAAAGTGGTGCAGGAAATTGGTGAGCAGGACGGCGTCGTAGGGCCCGCCGTAATCTACCTCAAATGCGCTGCCCGGCAGCCGGGTGTAACGGTCGGCCACTCCGGCCTTGTGCGCATTGGCGTGGGCTACTTCCAGCACCGCCGGCCAGTCAACCGCAACAATGTGTGCCTGCGGGTTCTGCTTGGCTACTTCGATGCCGAACAGCCCGTGCCCTGCTGCAATGTCGAGCACCTTTACGGGGCCGTTGTGGCCGTCTAGGACGATGGTGCCGAGCGGCGCGGCCAGGGGCGCCATCATGGGAGCCATGCTGTGTGCAAACTCCACCCAGACGGGGTTTCCCGGTTCAACTGTGCCTTGCCCAGGCAGTATCGTCGTGCCTTTCCGGACAATCTCGGCCAGTTGCTCGTAGGGCTCATGGAGATGAGGATCCCCCAGAAACCGTGCCGTTGCGGCCAGACATGTCGGCGAACGCGGATCGAGGAAAAGGGCGCTGCTTGGAGTGTGGTAGTAGCTGCTGCCATCCTTCTTGATGACGCCGACGATCGTCAGGTAATCGCACAGAATGCGAATACCGCGCTCAGAAGCTGAACATTGCCTCGCCAGTGACTGAACATCGCCAGGCCCTTCTCCAATGGCCTTGAACAGGTCAAGCTCAATCGCCGCCCTAAGCGCGGCCGTCCGCTGGTAGGCCATTAAGGTTTCAAAAACCACTCCCGGGTTCGGCGCACCCGTCGGTGGATGCGGTGAAGTTGACATACATTTTCCTCCCCAGCCCGGCGCTATCGCCTGCGGCTGCTATGACGGATGCGTGTGATCGCACCCGGATTTTTGAGATGTGGAAGCCCCAGCATGTAAAATACATTGCGCTTGAGTTGAACGCAATGCCTATTTGGCGGGCGGCTGGCGCACACCTCGACTCGGCAGGTGCGGACCAGGGAAATTCACGGTGGATGGACGCCAGCGCTGCTTCCCGTGCAGAGCGCCGGATGCAACCGTAAGATGCAGGATCAGAAGTTCGGCATCTTCTGCGGCTCGCCCTTGATGTGAGAGGTTTGGTTCTCCAGGACTTTTTCCAGGACCATGGAAACGTCGGGGCCGGTCATTTTAACCAGGCTGTACGGCGGAACTTTGCTGGAAATCCAATAGTCCACGGTCTTGCCGTTTTCCTGCCGGCGGTAGTGTTCGCACTCAAACGTTCCTCCTGGGACGGTGATGCTTTCGGTCCCGATCTTCTCTCCCATATTGTTTTTTGCGGCGTCCCCGTTTTCCGCCATGTGTTGCCGCATCATGTCCATCATGCCCGCAGGCATTTCCATAGCGGGCTGGCCGGGAGGCTGCATGATCATGCGCTTGATCTGCGGGTGCGATCCGTTCAACACCGTGAGTTCTTTCATCACCATTTCACCGTTCAGCTTGCCGCCCTCTGACCGGATCTCGAGCCAGTAACCGTCGTTTCCGTCCACCTTTTCTTTGCCGACCACGGCATAGGTGAAGCTCATGTCACCGTCTTTCATTGCCACTTTGTACTGTGCGCCTGAACCCACCACCGGTGTGAAGGGCGTCGGGATTTGCGGCGCGCGCGGTCCCTGCTGGCCGAACTGCGCCGCGGCTCCTGCTGTGACGCCCACGATCAATGCACAAAGAAAGGCTGCCTTACGAGGGAAGTTCATTTCGATCACCTCCAGAAAACAGATGGTCCTTTCGTTTCATTCGCTCGGGAATGTCGGTCCGCGGCCGACAATGAGAGGGAAGAAACGGCCACGCCTTTCTGGTTTCGCGACGAAACCAGCTGGATAACCCGAAGTATAGCAAAATGTTCCTAATGTAGGGGCTTGAAAAAATGGCGTGCCAGTATTCCCTGGCGGCCAAACTGTATTTTCCCGCCAGGATAAGCATTGGGTTCGCGCGTTGCCTCCTGCTTCCGATGCAAACTGCCCTTCCGCTTGCCGCGCGCAACCTGAACGTTCAGGGATCAGCAGCACACTGCTTACCGGGGTGACGGCAAGTCTGGCAGGGAAACTGCCATCGAAATAGGTTGGATTTATTGAGGGACATCAAAGGTTATAATCAGAACACTGGAGGTTTGGGTGCGGTACCTGATTCTGAGTGACATCCATTCGAACCTTGAGGCACTGGAAAAGTGCCTCGCGACTTCTGATGGCAGATACGACAGGGTGCTGTGCCTGGGAGACCTGGTGGGTTACGGGCCCGATCCCAACGCGGTGATTGACCGCCTGCAACCGCTTGCCGCGGTGATCGTGCGTGGCAATCATGACAAGGCGTGCTGCGGCCTGACCGACGCCGAAGACTTCAATTACCTGGCCCGCGCGGCGGCCGAGTGGACGCAGTGGCAACTTACTCCCGATCATTTTGAATTTCTGCGCAACCTTCCGAACGGCCCTATCCAGATTGATGGTATCGAGATTGTCCACGGCTCGCCCATCGGCGAGGACGAATACATCTTTGATTCGCTGGGGGCGGTGGAGGCTTTCCAGTCCGATCCCGCACCTCTGGTTTTTTTCGGACACAGCCACCACCAGGGCGGCTTCGTGCTAACGGCTGACAAGCGCCTCCAGTCAGTTCATCTAACACCCATTAAGGACGGCGAGCCCACCAGCATTACACTTCAGGAGAATGCTCGTTACCTCATCAATCCCGGTTCGATCGGCCAGCCACGCGACGGCGACGGGCGCGCGGCTTTTGCCATTCTTGATACTGAGAAGAAACAGATTGATTTCTACCGGACGCCTTACGATATGGCCATGACCCAGGAAAAGATGCGCAAGGCGGATTTGCCGGAGCCGCTGATCACGCGCTTGGAAGTGGGCCGCTGAGCGCGAAAGACCCTGCGAAAAGGCCCTGACACATTCAGGTTGAACGATACAAGGCAATGGGGCAAGCCTGTTTATTCGCCGGCAAGGATCACGCGCACCGGCGCCATCCGGGGCACGGCCTGGTTCCACATGACCGGAACCTGGTCGAACGAAACGCGGAACTCGCTCGTCTCGCCGGGTTTAAGGGGAAGAGTGGTGCCACTTATAGGATAGGCTTTTCTCTCCTCGATCGGTTTCCCTTCGATGTCGGAAAACGTCAGGCTGATTTCAAGATAGAGAACGGTTTTGTTGCCCTTATTGGTTACCGTGCCGTAGACAGTGGTTACGGTATGCTGCAGGAAGTTCTGCGCGGCCTCCGCTCGGCCGGGCGTGAGTTTGATATTCTGGATGTACGCTGTTTCTTCCGGCGTGGGAGCGGACTTCACGGCCTGCTTTGCGCCACGGCAACTTGCCAGGGCCGCAACGGCGAAAGCCACCAGCGCTGCTACCGCTAGGCCCGCCAGCGGATGAATTGCAGATGAACTGAAGCGATGGTCGCTGTCCATACGCGTGTATTATGCCACGATTAGCGGTTGCTACGCGCCCGCTACGGTCAGGCCGCCCACGCGCAACGTCGGCGCAGTGACGCTGCGCCGGAATTCCAGGTCGCTGCCAATCATCTCAATGTGGTTCAGCATGTCCTGAAGGCTGCCGGCAATGGTGACTTCGTGGACGGGATAGGCCAGTTCGCCGTTTTCAATCCACAGTCCGGCGGCGCCGCGCGAGTAGTCGCCCGTCACCACGTTCACCCCAAACCCGATCAATTCCGTCACATAAAAGCCGTCCTTGACTGAGCGGATGATTTCTTCCGGCGAAGCCGTGCCGGGTTCCAGATAAAGGTTTTTGGGGCCGACGCCGGGCGCTCCAGCCAGCCCGCGCGTTGCGTTGCCGGTGGTCTTCATGCCCAGCTTGTTTGCCGCATAGGAATTCAGCAGGTAGTTCTTCAAAACGCCGCACTCGATCACTGTGGTGTTGGATGCCGGAATGCCTTCGTCGTCGAACGGCCGCGAGCCAAACCCGCCCGGCCGCAGCCCATCGTCAATCACCGTAACGTTTTCGCCTGCCACTTTCTGGCCCAGCTTGTCCGTCAGGAAGCTGGCTTTGCGGTAGATGGCGTCGCCGCGAACGGCTCCAAAGATGTGCCCGATCAGCGATGAGGCGGTTTCGGGGTCAAAGACCACAGGCACCTGGCGGGTTGAAACTTTGCGCGCGCCCAATCGCCGCAGGGCGCGTTCCGCCGCCTTGCGTCCCACCGCTTCCGGCGGTTCCAGTGCCGCCACGCTTCGAGCTACCGAATACCAATAGTCGCGTTCCATGCTGTCGCCGGGCTCGGCCTGCGCAATGGGCGAAACCGCTACCGAGCAGTAAGAACCTCGGTAGCTGCCGACGAATCCCGCGGAGCTTGCGTAAACCTTGGTCCCCACGTTCGATTCATACCACGAGCCCTCGGAATTCCGTATGCGCACGTCCGCGGCCATGGCCGCTTCTTCCGCGCGCCGCGCCCAGGCGATGCGCTCCTCAGTGGGGAGCGCGGCGATGTCGGGGCAGTAGAGTTGCAGGTCGCCTTCGTAGCGGCCCAGCAGGGCTGGATCGGGAAGGGAATTCGCCGGGTCCTCGGAAGTCTCGCGGGCCATTTCGAGCGTCCTCTGCACCAGCTTTTCAAGCGACGACGAAGAAAAATCGCTGGAAAAGGCGGAAGCGCTCCGCGTGCCGATAAAGACGCGCAGGCCGAGCCCTTTGGACGCCGCTTCCTTCAGCTTCTCGATCTTGCCCAGCCGCAGCGTCGTAGAAAACTCTTCGCCTTCCAGCACCACCACATCAGCGGCCGAGGCGCCGGCGGCAGTTGCTTTGTCCACCAGGTCTTTTGCAGTCTGTTCCATGTCTAGTTCTGCCATAGAGTTCTCAAATTGGTACTTTGTCTAAATCTCTAATGCGGTGTCGGATCTGGCACCGTGAAAAAAAGAGCACTCTCTCGCAAAGGCGCTAAGGCGCGAAGCTAAAACGACCGCCAGGGAGAAGATCCGTAATCATCGCCACGCGCACAGTCATAAATCGGAAGACTTGTCCAATCCTCGATCCGGCCCTTTGCGCCTTGGCGTCAGACGGCTTTTGATTGTCCTTGCTACGTAAACGATTGCATCCCGCGCCCTGCGGTGCCGCCCACGGTGAGGCGGCTGATCTTGATGGTCGGAATGCCCACGCCCACGGGGACGCTCTGGCCGCCTTTGCCGCAGGTGCCGATGCCCGGATCGAGCTGCAAATCGTTGCCGACGGCGGTGACGTTGGTCAGTACGGTCGGCCCGTCGCCGATCAGCGTAGCGCCGCGCACCGGCGCGGTGATTTTGCCGTCCTCGATCAGATAAGCCTCCGAAGCCGAAAAAACGAATTTGCCGTTGGTGATGTCTACCTGCCCGCCGCCAAAATGCGACGCGTAGAGGCCGCGATCAACCGAGCGAACAATTTCGTCGGGATCGTCCTGGCCCGCCAGCATGTAGGTGTTGGTCATGCGTGGCATCGGGATGTGTTCGTAGCTTTCACGACGGCCGTTTCCGGTGCGGGTGGTTTTCAACTGCTCGGCGCTGATCTTGTCTTGTAGATAGCCCATCAGCGTGCCGTTTTCGATCAGCACGTTCTTGTGTGTGGGCTCGCCTTCATCGTCCACGTTCAGCGACCCTCGCCGCGAGGGAATGGTTCCATCGTCCACCACGGTGCATAGTTCGGACGCCACTTTCTTCCCGATCCGCCCGGAGAAAGCCGAAATGCCCTTGCGATTGAAGTCGGCCTCGAGCCCGTGCCCAACGGCTTCGTGCAACAGAATGCCCGGCCAGCCCGGCCCCAGCACCACCTGCATCTCCCCCGCCGGCGCTTCCCGCGCGTCAAGCTGAACGATGGCCTGCCGTGAAGCTTCCTGCGCGAACTTTTCGGGGCTGCGGTCGCCTTCGAAAAACTCCAGGCCGACGCGCCCGCCTCCGCCATGCGAGCCGGAGCGCAGCTTGTCGCCTTCCTGTGCAATCACGTAAACGCTCAAGCGGACCAGCGGCTGGAAGTCGGTGACGATGCGGCCGTCAGATCCGGCCAGCATGATGTGGCGGCTCTGGTCGGCGTAACTCACCCGCACCTGCGCGATCCGCGGATCGTAGGCACGGGCGGCAATATCAGCGCGCCGCACCAGATCGAGCCGCTCGCTGAGCGCGCGCTCGGTCGAAGGCGCAACCACGGGATAAAGGTTGCTCGGCGGCTGCACGCTTGAAAGCCCCACGGTTGAAACGCTGGCGGGGCCACTCGCAATGCGCGCCGCAGTGCGCGCGGCCTTCAGAATCTTTTCCGACGAAAGGTCGTCCGTGTAGGCGTAGCCGGTCTGCTCTCCCGCCAGCACGCGCACGCCGCAACCCACGGAGATTCCTTCGAGCGCCGACTTTACCAGCGACTCATCCACCTGCAGGGAAGTGGACGTGGTGTGCTCAAAATAGAGGTCCGCGTAGTCGCCGCCGTCGGAAAGCGCTTCCGCAAGATAGCGTTCCAGGTCGGCCTGGGACAGTCCGTAACGGTCAAAGAAAATTCGGTCATTTGCTGCCATGTTTTTTGCCTGTCGAGTGGATCTTTTACGTGGAGGCGTGTCTCGCCGTGGGCCAGCCACCTGAATCTTGAACCTAACACAGCGTTAGGGGGGTGTCAATTTGGCTGAGCTGTGAAGTGTTTAAAGTCTGGATGCACCGGCGGCTTTACGCCGCCCTGTGGCAAGGTTGAGTCTCGGATGGGAACTCAAATCAGGACAACATCGGCAACCGCAGGGCGATTACAAACATCTATATAAATTGAACGGCGCGTGGGGGAGTGGGGCGCTGGCAGATTTGCCCTGGTTGTCCGGGCGGGCCGCGAGTTGGGCATGGAGAATGCCCCTTGAAGTTTGCTGTAACTGAAGTTGGAGAAGCGTCGGGTTTTTGGGGGGTGTGTTTAGCGGCACGTGAAGTGAAGTTATGCAACGCGCGCCGAAGTTGTTTTAAAAACCCTTTGATGAGGTGAAAGAATTATGTCACTGAATCGGATTTCTGGTGTTTGCCTTAAAGCTGGAATGGTTGTGCTGGCTTGCATGATGCTGGCGTGGACGGCGCCCGCGGCTAGGGCTGGAGTAATCCGGTACGCCGGAAAGATGGTGTTGAAAGGAACGGCGGATGCTGCCGCTGCAACGGTTGCCGGCGGGCAAGCCGCAATGAACAAGGTGCAAACCGCCGCCATGCCGGCGACGGAAAACGCGGGAAATTCTGTCAAGCATGTTCTGGTCCACCTGGGCCAGGTGACCACCAACGGAGCCAAGGACGGCGGCGCTGCGATTTACTACGGTGCCAAGCGGACTCCTTACACAGTTGCACAGGGCGCCAAATCCGTGTGGCGCGCAATCTGGTAATCCATTTTCCTTCAGTTGTTTCTTCCTCCCTACGGACCTCCTGGGGCGCCCAAAAAGGCGCCCCGTTTTTTTTGCCCTAAACACTTCACCTTCGTATGGCAGGGGGGCTGGGGTGCATGCCCAATTTGTGGTGTCTGCGGTTTCTTCGTCCCGTGTCACGATCTTAAATTCCAGAGTTGCCATTTCAGGACCCATAACTCAGAACCAAGAACTCACAACGATGCAATCATTTGTAATTTCCTCTTTTACAATCACCGAATCACTCAATCGCTCATTGACTGAGTGGTCTCATTCGTATCGTAGTGCCACCATGGGATCGACCTTGGCCGCGCGCCGCGCGGGGATATAGCACGCCAGCAACGCCACGGCAATCAGGATGAGCGAAACGGCGATGAACGTGAGTGGGTCGGTGGCCTTGACTCCGTATAGGAGGCTCGACAAGAACCGCGTGAGTGCCAGCGCCCCGGCAATGCCGATGGCCACACCAATCAGCGCCAGTTTGAGCCCCTGTCCGACAACCATTCTCAGGACATCGCCTTTCTCCGCGCCCAGCGCCATACGAATGCCAACTTCGTGGGTCCGGCGGCTCACGGAATAGGCCACGACTCCATAAATTCCCACCCCAGCAAGAACCAACCCCAGGAGCGCGAATGAGCCAAGTAACAGCATGTTCACGCGACGAGGCGCAATGAACTTCGCCCGCAGTTCGTCCAAAGTTGCGATGTCGTAGGGCGGTTGGTCTTGATCGACGGCTGACACCTGGTCGCGCACCGCTGATGCCCAATGCAATGGATTTCCCGCCGTTCGAGTGAGGATAGTCATATAAGGCCCGACGGCTTGCAAGTACGGGAGATAAATTTCGGGGAATGGCTTCTTCTCAGGCCGGAGGCGGGTATCTCCGACGACCCCCACAATCGTCAGCCACTCTTTCTTCAGAACCCAACTCTCGATTCTCGCACCAAGGCACGACTTTTCGTGACAATAGGTATGTGCAAAGGCCTGATTCACAATGGCTACGGGCAGCGAGCCTTCGCGGTCTGCATCGGTAAAGAATCGTCCCTGCTCAAGGGGAATCTCCATCGTGCGGAAATAATCGGGAGTAACATAATCGAACGCGGTATCGGAGATATCGGCCACTCTCCCATCCAGGTGCAGATCGGTGGACAGCCCCGTTGTTCGATTCCCCAATGGAGGAAAACTATCACCTGCAACAGAGCGAACACCCGGTAATCCTTTGATCCGGTCAATGACCTGTTGGAAAAATGCTGACTGGGCAGGTTTAGTGGGATATTGGGAGGGTGTGAGGTCAACCGTCACGCACAGCACATTGGAGGATTTGAATCCCATGTTGATGCCGCGCTCGGTCAGGAATCCCTTGAGGAATAATCCAGCGCCAATCAGAAGTACCAGTGCCAGGGCAGTTTCGGCGACAACTAACACACTCCGTAGAGACGTTTGCGAATGCCTTTCGCTTGCGTTGCGCGTGGCTTCCTTAAGCGTTTCGTCGAGTGGCACTTTGGACGCCTGAAACGCCGGGACGATGCCAAAAAGGATCCCCGTGAGGACTGTCACGCCGGCTGCAAACCCAAACACGCGCCAGTCGAATCGGATGGGTTCGAGGGAGGGAAGGTTTCTCGAAATGAGCAAAATCAACAATTTCTTTCCCAAACCTGCCAATGCTAAGCCCATGCCGCCTCCCGCGAAAGCGAGCAGCACGCTTTCTGTCAGCAGTTGCCGGATGATCCTTGATTTCCCAGCACCCACGGCCAATCGCACCGCCATTTCCTTTTGGCGGTAAGCCGAGCGGGCGAGCATCAGATTTGCGACATTCACGCAGGCAATGAGGAGCAATATCCCGACAGCAGCCATAAACAGCATTAAGAGGCGCCGTGATTTTGAGACGATCTCATTTTGCCAGTTTGAGAGGACCACGCTCCACTTTTCGCCCTTGCGAAGCGTGGATTGAAAGATTGTGTTGAGCTCAGAGTTCGCCCGTGACAGACTTACGCCAGGCCTGAGCCTGCCAACCGCCTCAACAAGCTGGAAAGAGCCCGACGGACCCCCACCAGTGGCAAGGGGAACCCATAACTGGTAGTCAACCGGATATCGTTCGGGAACTACAAAACCGGGAGGCAACACGCCCACGACCGCATAACTTTTCCCGTCCAGCGTGATTGACTTGCCTGCAACGTGCGGATCGCTGTCAAAGCGATTCGTCCAAAGACCGTGACTCAAAATGGCGACAAGCGGCCCCCCGCGACGGTCTTCCTGCGGAAGAAAAAGCCGACCTAGGAACGGACGAACATGCAAGAGGGAGAAAAATGAAGCGCTGGCGAGACCGTAAATGACATGCTGAGCCTTGCCTTCCGCGGCCAAATTCGCGGACGAAAACATATAGCCAGCAATCGAACTGAGAGTGCGATTTTGATCCCGGAGGGCAGCAAACTCCTTGTAACCCATGTATTGGCTGACACCATATTTCGGCCCGAGATTCTCGCTGATATAGACCAGCCGCGAGGGATCCGAATAGGGCAGGGGCCGGAGAAGCACGGCGTTAAATACTGTGAAAATAGCAGCCGTCGCGCCGATGCCCAACGCCAGCGTCAAGACGGCCACAATTGTGAATCCCGAATTTCGTCGGAATTGACGAATCCCGTAGCGTAAATCCTGAAGCAGGGCTTCGAGCCACGGCAGGCCCCACATTTCGCGATGGATTTCGCGGAGTTGGGTCATGCCTCCCAGTTGCACCCGAGCCATGCGCCGGGCCTCATCAGGAGACATGCCCCGACGGAGATTCTCTTCGGTCAGCATCTCCAGGTGCGTACCGAGCTCCTGCTCGAACTCTTCGTCCAGCCGGCGGCGGGAGATCCGTCCACGAATTCGATGGCCCAGGACGCTGATCCGGTTCACCATCCTTTTATCTCCGCTCGGCGAGTTGCAGCAACCGACCAATTACGCCCGACATGCGCGACCAGTTCTCCTCCTCTTGCCTGAGCTGCCTCCGTCCAACTTTGGTAATGGAATAGAACTTGGCTTTGCGATTGTTTTCTGAAGTCCCCCAGGCAGCGGAAATCCAGCCGTTTTGCAACAGGCGAACCAGCGAGGCGTAAATCGTTCCCTGATTAATCCGTAACACATCCTCGCTGATCTGCTCAATGCGGCGGGCGATTCCGTATCCGTGCAACGGCCCCATGGCTGCGAGGGTCTTCAGCACCATGAGGTCGAGGGTGCCTTGAAGAATGTCTGACCTGTTTTCTGTCATCGTCTCTCCTGTGGCTTGCACACAGGAGTATGACAAAGGACTAGTTCGATGTCAACATCTGCCTCCGGACAACTCTCAGGGCTGAAGGAGTGGTCTTGCCCTCTAAGCCGCGTCGCGTGGCGGCGTGTTTTCGTTTCAAGCCGGCAAGCGGTTTTGGGGTTGAAGTGCTTTGCGCAAAGTGATACAAGCTTTAGTAAAAAGTGCCATTGTCGGGTCGCGTGGCCGCACCATTGCAGGTTCACCCACCCGTTGGCTCACAGGAGGTTTTGCCATGCGCTCTTTAGAAGGGTCCGGTCCTGACAGGACTGGTTTGGATACCTGGACGTGCCTTCGCGGTTCAGTGGCCGCATTCTGCGGTCTTGGTTTGTTGGTTGCAACTTTTCTGGTGCTCTCGTCCTGCTCTGGTCCGGCGGCGCCACCGGTGGCAACGGTCAGCGTCAACACACAAAAGTTGGGTGCCGAGATCCCGAAAGATTTTCTCGGCTTCAGCAATGAAGTTTCCACCGCCGGCATGGCGCTGCCGACACCCACGGCCCAGGCGCGGGGAAGTATTCAGCCGCCGAGTGGTGTGCCCGCCGATGCAAAACTGGATTACGTGCTGGGCGAGCCCAGCGCTCCCAATACAGGCTTTTTCACCATGATGAAGGACTTGGGCCCTGGCGTGCTGCGCCTGGGCGGCAACAGCCAGGACACCAATTGCTGGGACCCCAAGGCGGCTCCGCATCCCAAGTGGTGCGAGGGGACGCTGACGGCCGGACTGCTCAAGCTCTATTCGACGGCCGTGGAAGCAGCGGGCTGGCGCATGATCCTGGGCCTGAACCTGAAACAGAATTCCGCCCGCTGGGCCCTGCGCGAAGCGACCGAGGGAATCGCCAAACAGATTCCGGCCAGCGAGATTATCGGCCTCGAAATCGGTAACGAACCCAGCCTGTTTGCGCGCACGCCGGCGCGGCCCAAAAATTACTCGCCTGCCGACTACGTGAAGGATGCAACGGCTTACATCAAAGCCTTTCGGGCCAATCCCGTGGCACGCCAGTACAACTTTGTAGCACCTGCCAATTGCTGCGGATGGAACAACGCCGAAGACCTGGGTACCATCCTGAAAGGCATTGGCCCGGATTTGAAACTGGCTTCCGTTCACAACTACACCACGACTACCTGCGGCGAGAAAAACGTGACCGCGGCGGAACTGCTCTCGCCGGAACGCGTGAAGGAATTCAATGATCTTTCCAGACAGATGGTGGCTGTGGCGCACGAGAACCACCTGCCGCTGGCGCTGGCGGAAACCAACTCGGCGTCGTGCGGCGGCATGGCGGGAGTCAGCAACGCCTTCGCCTCTGCCGTCTGGGGGCTCGACTACATGTTTAACATCGCCAGCGATGGCTACTCGAACATAAATTTCCATTTCAGCTATCGTACGGGCGGCAGCGCCTACAATCCGGTCCAGTCCTTCAGTTGGAAGACGGGCAACGAGATGCACTATCGCAACGTCGCGCAGCCGCTCTACTACGCCATGTATATGTTTGCCCAGAAGGCCAGCGGCGAGCACCTGCTGCCCGCTTCCGTTGAATCGAAAGCCAACATCACCGCATTTGCCACCACGGCATGCCCCGACTGCGAGGTGCACGTGTTCATCATCAATAAGGATGAGAAGGCTTCCGGCACGGTGAGAGTGCACCTTGCCGGACACGCCGGTGCGGGCACCCTGCTGGTGCTCCAGGCGCCCAGCCTCGGTTCCATGGCAGACAATGTCCGCTACGGTGGACAGCAGTTTGATACGGACGGGCACATCGGCACTCCCGGTACCACGAGCGTCGCGCCGGGTGAGAACGGCAATTACATCTTTACGCTGCCTAATGCTTCCGCCGCCGTGCTCTCTGTTGCACCCTGAGCAAGATGGCGCGGGATGCAAACTTCCCACTTGCTGCGAAGGCTTCAAGGCACCGTATCGGGTCGTTGTGGATCGCCGCCGGTGGTGTTCATAAAGTTGGTCACTGAACAAGCAGCGGGAGGCGATTGCCTGCGCACCGCGGTAGAGCCTATTCCACTGAATTTAATAGGCTTTAAGGCGCTCCGAAGCCTTTGTCAAAGCTCCGGCGTCGCATAGTTTAGAGGGATTTATCGTGTGGGTGTTGGACAGATTTTCGAACCCGCTCTGGTACAAGATTTCGCGTCTTGATAAACCTCGCCGGCGGACCGTTGCTACGACTCTCTGCGCCTACGACTTCCTCCGCCAGCAGGTTGAGAAGAAACTGGTCGGCCCCGTTGAATCGTACCTCAGCGCGAACCCGGATGCATCGAAAGTTGCCGGCAGGGCGTTGACAGTTACACTGCGAACACAACTCGCGGATGAAGCGTTGGTGGCGCTGCTGTGGTCGTGCACATGTCCGGCGTTCGATCCGGGACTTAAGCTGCCACGCGAGGTGGTTGTTCATCTTCCCGAAGTCTGGGGAAGTTTCGTGCTGGGCGATGTCAACGACCGCCTGAACCGTTCAGTCCTTGGAACGCTGGACAAGACCGGTTATTCGGAAGACCCGGCAGAGGCGCATGCGCAGGTTCTCAGTCGGTGGGGTGAGATTCTTGGAGTCACCGACCCGGAGTTTGCAAATTACGTCAACGCAAATGGGTTTGCTGAAGGCTGGGAATGGCTGGCCCGGATGTTTGTCGCCGATACTCTGGACGGCATGGCCGCCATCCCGGACAGGATGCTCTTTTCGCAGGCCCGGCGAGTATCGAGCGCCACGCCCGAGCACCGCGCCATGCTGGTGAAGCGGTTTATCCAGCAGGTTGTTGCGACTGCTCAAAATTCTGATTAAGTGCGCCGCACCCGGTGATTAACGTTGGCTGACCCGGAGATTATTGGCACTTTGGAACCGGAGTCATCCATGTGAGTTGACTTTGGAACTGGACTTGCGCGGCCTATTTCGCTAGATTCAATTCCGGAGGCTCGCACGATGTCTTCAGCAATGCTCGCAGCGCTGGGTCTGGCGATTGGGCTGTCGTATGCTTCAGGCCTGAAGCTTTACGCGACCGTCGTCGTGCTGGGTCTGCTCCAGCACTTCGGAGTGGTTCATCTTCCATCTTCACTCATTGTCCTTGGCAATCCCGTTGTCATCGCTGTTGCGCTGGCCCTTTACTCCGTGGAGTTCCTCGCTGACAAGATTCCCTATGTCGGCAGTGTGTGGAATGCGATCCACACCTTTATCCGACCTCCGGCCGCTGCTTTACTTTCGTACGCTGCACTGAGTCCGGCCCCTGCCCAATGGCGAATTCTGGGCGCGTTGCTCGGCGGCGGTGTTGCGTTTTCATCACACAGCGTCAAGACAGCCCTGCGGACACCGCTTGAAGCCAGCCCGGAGCCCGTCAGCACGATAGTTTTCAGCCTTGCGGAAGACTTCCTGGCTGCTGCTGCGGCGTGGCTTGCTGCGGCGCATCCCATCCTGGCCATTGTGGCAGTGGTGATGTTATTTGCGGCGATGTTCTACGCGACAGTTCTGCTCTATCGCGTTTCCCGAACGGGACTTGCGCGGGTGGCACAGGCTTTTCGCAGGGCATAGAGTTAACTGCCATTAGCAGTCACCGATATCTGCGCAAAAGATTGTCCATCACGATCTACGGCTTCAGGTTAGCTTTAGGAAATAGTTCCGGTGCAGTAGAATCATTCCCAGTAAGGGCCTTGTCTTGACGCTCATGGTTAAGGCAACTAAAATTAAACCTTTATCCAACCGAAAGGAATTAAATAAGAGGCGCCATGCTCAATGGTCCGATTCCCGAGGGACTCACATTCGATGACGTCCTTCTATTGCCTGCCCGATCTGGTGTTTTGCCGCTTACCGCTGACACCCGAACACAACTGACTGCGCGAATCACTCTGAATATTCCCATTGTCAGTGCCGCCATGGATACGGTGACGGAGTCTCGCTTGGCTATTGCCCTGGCGCAACAGGGTGGCCTGGGCATCATTCATCGCACCTTGTCGGTTGACCAGCAGGCGATTGAAGTGGACAAGGTGAAACGTTCCGAAAGCGGCATGATTGTTGATCCGGTCACGATCGGACCGCGGCAGAAGATTGCCGAAGCACTCGAGATCATGGCCAAGTATAAGATCTCCGGCGTGCCCGTCACTGAAGGCGGTAAGCTGGTGGGCATCCTCACCAACCGCGACCTGCGTTTTGAAACACGCACGGACCTGAAAGTAGAAGAGCGGATGACCCGCGAGAATCTGGTTACTGTTCCTGTGGGGACAACGCTGGAAGAGGCGGAACGGATCCTTCACCAGCACCGGATTGAGAAGCTCCCTGTAGTGGATGAAAACTACATGCTGAAGGGGCTGATAACTGTCAAGGACATTCAGAAGAAAATCCAATATCCGTATGCGGCGAAAGACTCGCATGGCCGGTTGAGAGTGGGCAGTGCGGTCGGTGTTACGGGAGATTATCTGGAGCGCGCGCAGGAGTTGTTTCGTGCCCAGGCGGACATCATCGTAGTGGACACAGCCCACGGCCACTCCGAGCGCGTGCTGGAAGCCGTGAAGACCATTAAGAACCGACTGCCTGATGCCGATGTAATCGCGGGGAATGTGGCCAGCTATGAGGGGGCGTGTGACCTGATCGAGCTTGGCGTAGCGGCAATCAAGGTTGGCATAGGACCCGGTTCGATCTGTACCACACGGGTGGTCTCGGGCGCAGGCGTGCCGCAGATTACGGCCATTGCGGAATGCGCTCGCGCGGCGCGCAAAGCGGGCGTTCCATTGATTGCTGATGGCGGCATCAAATTTTCGGGTGATGTTACCAAGGCCATTGCCGCCGGTGCGAGCGTGGTGATGATCGGCGGTCTTTTTGCCGGAACGGAAGAAAGCCCGGGCGAAACTATTCTGTACCAGGGCCGGACTTTCAAGTCTTATCGTGGAATGGGTTCGCTGGGCGCCATGCAGGAAGGATCCAGGGACCGCTACGGCCAGGAAGAATCCACCGCCAAGCTTGTCCCGGAGGGGATTGAGGGCCGTGTCCCTTACAAGGGTGTTCTGGCGGATATGGTCCAGCAACTAGTTGGAGGACTTCGCTCCGGCATGGGCTATTCCGGATGCGAGACTATTCCCGAACTCCAGGAGCGGGGCAGATTTATCCGGATTTCCCCTGCAGGGTTGCGTGAAAGCCACGTGCATGACGTCATCATCACGAAGGAGGCCCCCAACTATCGCCTCGAATAACCTGCCTCCCGGCCTCAGGAGCGAGACACGCCTTCAGGCCCTCAAGCGGTGGATGCCGGTCATCATCTGGGCCGGCGTTATCTTCTACATGTCCACCCGCACCTTTGGCTCATCCTTTTCCAACCACCTTTTGGCTGACTTTCTGGGTTTCTTTCATGTGGAAATTTCACACCACGCTTTTTATCTGCTGGCCACGGGATTCAGGAAGCTGGGACATTTCACCGAATACGGGATTTTCGCTATTTTCCTTTACCATGCCCTCGGCGATGAAAACCGCAATGCCTGGAATTCCCGCAAGGCCCTTGCCTGCATCCTGTTTGCTGCGCTCTACTCGCTGACCGATGAGTTCCATCAACGATTTGTTCCCCATCGCGGGCCTTCCATCGTGGACTGCGGGTTCGACACGATTGGCGCCACGCTTGGAATCATGGTTATCTATCTTGTGAGCAAAAGCCTGTCAAATCAAGAGAGGAAGCGCTGAAGGGAAAATCGGCAGGAACGATCCAACCCCAGCTTGAAATGCCTGTCGACTTCAGGGGTGGGCATGTGCGCTTTTCCGGGAAAGATAGGCGAGATCGAAGACCATAGCCACCTCATCACAACGAAAGTACTTTTCGCACTGAAGGCAATCGCGCCACACCTTCTGGGGCAGGGCATCCCGCTCTACCGGGTAGAAACCCATCTTTGAAAAAAAGCCCGGAACTACAGTGAGAGCGAAGACCCTTTTCAAACCCAAAGACTGAGCCTCGTGCATCAACTGGGTTGTAACAGCACGGCCCAGTCCGACGGTCTTCTGATGAGGGTCCACGCAGAGCGAACGGATTTCGGCAATTTCCGCGTTATACAGTCGAAGTGCCCCGCAGGCGGCCACCTGCCCGTTCTTTTCCGCCACAGTGAATTCCCATACGTCCTCATAGAGCTCGGGAAGGGCGCGGGGAAGCATAACCTCTTCAACGGCGTATTGGTGGATCAGCTTGAACAGGGTGGGAACGTCGCTGAGATGGGCCTTACGGAGGACCGGCAACGCCTTGCTCTCCCTGGACTCAGGTGCCGCCACAAGGGTCTCCAGTGGAAACTGCGTGATGGTATCAATTCCCATGGTTAATGCGACTGCATCAACAGCAGCAGGAGCGCCTTCTGAACGTGCAAGCGATTTTCTGCCTGATCGTAAACAAGCGACCGTGACGAATCAATGACGGCATCGGTAACTTCCTGTCCACGATGCGCCGGCAGGCAGTGAAGGAAAATGGTTTCTGGGCCAGCTGCCCTCATTAGGTTGTCCGTGACCTGATATGGGGCGAAAACTTGCGTCCGGAGATGTGCGGCAAATTCCTGGCCCATGCTGGCCCAGACGTCGGTGTAGACGGCCTGCACGCCGGCTACGGCTTCCAGCGGTTCGCGGAACAACTCGATCTTTGCCCCGTTCACGTGGGCCATGGCTGCGGCCTGCTCCACGATTTCCGTTTTGGGCTCAAACCCTGAAGGTGTTGCAACCCGCACCGTGGCGCCGAGCTTGGCACCCGTCAGCATCAGTGAGTGGCAGACGTTGTTGCCATCGCCGATGAAGGCCACCGTCAGGCCTTTCAGCTTGCCGAATTTTTCCTGCAGAGTGAAGAAGTCGCCTAGCGCCTGGCAGGGGTGCAGCAGGTCTGTCAGGGCATTCACCACCGGAATGGAGGCGTTTTCGGCCAGTTCTACGACGGCCTGGTGCGCAAAGGTGCGGGCCACGATGCCGTCGACCCAGCGGTCAAGGTTGCGGGCCACGTCTTTGATTGACTCCCGCTCACCCAGGCGGGGCTTGGAATGGTCCAGATAAATGGCATGCCCGCCCATGCTGGTCATGCCAACTTCAAAGGTCACACGGGTGCGGAGCGAGGGCTTCTCAAAGATCATCGCCAGTTGCTTGCCGGCCAGAGCCTGGGAGTATGACGCGGGCGAAGCCTTCATGCGCCCGGCAAGGTCGAAAATCAGGCGAACGTCATGGGCAGTAAGGTCCTGGTCCGCGATTAAATCATGCACACTAAGCAATTCTTGTTTTTCCATGGTTGCAACGGGCGTCATGCGCGCACCCCCTTTTCCTTATTACTTGAGGCGGAAATCAAAATGGTCCGCAACGCCTCGATTAATTGATCGACATGCTGCTGCTGAATGACCAGAGGAGGAAGAAACCTCAAAACCTGTTCCTGAGTGCAATTGAACAGGAAACCGGCCTCCGCAGCCTGCTGGACGATTTCCTTGCAGGGGATGGAAAGTTCCGCGGCAAGCATCAGTCCGTGGCCGCGGACCAGGCGTATGAAGGGCAGTTCCTTCTCTAGATTAAGCAACTGGTTCTTGAAATAGGAGCCGACCTTGCGGACGTGCTCCAGAAATTCCGGCCGCTGGAGAATTTCAAGAAACTTCAAGGCCATGCGGCATTGCAGCGGGCCCCCACCGAACGTGGTGCCGTGCATGCCGGGGTGGAAAGCCTGGGCGACTTCGCCGCGCGCTATTATTGCTGCCAGCGGCAATCCGCCGGCGAGCGGCTTGGCCACCAGGACGACGTCCGGCTCAAGACCGAACCGCTGATAGGCAAAGTAGCTTCCGGTGCGTCCCATGCCGCACTGAATCTCGTCGCAGATGAACAGCGCGCCGTGTTCGCGGCACAGTTCCTGGCCCTCTTTCAGAAACTCCTCGTCGAGTTCTACTACACCGCCTTCGCCCTGGATCACTTCAACCAGCAACGCGGCCGTGTCGGGTGAAAAGTTCCTTTTCAGGTGGCTGATGTCGTTCTGGCGGATAAACTTGAAGCCCGCCGGCAACGGCTCAAAGGGCTTGCGGTATTTTTCCGGCCAGGTTGCGGCCAGAGCGCCCATTGTGCGTCCGTGGAACGAGTTTTCCATCGCCAGGATGCCGATGCGGTCCGGCGATTGTTCACGGCCGTAAGCACGCGCCAGCTTGAGCGCTCCTTCGACGGCTTCCGTGCCTGTGTTGGCAAAGAAAACGCGGTCGAGCCCGGCCAGTTGCGCAAGTTGGTCGGCCAACGGGGCTTGGAAGGGATGATAGATGAGGTTCGAGACGTGAAGCAGGTTTTGCGCCGAGTCCCGCAACACCGCCATCATCTCCGGGTGGGCATGGCCAAGGGCATTTACCCCAAGGCCGCCCAGAAAATCCAGATATTTCCGGCCCTTATCATCGTAAATGTAACAACCATCGCCGTTAACGGCCAGAAAAGGCAGGCGTTTGTATGTGGGAACCAGCCTGTGTTCTTCAAGTTCAGCAATCTGTTCGTAGTTCATTATGATTTTACAATCCTTGTGCCCACGCATTCACGTTTGATGACCGTCCGCAGCAACGAGTTTTGTTCGTCCGGAGAAATGATGTCGATTTCGTGCACACCGTGCTGAATGGTCCGTGCGCATGACCGCAGCTTCGGAATCATTCCGTCCCGAACCGTGCCGTTGTGGATCAGTCGCCGGATGTCTCCGGTTCGCACCAGCGGCAGCACCTTCTTCTCTGAATCCCACACGCCGCCGGACTCCGTGAGATAGAGCAACCGGTCTGCTCCCATGGTTGCTGCCAGCGAGGCTGCCAGGTCATCAGCGTTGATATTGAGGTATTCACCCCCTGTGCTGAGTCCCAGGCTTGCCACAACCGGCACAAACCCTTTTGAAAACGCCATGTTCAGAATAGCGGTATTAATCTTTGTCGGACGGCCAACATAACCCAAATCCTTTTTTGTCCCGTTGTGGATGGCCGTCAGCCGGCGAGCCACCACCAGCTTGCCGTCGCCGCCGCAAATGCCCAGAGCGGGTTGGCCCTCAGCTTCCAGCTCGGCGACCCACTGTTTGTTGATGATCCCAGCCAAGACCATCAACGCGACGTCGCGCGTGGCGGCGTCGGTCACCCGCAGGCCGTTATGAAAAACTGTCTCAATTCCCAGTCGTTGGAGGGTGTGCGTAAGAGCCTTGCCGCCGCCATGGACAACTGCCACCCGATGGCCGGCGCTGGCCAGTCCGGCAATCTGCCGGGCCAGGTTGCGCCGCCGATCCTTCTCCTCCGCTGCTTGTCCCCCGATTTTGACAACAACCTTCACGTCAGTGCCGTTCCTTCGTCAAAGCCATACATCAGGTTCATGTTCTGAATGGCCTGCCCCGCAGCTCCCTTGATCAGGTTGTCGAGCGCGGACACGATAATCATTCGCCTGCCGTCGCCATCGATAGAAAAGCCGATGTCGGTGAAGTTCGTCTGCGCAACGGATTGAATCTCCGGCACGCCATGCGCCAGCACCCGAACAAACGGAGCGTGGGCGTAGAAATTGCGATAAAGGGTAACCACCTCCTCGTGCGTGCGCGGCTGCGATAGACGAACATAAATGGTGCTCAGAATCCCGCGGGTTATCGGTAGCAGGTGCGGGGTGAAAGTAAAATCACCTTCCGCCAGGTTCAGCGCCTGTAGCATTTCCGGCACGTGCCGATGGTTGAAAAGTCCGTAGGCGCGGCAGTTTTCATTCACTTCCACAAAATGCAGTTTTTCGCTCAGTCCGCGGCCTGCTCCGCTGGCGCCGGATTTCGAGTCGGAAATGATCCCGGCTTCCGAGTCGATCCACCGCTCCCGAAGAACGGGAGCAAGTGCCAGAATCACTGACGTTGCATAGCAGCCCGGGTTGGCCACCAGGCGGGCCTTGGCAATGTGCTTGCCATTCAGTTCTGTAACGCCGTAGACGGCCTCTTTAAGTGCCGAATGGGCGTTGTGCTCAAACCCGTACCAACGCGGATAGGCAGCCGTGTCCTTCAGGCGAAAGGCTGCGCTCAGGTCCACCACGCGGAGGCCACGTTCCAGGAGCGCCGGAGCGACTTCCAGCGCTGTCTGATGCGGAGTCGCCAGAAAAACCAGATCGACCTCCGAAGGCGCAAGCGCCTCCACCGAAAGCGGTTGGCAGGGGACCGTGAACTTCCCCCTTAGAGATGGGTGAGAATCCTCAATGGGGAACTCTTTTTTCCCATCCCGCCCGGACGACATCAGGCGTGTCACACGGGCCTGCGGATGGCGAGAAAGCAGGCGGAGAAGCTCCAGTCCCGCATAGCCCGTGGCCCCGGCAACGGCTACCCGTACCACTCTTGCTGGTCCCTCGTGTTTTCCCGGAGTGCCGAAGGTTTCGTCCTCGATGATCGCCTTCACGGAGTTGCCCGAAAGGAATATTTATACATCGTACGCATAATTATGTTTCTACTTGAATCCGCTGGCCCTGTCAAGGGAAAATAGTGGCCATCGGGCGGGGCAGCATCGCACAAAAGAAAGGGACCGCCAAAGGCTTATTTTGCAGCCATGAAAATTGCAATTTCGATTCGTGAAAAGGAAAAACCAAAGGGGCAGGAATCGCCTTATTTTAAGGCCATGGTGGCCGCGGGGATACGCTCCGAATTGCCAATCCTGGGTATCAGCCGGGGAGCGCAACTGATCAATGTCCGCCTTGGAGGGACCCTTTACCAGGATCTCAAAAGCGACACAGCAATCGAGCTCGACCATCGGCAGCAAGGCAGCTGCAGCGCGACCACTCACTCTGTCATCGTGATAGGTCCTGATTCGCTGCTGCACGAACTGGTGTCCGCCAACTGCCCGGTGAACAGCCTTCATCACCAGGCCATCCGGCGACTGGGCATCGGTTTGAAGGTCACGGCACATTCAGAAGCGGAGGAGATGGTTGCCGAGCATCCCGAGCAACTGATGATCTTCGAGCAATTTGTTGCGAAGTGCCGGGAGCGGGCGGCAGCAAAGACGAAGGCTCTGCCATAATTTACGTAACTTCCTTGTGGTATCTTTCTTGAGGCGGACTTTGTATCCCGACTTGCCGGATCATTTGCGACCTGGATTGCGCCTTGTTTTTGTCGGGTTTAATCCCGGTGAGCGCTCAGCCAGAATAGGGCACTACTATGCCGGGCGTGGCAACCAGTTTTGGAACTTCCTCTACGAATCGGGGCTGACGCCGATCCGGCTGACTCCCGAAGAGGATCGCTGCCTGCTCGAATATGGCTTTGGCCTGACCGATCTTGTCAAACGATGGTCCAGATCTGTAGGCGATCTCGACCGATCTGATTTTTACGAGGGTGTTCCCGCACTCAAGGCGAAGCTGCTCCGGGCGTCTCCCGAAGCGATCGCATTCAATGGCAAAACGGCCTATGAGAAGTTCCAAGGGCGAAGGGCTGAATTGGGGGCGCAACGTGCCCGGTTTGGAAATTCACGGATTTATGTCCTGCCCTCGACCAGCGGCCGCAACGGCAGCCTTTCGCGCTCTCAGAAACTTCGTTATTTCCGCAACCTCCAGCGCTGGCTGGGGTAAGGTCTCCGGGACATGTCGCCAGAGTGAATGAATTTTGCCAGTCGAAGGTTTGAAGCACTAGTTTCACGCCGCCATCTCAGATATTCTTGCTGTAACTATTACTTGAACAAGCCGAGGAAATATGTCAGCCAGAATTTATTTCACGAAGGGCGATATCACAGAGGCTGAGGTAGACGCGGTTGTCAACGCGGCCAACAATGATCTGCAGCTGGGGGCGGGAGTGGCGGGAGCCATCCGAACCAAAGGAGGCCCGCGAATCCAGGAAGAATGCGACCGCATCGGGCCCGTCCGACTTGGCGAAACTGCCGTGACCACGGCGGGCAACCTGAAAGCGTATTATGTGATTCACGCGGCCAGTATGCAATTGGGCGGACGAACCACGGCCGAGTCCCTGAGGAACTCCACCCGGAACAGCCTTCTTCGCGCCGAGGAAAAGGGATTCAAGACCATTGCCTTTCCGGCCATCGGCACAGGGATTGCCGGTTTCCCCATGCAGGATTGCGCGGAAATTATGATCGGTGAAGTGCTGGAGCACCTCAAGTCCCGCACCAGTCTGGAAAAAATTTACTTCGTGCTTTTTGATGATGCGGCGCTCAAGACGTTCGAGGGGACTTACATGAGGCTGACTGCCCGGCCTGCGGCAGGCCAAAAGGCCTGAAACGCTGCGAAGGCTTGAAAAGGTCTCGCCACGGTCGAGAGTTTAGCTGCGCCTTACCCGATCGAGCGGCTCTGATCGGAGTATGGTTTCTTGATGTACTGCTCGGCCAGGTCCATTGCGCCCTGAGTATTGTCCTTTGTCTGCAAGGCCCGCTGATACTCGTTCAGGGCCCGGTCGCGCTGGCCGGTGGCGTCAAAAATCTCGCCCAGGATCAAATGGGCCCAAACTTCAATCCACTTAGGCTGAAGGTTTCCGTCAAGAGCAGACCGCATTTCCTCCGCTGCAGCGTTGTAATTGTGAAGCCGAAAATAGATCTGTCCCAGGCGGAAGTGGGCGAGTGAATCGTTCCTGTTCTGTTCCACAACTTTCTGATACTGCTTCACTGCTTCCAGATAGGCCTGTTCGGCAACAAGTTGGTCGCCACGGGCGATTTCGACTTCGGTACGAATCTTGTCGGTCATCTTCAGGATGTGGCTGCCCGGATCGATCTCCACATGGGTTGGTCTGGTGACGGTGTTGACCGTAAAGTCGGCCGTGGTGCCAACCATCTCGACGCGTTCATTGATCGGTCTGCGGCCCTCGGAATTCACTCGAACCTCCACTGGCATCCGGAAGATATCGAGGTCCTGCTGGATTTTGCCCACCACCTGGTAGTGGTTCCCGACGCGGTAAATGGCCCAGGAATCTTTGAACTGCGGCACGCCGGTGGAACTGACCCATTGGGCAAAAAAGTACGTCAATTTATCATTGCTGGCCTGCTCAGCGGCTTTCTCAAATTCCAATGTCGTGATGGATTTCCACGCGTACTGCTGAACTACATCCTGGAGGGTTTTGGTAAACGCGGCGTCGCCGATAACCCATCGCAACATGTGGAAAACCATCGCGCCCTTTTGCGCAACAATGGATTCATATTGTGGGGTAAAAGGCTGAAGTGATCCCGCCTGGCTGATAGGGGCAGTCTCTTCGTGGGTGAGGGCCCCGATAGCGGTGCTGTGCATCAGGTTCTCAAACGCTGTCTCACCCTGTGATTGCTGGATGTAGAGTGCCGCCGAATAGAGTGAAATCCCGTCGTCGAGAAAGGCGTCATCCGGTGTTGCGGGGCTGACATAACATCGCCACCATTGGCGCGAGATTTCATGCGCCAGGAGTTGTTCATTCACGGGCTCGGAAAATCCCCGTGAGGCAAGAGCGACAATGCCGGGCGAGGAATAACCGCCCACAGTGTCGTTTGCAATCTCGACGATGGCCAGATTGCCATTCGGAAGTGATCCGAACTTGCTGGAGAAAAAGCTCAGGATTTTTGCTGCCGTCGCTCCATAATCCGCCGCGTAATTCTCATGGCCCTTTTTCAGGAAGAGGTAGACGTTGGCTCCAAAAGCGCTCTCATGCTGCATCGAGTATTCGCCTGCATAAAAGGTGCCGGGGAAAGATGACTGATCGAACTGGAATGAGTAGGTCGTGTTCTCGCCCTGGTTCACGGGCGGCAACGGTGCTCCAGATGCAATGACCGTTTCGCCGGTGGGGACGGTGACGTGCAACGCTGCCGTAAACCGCTGGTAGCCCGGGCTGACTACCGGGAACCAACGCCCGGGGTAGAGCAAGTAAGAGCCTTCTGGGCCCACATATGAGAGCTTTAGCCCCTCGACGGGGCTTCCTTCTGCTGTCCCTAGACCTCCCTTGTAACTAACGGTGATGGATGAAGCTTGTCCTTGTGTGACAGGGTTCGAAAGACTGACCTGAAGGCTCAATCCGTTCTGCTGGAAGGGGACGCTTGCTCCCGTCGAGTCCACTACCTTCTGAACCCGCAAGGCGCTGTTCAGTTCAAAGTTGAGCTGGCTGATGCTGGTTTGCGGTACGAAATCAACCTTGGCGGTACCGTCAAGGATATGTGTGGTTGGGAACAACTGCACGGTCAGATTGTACTTTGTAACCACGAACTGAGCCGGATCAGCCGCAAGAACGCTCGGGAAACCGCATAGAAATAAGAATGCCAGCAGGAACACCGCTTTCGGGCGGCAGGCGTTTAGGGTGCGTTGTCTCAATGTGCCCGTGGATCGGCGAAATAATGCGGCAAGTGTCATAGAGGTCTCAAGCCTTTCAAATGAAAACGCATTGCATTTTGATGATACATTTCCCAGCGGGGCGATGGAACGGTTGTCCGAGAAAAACTACACTTTGATTGCCCCGGAGTCAACGCACCCTAATCTCAATGATGCTCCCACCGCCCTTCAGGGATGCCTTGACCCTTTAAGGTGACGGCTTATGGCATCCGCGGCACGGCCAATTGCGCCTCCCTTGCCGAGCCGCAGCCGGACGTGTTGCAGTTCCTCGACCATCTTGCTCCGGGCTGCCCCATCATCCATCAAATATTGCAACTGGGATGCCAGTCGGTCGGCCGTGAAGTCGTTCTGGATAAGTTCCGGGACTGCCATGCGGCCGGCCAGCAGGTTCACCATGCTGTAGAAGGGAACGTTGATCAGAATTCTTGCGCACATTGCAGTGAAGGCGGAGACCCGGTAAACAACAACCATTGGGCATTCCTGCAGTGCCGCCTCAATCGTGGCTGTTCCGCTGGCGACAACGGCGGCGTTTGCGTATCGCAGGGCTTCGCGTGTCGCGTTGCTAAGAACGTGCAGGGGTGCTTTGCCCGTGTAACCGTGGGCTGTGATCGATTCAAGCCACTGGGGATCAATAGTGGGGGCGCATGCGACGGCAAATTGGACGTTGCGAGACTTTGCCACCTGATCTGCGGCCTCCAGCATTGTCGGGAGATTGAACTTCACCTCTGTTCTACGGCTGCCGGGCAGTAGTGCCACCGTGGGAGTATTGAGATCAAGGTGGGCGGACTTGAAGAATTCCTCACGGGTCTGGCTTGGGGTTGCCATATCCACCAGCGGATGGCCTACGCACTGCACGGGAACTCCTGCTTTCTGGTAGATTTCGGTTTCGAAATCGAAAAGGCAGAGCATCAGGTCAACACAGGCTTTGATCTTTTTGATCCTCCATTTTTTCCAGGCCCAGATCTGGGGGCTGACAAAATAGATGACGGGAATGTTGTGCTTTTTCAAACGTTCTGCCAGCCGCAGGTTGAGTGATGGAGAATCAATCAGGATTGCGGCCGCCGGCTTTCTCCTGGCTGCATCTGCCACTAGGCTCTGCATTGCGTGGTAGGCCCTCGGCAGGCCGGATACGACCTCGGAGATTCCGATGAGAGCGACCTGATGGATATCGACTACGGTCTCAACGCCGGCCGAGCGCATGGCCTCACCGCCGCAGCCGAACACCCCGGCGCCCGCGATTCTGGCCTTAAGCGCCTGGGCCAGTTCCCCTCCATACATGTCACCGGAACGTTCTCCGGCAACTATCAAGAAACAGTTTCTGGTCATGATCCGGGTGCCGGTTCGGCAGGAGCCAGGAGTTCCTGGTCCTTGTATTGGAGCTGATAAAGCTTGAAATAAATTCCTTTCAAACGCAGTAACTCCTGATGAGTCCCGACTTCGCGAACGCGCCCTTTGTGCATCACGATAATCTTTGAAGCATTCTGGATGGTCGACAGGCGGTGCGCGATAACGAGCGAAGTGCGGTTTTCAAGCAGTCGCTTCAACCCCTCGCGGATCATGTGTTCGGTTTCGGGGTCAACGCTTGAGGTCGCCTCGTCCAGAATCAGGATTTTCGGGTCGTGTGCCAGCGCCCGTGCGAAGGAGAGCAGTTGCTTCTGACCCGATGAGAGCGTGGCCCCGCGCTCCCTGACTGGCTCTTCGAAACCGCCGGGGAGACTTTCGATGAAATCTAGCATGTTGACGCGACGGGCTGCGTCGCGGACTTGCTCATCGGAGATGCCCTCGGTCCCCAGCCGGATGTTGCTGGTAATCGTGCCGGAGAAGAGAAACGGGTCCTGCAATACAATTCCAAAATTGCTGCGAAGCTCGTGCAGACTGAGTTCGCGAATGTCCACCCCGTCGAACAGGATGCTGCCTTCCTGGACGTCGTAAAAACGCAGCAAGAGGTTGGTCAGGGTTGTCTTGCCCGCGCCCGTGTGGCCCACCACCGCGACGGTCTCTCCAGGCTCGATCGTAAAAGAGACGTTTTCCAGCACGCGGTGATTGTCCCGGTAGGCAAACCCGACGTTGCGAAATTCTACCGGGCCGCGAGGCGCTGCGGGCTTTTGGGGTCTGGCGGGGTCGGAAATCAACACTGGAGTGTCCAGAACCTTGAAGATCCGTTCGGAGCTGGCCATTGCGGACTGAAGAATGTTGTATTTGTCGCTGAGGTCCTGGATCGGCCGGAAGAAACGTTGCGAATACTGGATGAAGGCGATGGCCGTCCCGACGGTCAGCGTTCCGCCCATGATCATGTCGCCACCCTTGTACAGGATGATGACGATGGCCAGGACACCAAGGAACTCAACCGTGGGGTAAAACAGTCCGTAGGCCAGGATGGAGTCTTTATAAGCTTTCAGGTATGCGCCATTGATCTTTTGGAATTCTTCATAGCTCCTCTCTTCGCGATTGAAGAGTTGCAGCACAGACATACCTGTGATGTGTTCCTGAAGGTAGGAGTTGATGCGGGCGATAGCAAGCCGGATCCGGCGGTAGGATTCCCTTACCGCTTTCCGGAAAAGGGCCGTGGCCAAAATGATCAGGGGCAGGACGGCAAAGGTGAGCAGCGCGAGTCTCCAATCGAGCTTCAGCATAACCACCATGATGCTGACCAGCGTGAAGAAATCGCCAAAGACGGCCACCACGCCGGAGGCGAACATATCGTTGAGAACGTCGATGTCTGTGGTTACTCGAGTGACCAGCCTACCCACGGGATTGCGGTCAAAATAGCTCATCTGCAAACGCTGTAGATGCTCGAAAACCTGCTTGCGCAGATCGTACATGACCTTCTGGCCAACCAGTTGCATGGCGAAAGTCTGGGCAAATTGCAGGATAAAAGTCAGCAGAACAGTCGGCAGAAAGATGGCAAATGCGATTTGAAGGATGCCGGTACGGGGATTCGCGCTGAGGAAATGCAGCAGACCCTGCGGAATTTGATGTCTTTTCGTGGGGTCGAGATAGCGGTCGATTTCCAATCCCATCAGATAGGGGGGTACCGCCTGCAGCAAGCCGTACAAAAAGATGGCAATCAACGCAAAAAACACCACCTGCCGGTAGGGACGCAGGTAGGCCAGAAGCCGCCGCATCAGGTGCGCGTCATACGCTTTCCCGAGAACTTCTTCTTCGTGAAGACTGTCCGCCATCAGATTGCCTATTCAGATTTCCTTTTCAAGTGATTCTTCGATTAATTGTTTGTTGTACAGTTCCGCGTAATGGCCGTCCATCGCCAGCAATTCTTCATGCGAGCCACGTTCCACAATCGTTCCCCCGTGGAGGACGACAATCTCGTCGGCATTGCGAATGGTCGAGACACGATGCGAGATCAGTATTGTCGTTCTTCCGGCCATCACTTCGGTCAGGTGCCGCAGTATCTTTTCCTCCGTGTAAGTATCAACGCTCGAGAGCGCGTCATCAAGGATCAGAATGCGCGGGTTGCGAATGATCGCCCGTGAGATGGCCACTCGCTGCTTCTGGCCACCGGAGAGCGTCAGTCCGCGTTCTCCCACCATAGATTCAAACCCTTTGGGGAAACTCAGAATCTCCGGCAGGATGTTGGAAACCTCGGCGGCGTGTTCCACTTCGCTATCGGAAGAACCGGGTACTCCAAACCGGATGTTTTCCCGGATTGAATCGCTGAACAGAAATGTTTCTTGCGGGACAAACCCGATGTTCGACCGCAAAGTCCTGAGCGGTACATGGCGCACCGGAACTCCATCCACGAGGACTGCTCCCTCCGGTGCGTCAAACAGGCGGGGCACCAGCGCCGCAAGGGTTGTCTTGCCGGACCCGGTTGCCCCCACGATGGCAAAGGTCTTTCCGGCCGGAATATGCAGGTTAATGTCTTTGAGAATCGGGAATCCGTTGTAGGCGAACGTGAGGTTACGGAACTCGATTTCGCCATTAAGCTCTTGGATAGGATGTTCAGGGGCCAGTCGGTCATTAATGGCAGGTTGAACAGCGAAGATAGTCCATAATCGCCCCATCGAAGCAAGACCGCGCTGGATAATATTCGTCACCCACCCAAGCGCGACGATTGGCCAGATCAGGTTCATGAGATAGATGTTGAGCGCAGCGAAAGTTCCAATAGTTATCTTGCCAGACAGCACATGCTCTCCGCCGACCACCAGAATCAGCAGAAAGGAAATTGCGAAAAGCAACGCCAGGGCAGGCCACAGAAAGCTTGTGATCCAGATCAGCCGTTTGTTCTTTTCCACGTAGATCTGGTTCATGCGGTCGAACTGACGCATCTCGGGATCTTCTTGGCGAAAGGACCGTACCAACCGGACACCAGCCAGGTTTTCGCGCACCTTTTCGGTGAGTTCCGAATACATTGCCTGAATTTTCTCAAAGCTCTCATGGATCCGTTGTCCGAAGAACTTGACTGCAATCGAAGCCAGTGGCAGAGGCGCCAGTGCCAGCAGCGTCAGGTGCAAGTCCAGGTGGGCCATCAGGGCGATCGTAACGATTCCGGTGACCACGGTGTTAGCCGAGTACATGATGCCCGGCCCCACAATATTTCGGACAGCGGTCAAATCGTTGGTCAGCTTCGCCATCAGGTCGCCGGTACGATGTTCGTTGTAATAACGGGTGTCCTGGCGCATGAGGTGTTTGAAGAGGTCGTTGCGGAGGTCGTACTCAACATCACGCGAAATCCCGATCAGTATCCAGCGCATCCAAAACTGAAAAAACGCTTTCGTCAGTGCGATACCCAGGAGGAGCAAGGCAAGAAAAGCGAGCCTTTGCGAGGTGACGCCTCGCGTCAAGGCATCAAACGCTTCTTTGATCACCAGGGGAATGGTGACGCCAACAAGCTGGGTGATGATGAGCGCGGCGAAGCCAACCACATAACCCTTCTTGTATTTAGCCAGATACGGGAACAGGGGTCGAAGAGGGTTTCGCATGTATACCTATGTTTGATGGCAGCAGAAATCAGACAGTAGGCGTTGTGTCGCCCCAATAACCTTTGATTATAACCGAACCGCAGTGTGACCGACCAGCTTCGCTCTGGTTAGCACCAACGTGACTCTCCGCTCGCCCACCCTGCTTGCTCAAGAGGCAATACTATTCTGTGGTCATAGCGGCTTTTGGGTTGACCTCGCAAGGGGAGCCTACGTAAAATTTGCCTATGTTGTTTCCCAGGCGGTTGGGAGACAAGAGAATGGCCTGAGAGGAAGGAAACGTTGGAGAATAGCAGATTGGTTTTTCTTATTTTGGCCGTGGTGCTTGCATTGGGTTCGTGCAGTTCCGGTAACAAGAAAGTTGCGGTTACACCTCCGGTTTCGAATGTCCCCCCTCCGGCCCAGTTCCCTGTCGCTAAGACTGTGCCTCCCAATACCCCTGTGAAGCAGGTGGCTCCTGACCCGGTCGGAGCCCTGATTGCGAAGGTTGACGCCGTTTACGGCGAAGGCATGAAAGAGTACCACACCGGGAACCTGCAACAGGCTAAACAGGATTTTGATAGTGCCCTCAGCCTGCTGCTGGAGTCCGGGGAGGACATCCAGAACAACAGCCGGCTTAGCGCAGAATTTAACAAACTTGTCGAAAATACTTACGGGCTTGAGGCTTCAGCGTCGGCCAACGGTGACACTTTGAGCCAGCACGATTATGAGCCCCCGCCTATCGAATCTTTTGCAGAGCTCACTTTCCCTGTAGATCCCAGGGTCAGACAACGGGCTGAGCAGGAATTGATTTCAGTGCGTTCAGACCTTCCGCTGGTTACGAACGACTATGTACTGAGCTTCCTCACGTACTTTCAAAATGGAGGGCAGGGCTACATTGAGAATATTCTGAAGAGGGTCGGAATGTACGGGCCAATGATCGCCGGTGTTCTCCGCAAGTACGGATTGCCGCGGGACTTGATCTACCTGGCGGCGGCGGAAAGCGGTTTCAACCCCCATGCTGTTTCCAAAGCCGGTGCAACGGGCATCTGGCAGTTCATGGCATCACGCGCCCGGGAATACGGACTGGTACTCGACCAGTATGAGGACCAGCGCGAAGACCCGATAAAATCGACGGACGCCGCGGCCCGGCATCTGAGGGACCTCTATAAAGAGTTCGGGGACTGGTACCTTGCGATGGCCGCCTACGACGCCGGCCCGTTGAACGTCCAGCGTGCCATTGAGCGGACAGGTTATGCAAATTATTGGAAACTCCGCGAATTACATGCCTTACCGCAGGAAACCCAGAACTATGTTCCGATTTTCATTGCCACGGCGTTGATTGCCAAGGACCCTGGTGCTTACGGGTTCGAGGTCCCGCCGGATGCTCCGCTGGATCCAGATCAAGTTGTTGTCACGGTCCCGACCGACCTTCGGCTCGTGGCCGAACTTCTAGATCAGCCTGTCAAAGAGTTGGAGAGGCTCAATCCGAGTCTTTTGACGTGGGCTACCCCGCTGAACCAGAGCGCTTACGTTCTCAACCTTCCTCATGGGACCAAGGGTCTGTATGAGAAGCGCATTGCGGAAGTACCTCCCGCAAAGCGTATCTGGTGGCGGGCCGTAAAGGTGGAGGACGGCGACACTCTTGCTGCCATTGCGCAGAAGTATCGGGTGACACGTATCGCCCTCGCGGAAGCCAATCATCTTGACCCGGGCGATGACCCGGAAGCCGGCACCTACCTGATCCTTCCTCTTCCGCCCGGGCGAGAACCTCTCTATCGAAGGGGCCGTTATTACCGCTACCGAATCCGGAGCGGTGATACGCTCGGCGCCATCGCCCACCGTTTTCATGTGAGTGTTGCAAGCCTGCGCCGTTGGAACCATCTGCGGGGTTCGGTGATCGTTGCCGGGAGAACCCTGCAGGTGTTTGGGCACGCAATCGAGACGCCTGAGCGTCGGACCGAATACAAAGCCGAAGTTCGCAATGGCGTCCGCATTTACCGTATTCAGAGAGGCGACACACTCGGAGGTGTCGCCAGCCATTTCCATGTAAGCGTCGATGACCTTTGCCGCTGGAATCATTTGAATGGGCATTCGATTGTTGCCGGCCGAGTGTTGAAAATCGGCGGTGGGAGTCATGCGAAAGAGGTTGCTTCCAATCACCCTGCCAGGAAGAATCACCGTTCTATTTACCACTACCGGATTCGCCGGGGTGATACGCTGACGGACATTGCAAACCATTTCAAGGTGACGGTCGCCCAGATCCGCGAGTGGAATCATCTGTATGGGTCTGTCATTGTTCCCGGCCAGGTCCTGGCTTTGTACCGGGTCTCGGACTAGCCTTAAAACTAAGCAGGCGAGAAGCCTCTTGACAGCAGGTGCCCAGTGTTATACATCTGGCCCATGAGGGCTTTGCTTTTAGGAGCCCATTGCATGAAACAGCCGGAGCTTTGTTACTGACGGGAGAAGATCTCAAGAGGAGGATCCCATGCAGTTCGACGAAGACGAAAATGCGCTTGGGGAAGAATTCGAGGATTATGAAGAAGAACACCCCTCCGACTCCGAAAAGGAGCTTGAAGGAGAATCATTTGGCGAAGACCTCACAGATCTGGACGAAGAAATCTCTTATGAGTCCGAAGATGTAGAGGTTGAGCCTTTAGAGCTGGAAGTGCCAGCGGCACCCACACCTCCTCCGCCTGCTCCTGCCAAGGTCAGCCGGCCACCCCGGGCCAAGGCGAGGAAGACGAAAGCAAAACCAACGAAGACCGCGCAGGCAAAAAAAGCTGTCAAACCCAGCAAGCCAGCAAAGGCCAAAAAGCCAGCAAAAGCCAAGAAGGCGGCAAAGCCCGTGAAAGCGGCAAAAAAAGCCGGAAAGCCCGCGAAACCTAAAGGGGCCCGGAAGCCTGTTTCCCAAAAGAAGCCGCGCGGCCGCCACTGATGTTGACAGCATGGCGTGCCCGCCTGCCAGGAGCATGAGGCAGGGAATTTGTTTTGGCGGAAAGTGGCCTGGTGGCGGTCCCATTAGCTCTCATCTGGGGGCTTTTTCTTGTGGTTTTGCAGTCAGAAAGCGTGGGAGGGCTACCCCCGCTTGCTGAGCTGCTTTCCGCGGAGCTAGAACCAAATCTGCAGAAGGGGCTTGATAACGCACACGAGGGATGCACGAAAGGTCCGGAAACTTCGGCTGTGGAACTCGCTCAACGGGCAGCCCTCTTGATCCTTCACCTTCTTTACAATCCAGCCTGACTGGATCTGATGCAGTCCGGAAGGTCCAGGCCATAGAATTTATCCGGCGGATGCGTGGCGGCTCGCAGCCGTTTCTGATGTGCTGCGATGACGGAGAGACCTACGTCGTCAAGTTCAGCAACAATCCTCAACACGTCCGAATCCTGGCCAATGAGATGCTGGCCAGCCGGTTGGCGACACTTATCCAGCTTCCGGTACCGGACCACGCCTTCGTGCAGGTTTCGCAGAACCTTATTTCGGGGACGCCGCCCCTGAAATTTGAAACAGTGGGACACGAAGAGCAGTGTGCAGCGGGACTGCATTTCGGTTCAAAATTTCCGGGCGTCCCCAGTCAGACGCTGGTTGTAGATTTCCTTCCAGACCGGTTGTTGCGCAAGGTTACTAATCTATCATCGATTTTTCTGGGAGCCTACGTGCTGGACAAGTGGACCTGCAATTGCGATGGCCGCCAGGTGATCTTTTACCGCTCCATCGAGCAGAGGGGGAGCAATTACTCTGCAACCTTGATTGACCACGGCTTTTGTTTCAACGACGGAGAATGGAATTTCCCCGATAGCCCCATTCGAAGTCTTTATCCGCGACGCCTTGTCTATGAAAGCGTTCGGGGGCTCCAATCATTTGAGCCGCATCTCGCGCGAATCGAAAATATCCAGGCTTCCGAACTGGAAGGGTGTCTTCGTGATGTACCGCCGGAGTGGTGTGGAGGTGACCCGGACCAGATTTCACGGCTTGCGGAGCGGCTCTATGAGCGCCGCCGCCGCGTGCGCCAGCTCATTATCGATGCTAAAGAAAGTTCATTGAGACCGTTTCCCAATTGGGGCTAGATTGTGAGTAGGGCCGAACCCAGGTGCTTGTTATGGCTGAAACGGAAAATCTAAAGCAATGCTCGCTCTATCTGGTGCAATATGTGCCGGATATCGTGCGGGGCGAGTTCCTGAATATCGGCCTGTTCCTGTTCAGCCCCGACGAAAATTACCTGGGGTGCCTTTTTACCGATGATTTCCGCCGGATCAAGCGTTTCCATCCACAGGCTGATCTGGAGTTTCTGCGGGAATTACAACAGGATTTTGAGCAGCAGATTGATGAGCACAGCGATGAACTGGACTCCTACGTAGGTTGGATGGAGCAATCTTTTTCGAACCTGGTGCAAATTGGCCCGGTCAGGTCCTGCCTGCTGCGGGACCCGGCAGCGGAAATTCAGGACCTTTTCAAACGGTACGTTGGCGCTCGAACTGAGGGGCCTCTCCCGGTCGACACGCGAGTACGGGTCAAGCAGCGGCTGAGGCTTTCATTTGTCCGCGCCGGGTTGTGGAACCTGCCCCAATTTGAGCGGAACATTCGGGCCTCGCGCTGGACGCATTCTGGCGATCCTTTTACTTTCGATTTCGGGTATCGCCCACCGGAAATAGCGGGAATGCCTAACGGCCACATCAAGCTTATTCATTCCCTTTCTCTCAAGCGTGACATCGAACTTGCCAAGGTGCTTGTTTATACCATGGACCATGTCCGCCGCAGCGAGCCTGCCGATTTGACGGCCGTAGTCGAGGACTTGGCTTCGAAGGAAGGTGAAGCCGCCACTCTTTCTCAGAGTATTCTGACAGAGGCAGGAATCACCATCCAGCCGATTGCCTTTGCCGATGAATACGCCCAGTCTATTCGCCGCGAGCTGGCCATGTAATGCCAGAGGTCTGCGATGCCAATGACTTTCCACGTTGAATGTTACGCCGGCTACAAAGCTGACGAACGGCCTCTCCGTTTTCGCGCTAATGAAGAGAACGCTCGCCCCTATCAGGTGGCTGAGGTTCTCGATCAATGGTACGGCATAGGGTATCGGTGCTTCAAAGTGAGGGCCGATGACGGAAACACGTATGTCCTTCGCCACGACGAAAGGAAAGATATGTGGGTCCTCGATTCATTCCGGCAGACGGAGCCATGAACGGAATCTCTCCTATCCATGACAATCTGCGTTGCACATGGTTAAATAGCTAAAGATGAGGCTGAAAGCAAAGCCCGAACCCTTCCGGAGAGTTCACTGCTGAAATGCGAAAGGGCGAATTAATCATCTCGGCACTGCTGGCACTCATGGTGTTCCTTTTTGTGCTCGGGCTTCAGCGCGATTGGAAGCCGTCGGCCCTCAGGAACGCAGCAGCTTCGGCCGAGCAATACGTGCTGGGGAAGAAAGAAGCGGGCAGCGGGTATCCAGATATTCCAGGCTTTGAGCGGATTGAGACATTTCCACTTGACCGGCACTTTCGCGCAGCACTGTACAGGTCCAATTCCGTGACCCTTGGTTTTGCTCCAGGTCGGCTGGTTGTTTACAACAGTGAGAATCAGATTGCCTATCAGGTAGATACGCTCGAAGGCGCCCGTGATGCCTGGACCGCGCTTTATGATTTTGCGGGGCGACAGGGATTGCCGGTTCGAAACTCCCGGCCACGTCCAATTTATCTTCGTGACCTCACTAATAACCGCAAACCCGACCTGGTGGTCGGAGTCTATTCGGGTGGCAATCGCTGCTGCACAACTGTGACCGTTCTGGAAGTTGACAAAAATTCGCTTAATGTCATCGGCCGGATTGAGGGGCTGAATGGATGGCCTTTTGTTGGTCTGGAAATTCGAAGAATTGGCCCTGATCCTACTCGGGAGTTGGTTGTGCACCGGCCACAGGTGACAGCGTGCGGAACGCAGGAAGACGCCGCGGACGTAATTTCTGTTTATTCGTACTCGGATGGCCAGTATAAAGACCAGACCTTGAAATTTACCGATTACTTGCAAGGAGTTCTTAGAGAAAACCTTGCCAAATGGTCCCGCGAGAAAAATCCTTCGCTAGGGCTGCTGCAGACGCTCGCCTTGCAATATGCGGTGCTCGACCAGCCTGACCGCGGCAAGATATTCTTTGCGCAGAATCTCGCGCGCTTCCTCCCGCAAATGAAGCAGCAGGGGTTTGATGGTGCGGGATGTAGGGATGATTTGAACGGCCTGGTTGACCGGCTGGCGAATCCCCAGCCTCAATGAGTCTTGCTGGAAAGACTCTTACCGGAACCTTTATATGACGGGCTCCTGCCAGTTCTCCAGGCAATGCTTTAAATACGCCATAAATTGGTCTGCGACCGCGCCGTCGATGATTCTGTGGTCGAAGGTCAGCATCAGATAAGCCATTGAGCGGATAGCAATTGCATCATCGCGGATAACCGGCCTCTTCTCAATAACTCCAACTCCCAGGATGGCAACCTGCGGCTGATTGATGATCGGTGTTCCAAACAGGCTCCCGAAGATGCCGGGATTCGTTATTGTAAATGTGCCTTCCTGTACTTCTTCAACGTTCAGATGTTTTGACCGTGCGCGGCTGGCAAGGTCCTGAACAGCGCGGGCCATTCCGAGAAAGTTCTTGTCTTCAGCATGTTTGATGACCGGAACAACCAGGCCGGTTTCAAGCGCCACCGCGATTCCCAGATTGATGGCCTGTTTGTAAATGATGTTTGTTCCCTCGATTGAAGAGTTGAAAACCGGGAACTGCTTGATTGCCTCGACTGCGGCACGTGCGATAAACGGAGTGTAAGTCAGTTTCAAACCATGGCTCCGTTCAAATTCTGCACCCATTTCCTCACGGGTCTGCACGATGCCGGTCATGTCAACTTCGAAAACAGTGGTCACGTGCGCCGAGGTTTTTTTGCTTGCAATCATGTGTTCGGCGATCAGCCGCCGCTGGGGAGTCATGGCGGCCAATTGCGTGGGCCCGGTGAAAGTGACTGTCTGCCCTAAGGACGTTGCGGGGGGCTTGACCACCACCGGCTTTGCGGTCTGGGGTTCGGTCACAACCGGGGTTCGACCTTCCAGGAATCTAAGAATATCCTTCTTGCTGACCCTTCCTCCCAGTCCTGTTCCTCGCACTCGAGCGAGGTCTACGTTGTGCTCGCGAGCAATCCGCCGGACCAGAGGCGAAGAACGGACCTTTTCGCCTACGCGGGCTGCGATGGGCGGTGTAGCTGATACCGGTGTAACTTCCAGTGTCGCGGGAAGAGTAGGGGGCTGGGGAGTGGGCTCAGGCTCTGGTTCCTGGACTGGGGCCTGCTGATTTTTTGGCCCGACCTTTGTTGCTTCCGCTGGACCTTGGCCGTCAATGATTGCAACCACGGTATTGACTGCCACCGTTTCGTTTTCCGCTGCCAGGATCTTTGTAAGGACTCCTGCAGCAGGAGACGGAATTTCGGCGTCCACCTTGTCCGTCGTGATTTCAAACAGAGGTTCGTCGCGCTCGATATGATCACCCGGCTTCTTCAGCCACTTGACAATCGTTCCTTCGGCGACGCTTTCACCCATCTGGGGCATTACAACATTTGTTGGCATCACGATCCTCGCAGCAACTTCCTGTTCCAGCGGCTGTTCTGCAACCCCTAATAGGCTGCAAGCTGCCGGGCTGCATCTGTAAGTTTTTGGACGTTGGGCAGGAAATATTCCTCGAGCGGCGGCGAAAAAGGAACGGGTGTGTCTGGTGCTGTGACTCGCACGATCGGGCCGTCAAGGTCCTCAAAGGCCTTCTCCGCGATCACTGCTGCAAGTTCTCCTGCCATGCCGCCAACTCGCGTATCTTCATGCAGCAAAATCACCTTGCTGCACTTGCGCACACTGGAGAGCACGCACTGCTCATCGTAAGGCAACAGGGTCCGGAGGTCAACGATCTCAAGCGAAATCCCCTTCTGTGCAAGCAGGTCCGCAGCTTCAAGCGCCGTCCAGACCATCGCGCCATATGTAATGACGGCAATGTCGGTGCCCTCACGGCGAACGGCAGCCTTGCCCAAAGGCACAACATAGTCTTCGGCAGGGACCTCATCCCTGATCCGGCGGTAAAGGTACTTATGCTCGTAAAAGATGACCGGGTTGTTGTCGCGGATCGATGATTTGATCAACCCTTTGGCATCGTACGCCGTCGCGGGAGCCACAACTTTTAGCCCGGGGGTGTGAACAAACCACATCTCATTTGACTGTGAGTGGTACGGTCCACCATGTACACCAGCCCCGGAGGGTCCGCGAATCACAATGGGTACAGGAGCTCCCCAGCGGTAGTGAATCTTCGCCGCCATGTTGACAATCTGGTCGAAACCGCAGGAAATGAAGTCCATGAACTGCATTTCCGCCACAGGCCGCATGCCCATCAGCGCCGCGCCGATGGCCGCGCCTACGATGGCAGATTCAGAAATTGGAGTGTCGATCACACGGTCCTCGCCGAACTTCTTCTGCATCCCTTCAGTAACCTTGAACGCACCTCCGTAAGGTCCGATGTCCTCGCCCAGGAGAAAAACGGACGGGTCTCGCTCCATTTCTTCCCAAAGGCCCTGTCGAATTGCTTCAAGGTACGTCAGTTGCGGCATGAGTTGTGCATTTACTCAGCAGTTGGGCTTTCCCACCAGCAGTCAGCATCGCAGTAGACGCCTTCCATTGCATCTGCGCCTTCCGGAAACGGACTTGCCTCCGCAAACGCAATGGCGTCATCCACCTGCTTGCTGATTTCTTTATCCAGATCGTGAATCTGCTTTTTGCTCAGCACTTTTCTCGTCAACAGAATATTTTCCAGCCGCGTGATAGGATCTTTTTTGGCCCACTGCACAAAGAGCTTCTCTGGAACATATTCAGCCGCATCGTGCGCCGAATGGCCGGTCATCCGGAAAGTCTCGCACTCAATAAAGCTGGGCCCCTGGCCGGACCGGGCGCGCAGGACGGCTTTCTCCAGCGTGGAATAAACCGCCAGGACATCGGTACCGTCCACTTTGACTCCCGGCATGCCGTAGGCCGCCCCGCGCATAGCGAGATCCTTAACGGCGTACTGCTTGTCGGTCGGAGTCGAATAGGCATAGCCATTGTTGTTGCAGACAAAGAGGACGGGAAGCGTCATGACGGCGGCCATATTCATGGCCTCGTGAACGTCGCCGCGGCTGGTCGTCCCCTCGCCGAAATGGACGATGGCCACATTCCCCTGTTGTCGCCTCTTCAACGCAATTGCCACGCCGCATGCCACGGGACATGTATCGCCGAGATTCGAAATGATCGGGATAACGCCCCGCCTCATGTCGCCAATGTGGAGCGTGTTATCGCGCCCACGGGAAGGCCCATTGCTTCGCGCCATCCAGTTGCAGAAAATTTCGCGCAGAGAGAACCCTCGAATCAGGAAGGAAGAAAAGTCCCGGTGGCACGGCAGAACCACGTCGCCATCCACAAGTTGGATCGCGGATCCCACCCCGATGGCTTCCTGCCCGCGGCCAGTGAAAGCGCCACCGACGATCTTGCCCTGGCGGTAGAGGACCCGTTCAATTCGAGTTTCCGCCTCGCGGGTGAGCTTCAGGTAATAGAGCATACGCTCCAGAGTTTGTGCGCTGGGGGCAGTCGCCTTCTTGTTGTATCTGGTGGGCCGGGCTTGAACCATATCTTGTCAGGAGGACTACTCTTTGTATCCTACAGATGAACTGCGCCTGCTTGCTGGCCCGACACTATTAGTGATTGTTCGGGTCGCTTCATTTCCATGCCGAATACGTCACCAAAATGGCGGATGACACGATCGGCAACAACACTCATGTGGATTTGCCGGCCCAGGAGTTTCTGGAGCGATGTCACTCCCTTTCCATGCAGGCCGCAGGGCACAATCCAATCAAAGAAACGGAGATCCGTGTTGATGTTGAAGGCAAAGCCGTGGGAGGTGACCCATCGCGACACGTGCACGCCCATGGCAACCAGTTTGTCGTTGCCTATCCAAACGCCGCGCGCGCCTGCCGCCCGTTGCGCCTCTAGACCGAACTCTCCCGCTACTCGTATAAAAACTTCCTCAAGCGAGTGCATGTACCAGGCAAGGTCCCGCTTGTGCCGGGTAAGATCAAGGATAGGATAGCCGACAAGCTGTCCCGGGCCGTGGAAAGTGACGTCGCCGCCCCGGTCCGTTTCATAAACTTCGGCACCCAAACTCTGGAGCCGATCTGGAGAAAACAGAATATTCGCCCGGTTGGCATTGCGCCCAAGCGTGTAAACAGGCGGATGCTCCAGAAGGAGGAGTATATCGGGGATGTCTCCAGCCTTGCGCGCTGTCACCCGTTCGAGTTGCAGGCGCAGGCCTTCCGCATAACCTACAACACCCGGAAGTTCGACCAGACAAATCATTTGAGGCGCTGTGTGCACCCTTGCCGACCGAGGACCGATCCAATCGCCAGCCGCAAATTGGCGCTTCCAGCTAAATGTGGATAGCCATCCCGTGGACTGCGTGGGCAGCTTCAGGAAAAGCCTCTGTGAGCGTGGGATGGGGATGCATTGTGCGCTCCAGATCTTCAACCGTTCCTTCCAGCCGCATTACGACGACAGCCTCTGCGATCATCTCGGTTACACGAGGTCCGATCATGTGGACTCCCAGGATTTCGCCGTAACGATCGTCGCTGACGATCTTCACAAAACCTTCCGGGGCGCCCAGGATAGTCGCCTTACTATTGCCCACAAAAGGAAACTTTCCGATTTTTACGTCGTAACCGCTTTCGTGGGCCTGACGTTCCGTCAGTCCTGTGCTGGCGATTTCCGGCTCGCAATAAGTGCAATTCGGAACCTGGCGGTAGTTGATGGGCTCAACCGGTTGCCCTGCCGCATGGGTTACGGCAATGATGCCCTCCACGGAGGCCACGTGCGCGAGCAGCGGACTCCCTGCAACGATGTCACCGATGGCGTAAACTCCGGGCTCATCCGTCCGCATATAGGGATCAACCTTCACGAACCCGCGTTCCAATCTCACACGGGCTTTTTCGAGGCCGATACCTTGGGTGTTGGGCGCACGTCCAACGGCGACCAGACAGGTTTCCGCCTCGATCTTTTGGGCTTTGCCCTGGGCGTCAGTAAAATCAACCGTCACACCTTTGGCTGTCCTTGCTACCTTCTCAACCTTTGCCTGCGTGTGAATTGCAAGGCCCTGTTTCTTCAACGATTTCTCCAGTGTTGCCGAAATCTCCTCGTCTTCCAGCGGAACAATGCGGGGCAGCATTTCAATGATGGTGACTTCGGTTCCGAAACGTTTGAAAATCGATCCAAATTCCACGCCGACCGCGCCTGAACCGATCACAACCATGGATTTGGGAATCTTCTTCAGATTCAGGATTTCCTTATTTGTGAGGATCGTCTTGGCGTCCGGCTCGAGACCCGGCAGCATTTTAGCTTCAGAGCCCGTAGCCAGGACAATGTTCTTGGCCTGAATTTCACTTGTTTTCTTATTTGAATCGGTCACAGTAATGCGGCCCGGCCCGGAAAGTTGCCCAAAGCCCTGCACGATTTCAACCTTATTTTTCTTCAGCAGGAACTCGACTCCCTTGGCCAGCTTGGTAACCACCTTGTTCTGGCGTGCCTGGACAGCCGCCCAGTCGACTGAATACCCCGTGCATTCAATGCCAAATTCGCGTGCATGCTTGAAGTAATCGTAAACCTCAGCATTCAGCAGCAGGTCCTTGGTAGGAATGCAACCAACATGGAGGCACGTTCCGCCGAATTTATTATCTTTTTCGACCAGAACTGTTTTCAATCCAAGCTGGCCAGACCGAATTGCCGCTACGTATCCGCCCGGTCCGCTTCCAATTACCGCGACATCGTATTTCGGCGCTTCTGCCAAATTCACACCTCCACGCAGGTCAAATCACATTCTTGTTGACAGAGTATTGCAAAGAGAAATCTTACATGATGACAAATGGACAAACAAGTTCACGCTCCGGCCCTGCCTTGTTATTGTTACAAGGACTGGGTTCAAGACGGGAGCTATCGCTCACACTGTACTTTACTATAGCGTACCACTTCACCGATCCAGGTGCGGAGCAGGGACGGTCGGTCCAAGTGGAGGCCAATCAGGATTCCCTGCGGTCGGCCCTTTCGCGGAACGAAGAGCGGAATTGTGAGCCGTCCGCGCTCTGTGATAGTTTCAACAATGGGGCTGCACTATTCGTCGTTGACCAGAAACCCGAAATTCCTTCAGGAGGTTAATTGATGAACTGGACTGCCGATCTCGTCCGTGAAGTCAGTGGACAGGTTCTTGTGGATGATGCATCGCGTGAAGCCGTATCTATCGATTTTGGGCGCATCATTGTAAAGAAGCCGGCCGCGGTGGTAAGGCCCGCGTCGACCCGGGACGTGGCCAATGTCATCAAGTTCGCTGTTCGCAACGGACTTTCGGTTTCGACGCGTGGCGGCGGGCATTCGCAGACAGGGCAGTCGCTTTCGGACCAGATTGTGCTGGACATGTCCTCATTGAACGGTATTGAGCAGGCTAACCCTGCGAAGGGCAGCGTTACATGCCAGGCCGGCCTGAAGTGGCGCGACCTTGTGAATCATCTCGCTCCCCAGCGGTTGTCACCGCCCGTGCTGACCAACAACCTGGACGTGACGATTGGCGGTACGCTCTCCACTGGAGGATTAGGCGTTGCCTCCTGGCGGTACGGAACTCAGGCCGACAACTGCCTTGAACTGGAAGTTGTGACAGGCGAGGGCGAAACCGTTCGTTGCTCCGCCCAGCAGAATCAGGACCTCTTTGACTCTGTTCGGGCCGGAATGGGCCAGTTTGGGGTCATCACGCGGGCAACCCTCAAGGTTCGTTCTCACCTGCCTTGGTTTCGTTCATACTACTTGCTTTACGATGACATGCAAGTCCTGCTTGAGGATTTGAGGATTGTCATGGGAGACGAAAGGTTTGATTTTCTGGAATCCTGGTGTACCCCTTGCCCGCAGGGATTAAAGCAGGTTGGTGATGCCCGCCAGGCATTCGCCGAGTGGTTCTTTCCGCTGCACGCCACAATTGAAATTGACGGCAAGGCAAGCTTGCCCAGCGACAATAAGCTGGCCGGGCTTAAATTCTACAGGCACGTCCACAGCGAAGAAGGCGAGATCGTCGATTTCTACTCGCGGCTTGACGCCCTGTTTGCCATCTGGCGGCGGGCCGGTTTTTGGGAATACGCTCATCCCTGGATGGAATGTGTGCTGCCATGGCAGACAACTCCTTTGTATATAGGGCAGGTACTCAAGAGCTTGCCTCCCCAGGCGCTTGTAGGAGGGCATATCCTACTATGGCCGGGACGCGGTAATGCATCTTCCGTTCCACTCTTTATGCGGCCGTCGAGTGACCACCTGATGGGGTTTGGAATCCTGCCGGCTGTTCCGCATCGGTTTGTTGAAGAAGTGCTTTCGCGGCTGAACCTGGCAAGTCAGGCGGCAACGATGATGGGCGGGAAACGGTACCTTTCCGGTTGGATCGCCTTTGATGCTGCACAGTGGAAGGCCCATTATGGGGACAGATGGGAGACTGTGCTTCATTCGAAGAAGAAATTTGACCCCAAAGGAGTCATCAACCCCGGTTTTGTTAAGTATGAATAATGAACTTCTCTTGGTTCCCTTGACACGTAGAAGTGCCGCGTGCTAAATTCTATATCTTTTAATTTCACAGGGATTCCAATCTGTACGCCTGACTGACACTTATGGGTGAAATAGGGAACCAGCTTGGACATCTTCTTGTCCAATCGATTCCGACCATCGTTTTTGTTCTGTTCCTGGTGGCGTTTCTAAACCGCCTCTTCTTCGGGCCTCTTTCTCAAACGCTTGAAGCACGCGCCAAGGCCACCAGCGGGGCACTTGCCGAGGCGCGTGAGCAGGCTGAAAGAGCCAATGCAAGAATGGCTGAGTACGAAAAGGCGATCCAGGCAGCCCGCCAGGAGATTTACCAGCACCGCGAGGCCGCCCGTCGGGAAGCGATGGGCAAACGCGGCATCCAGATTCAGAGCGCACGCGCTCATGCGGAAGCCATGATCAACGAAGCGCAGAAAGAACTGGAAAAGGAAACACTTCTGGCCAAGTCGGAGTTAAGGGCTGCAGCAGATTCGCTGGCGGTTGAAGTCGCGGATGCTTTTTTTGCCCCTCGTATTGCCCCAGGTGAGCGCGGAGGTGTACAGGCATGAAGCGGGCTTTGCGCGCAGGACTGCTTGCGATGTGTCTGCTGGGTTCTATCAATTTCTTCCAGGCGCCATTGCTGGCCGCTGCTCCTCCGGCCGAAAAGACGGAAGAAGGTGGCTCAAACCATGAGCTCCTTTTTGAGACGGTCAATTTCATTCTGCTTGCCGGGTTGATTGTCTATCTTTACCGAAAACGCGGGAGAGCGTTTTTTGACGAACGTTCGGACACGATTCGCAAGAGTCTCGAGGAGGGTCGCCTGGCGCTGGAAAGATCACAAGCGCGGCTGGCTGAGGCGGAAAAGAAACTGGCCGGTCTTCAGGATGAAGTGAAGGCACTAAGGCAGAAGGCGGAGGCTGAGGTTGCCGAGGAGCAGGAAAGAATTCGGCAGGCTGCTGAAGAAGAGGCCGGCAGAATCGACGAGTTTGCAAAGGCTCGAATCGTGGCGGCGACGAATGCCGCCAAGCTGGAACTGAAAGACTACGTCGTGGAGCAGGCCCTTGAGCAGGCTCGAGGCAAGATCCGACAGCGAGTCGATGAAGAAAACAGTAAGAAACTTGTCGGCTATTTCCTTGCTGATTTGAAATCAAAAACGAAAAGTAACTAGCCTGTGGAACGGCCGCAGATTGTAATCAGCGGCGGGTGGAGAGGGACGGAAGGCCAAAAGTTATGTCAATGGCGATTGCCAGTCGATACGCACGGGCGCTTGCTGATGTTCTGAGCCCACAGGGTGACTTCAGCGCCGTACCAAAGGAACTCGATGATTTCGCTGCTGTCTGGCGGGAAAATGCGGACCTGCGGCAGGCTTTAATCAGCCCTATTGTCCCAATGGATCAGAAACTTGCCATCCTGGATATAGTCATTCAAAGGCTCCGGTTGTCTGTGACTGGGGGTAATTTTCTCCGTGTTCTGCTGGTGAATTACCGAATGGCGCTGCTGGAAGAAGTTCTGATGTCTTTTCAGAAGGTTGCCAATGAGCGCCTCGGCATCGTTGAAGTGCAGGTTCTTTCTGCACTGGACTTGACACCGGAGGAGAAGGAATCGTTACGAGTGAAGTTCGCAGAGTTGACCGGCAAGAAAGTTGAGATGAAGTTCCTTCGTGAGGAGAAATTGCTGGGAGGCGTTCAGGCCCGGGTAGGCAATACGATCTACGATGGATCCGCCCTGGGATACCTTGAGCGTCTTCATGGGCAGTTGACATCCGCATAGCCGGACAATTAAAGCCCTTTGTCGGTTTCATGATTTGCAGTTGGGTGAGATATCGTCTTGGAAGGCGAAACCCCTGCTGATGGTTTTTCTTGCCCGCTTTTTTTGCGTGATGCGTGCCTTATGTGGCCTGCTTAGAGATAGAATTAAAAGTTTGGGCGGCTTGGTTCCAGGCAGATCTGAACTTGCTGCAAAGGGAATTTCAGACTTCAGAGCGGTCGAAAGCATAGAAAAATGGCAAAAATCAGACCAGACGAAATTACGGATATTATTCGCGGGCAGATCGAGAACTTCGATCGTACCGTCAGCGTGAGTGAGGTTGGGACGGTCATGTCCGTTGGCGACGGAGTTGCCCGCATTCACGGACTTGAGAGCGTCATGGCGACCGAGTTGCTCGAACTCCCCCATGGTGTTTCGGGTCTGGCGCTGAATCTTGAAGAAGATCAGGTCAGCGCGGTGCTGCTCGGCGACTATACGCGGATTGAAGAAGGCGATGTTGTCAAGCGGACAAAGCGCATCATGTCGGTCCCTGTTGGTGAGGCCCTGATTGGCCGCGTGGTGGACTCGCTGGGAAGGCCCACCGACGGCAAGGGTCTCATCGCTACCACCGAGTTCAATCCTCTTGAAACCCTTGCTCCGGGCGTGGTTGACCGCCAGCCCGTCCGGGAACCTCTGCAAACGGGTTTGAAGGGCATCGACACGATGATTCCTATCGGCCGTGGCCAGCGCGAATTGATCATCGGCGACCGGCAGACCGGCAAGACGGCGGTTGCGATTGATACCATCCTGAACCAACGAGGCGGGGACGTCATCTGCATCTATGTTGCGATCGGTCAGAAGCGCTCGACGATTGCCCAGGTGATCAAAACGCTTGAGCAGTACGAGGCAATGAAGTACTCGGTTGTGGTTGAGGCAAGCTCCACGGACCCTGCTCCGATGCAGTATCTGGCTCCGTATGCAGGATGCGCCATCGGCGAGTATTTCCGTGACAAGGGCGGGCACGCGCTGCTGATCTATGACGATCTCTCCAAGCATGCCGTGGCCTATCGTGAAATCTCGCTGCTATTGCGCCGCCCGCCGGGCCGCGAGGCGTACCCTGGAGACGTTTTCTACCTTCATTCGCGGCTTCTGGAGCGCGCTGCAAAGCTGAACCCCAAACTGGGTGGAGGTTCGCTCACCGCGTTACCGATCATTGAAACGCAGGCAGGCGACATTTCCGCATATATTCCGACAAACGTTATTTCCATCACCGACGGCCAGATCTACCTTGAAACGGACTTGTTCAATAGCGGCATCCGACCGGCCATCAATGTGGGGCTTTCTGTTTCCCGTGTGGGCGGCAACGCGCAGATCAAGGCCATGAAGCAGGTGGCCGGAACATTGCGGCTGGACCTTGCACAATACCGCGCGCTGGCGGCTTTCGCGCAATTTGCAAGCGACCTCGATAAGGCGTCGCAAGCACAGCTTCGGCGCGGCCAGCGGTTGACGGAAATTCTGAAGCAGGACCAGTACACGCCCTTGCCCGTGGAGAAGCAGATTGTTGCGATTCTTGCCGGAACTCTGGGCCTTCTTGACGACATGGGAGTGGAGGAATGCCGACGATTTGAAGCCGGGCTTTACGAATTCATGGATTCCTCCTACCCGGAAATTGGAAGGAAGATCGTTGAGAAGAAGCAGCTTGATGATTCGTTGCGCGCCGAGATCAAGGGCATGCTGGAAGAGTACAAGAAGAAGTTTAAAGCGGAACGCGAAGCCGCGAAAGTGTGAGGCGAGACTTAATTGGCAACTTTGAGGGATATCCGGCGCCGTATCGTCTCGGTTAGAAACACAAGGCAGATTACGCGCGCCATGAAGGTGGTGGCTGCGTCCAGATTGCGCCGCTCGCAGGAGAGCATCTTTAACGCGCGCCCGTATGCCAATCAGATGATGGTGTTGCTTGAAAGCCTGGCTGGCCGGCTGGAGCAGCAGCAACATCCTTTGCTGGCACGCCGCCCGGAAAAGAAAATTCTGCTGGTGGTCGTGACTGCGGACCGCGGATTGTGCGGTGCATTCAACGCAAACCTTCTTCGCACCGCCCAGAACTACATTCGCGAGCACCGTCAACGGGAAGTCTCTCTTATTACAGTGGGCCGCAAGGGGCGCGACTTTTTCCGCAAGCGGCCGGTTACGATGGCGGCGGAGTATGTGAACATTTTCAGGCAACTGGAGTTTGCACACGCTAAAGAACTGGCGGATAAGATTATTGAGCTTTATACCAGCGAGAAGGTGGACGCGGTAGATTTTGTCTACAATGAATTCAAGTCGATGATGTCCCAGAACGTAAAGCTGGAGCGATACCTGCCCATTGAGCCGCTCGTGCCGCCGGAAGGTGAATACCTTACGGATTACATTTATGAGCAGGCGCCCGCCCAAATCCTGAAAACGCTGCTGCCTCGCTATGTCGAAATCGAGGTTTTCCGGTCTCTGCTGGAATCGCAAGCTGCCGAGCTTGCAGCGCGAATGACGGCGATGGAAGCTGCCACGAACAATGCGGACGAGCTGATCGAATCGCTTCGACTTAAGCTGAATCGCCTGCGCCAGGCGGGAATCACGAAGGAAATCATTGAGGTCGTGAGCGGGGCACAGGCTTTGGAGTATTAAGGCGCAAAAGTACAACTGATCTCCGGACAGCATCGATTGAGGAACCAGAGCAACATAAGGGAGAATCATGACGCAGCAAAAGACAGGGAAAGTTGTGGAAGTCATCGGGCCCGTGGTGGTGGCGGCTTTTGAAGAGTCCGAACTTCCCCCCATTTACAACGCCCTTCGCGTTGTGTCGGACGGTTTTGATGTTCCGCAACCCATCAACGTTGTGGTTGAGGTTGAACAGCACCTGGGCGAGGGCCGTGTCAAATGCGTTGCCATGTCGCCCACCGATGGCATGGTGCGGGGAATGAAGGTCGTGGATACCGGACAGCCGATTACCACGCCTGTCGGCAAAGCCACACTGGGCCGCGTGATGAACGTAATCGGAGAGCCTGTGGACAACCTAGGGCCCATTGTCTCGGACGTCAGCTTTCCGATCCATCGGCACGCGCCGTCGCTTGAGGACCAGAATACCGAATTCGAAATGTTTGAAACGGGCCTCAAGGTTGTGGACCTGATCGAGCCCTACCTGAAAGGCGGCAAGACTGGCCTGTTTGGGGGCGCCGGCGTAGGCAAGACCGTCATCATTATGGAATTGATCAACAACGTCGCTATGAAGCACGGTGGCGTTTCGGTTTTTTCCGGGGTTGGCGAGCGCACTCGCGAGGGCAACGACCTTTGGCTGGAGATGACGGAAGCAGGGGTGATCCACCCCGGAAACCCCGAAAAATCGAAGGCAGCTCTCATTTATGGCCAGATGACTGAGCCTCCGGGCGCCCGTCTTCGAGTGGGCCTGACCGGCCTGACGGTGGCCGAATACTTCCGCGACGTTGCCGGCCAGGACGTGTTGCTCTTTATTGACAATATCTTCCGCTTTACGCAGGCGGGATCTGAGGTGTCCGCTTTGCTGGGCCGCATGCCGTCCGCCGTCGGCTATCAGCCGAACCTTTCCACTGAAATGGGCGAACTTCAGGAACGCATTACATCTACCAAGAAAGGCTCGATCACTTCTGTACAAGCCATCTACGTTCCTGCGGATGACTTGACGGACCCCGCGCCTGCTACGGCCTTTTCGCACCTGGACGCGACGACCGTTCTTTCCCGGCAACTGGTTGAAATCGGCATTTATCCAGCCGTGGATCCGCTCGAGTCCACCTCGCGGATTCTCGATCCGCATGTTCTTGGAGATGAGCATTACAACGTTGCTCGCTCCGTGAAGGCAATCCTGCAAAAGTACAAGGATTTGCAGGACATCATCGCAATCCTGGGCATGGACGAACTCTCGGAAGAGGACAAGCTGACTGTGGCCCGAGCTCGCAAAATTCAGCGGTTCCTGTCGCAGCCCTTCTTTGTGGCACAGCAGTTTACCGGCTTGGAAGGCAGGTACGTGAAGCTGGAAGACACGATCGGCGGGTTCAAGGAAATCGTGGAAGGCAAGCACGACGATATCCCCGAGCAGGCTTTCTACATGGTCGGGACTCTCGACGAGGCCCTTGAAAAGGCGGAGAAGATTAAGGCGGAGTAAGCGGCGAAGCAGCCTTTTGCTGTTCGGGGCTTCCTGCAAACAAGAGTTATGGCTGACATACTTCCTGCATATATCCATCTGGAGATCGTTACTCCTGACCACAAGATTGCCGAAGAAGAAGTGGATGAGGTGTCGATTCCCGGGCGTGAAGGTTACCTGGGTGTGCTTCCCGGGCACGCGCCTCTTATCACCGAACTTCAAACGGGTCCGCTTGAGTATCGCCAGAACGATAGCAGGCATTACGTTGCAGTCCATTGGGGCTTTGCCGAAGTCCTTCCTGACCGCGTAATTGTTCTGGCCGAGATTGCCGAGCGTGGGGAAGACATCGATGTCGAACGGGCAGAGAACAAGCGGAAGCGAGTGGAAGAGTACCTGAAGTCGCATCCCGAGTCTGACCCTGAGACTGTGAAGGCCCGCGACGATCTGCGCAGGGCAATCTGCCGCCTGGAAACCGCCCGCCAGGTTCGGGCCTGATATCTGTAGAGAATTCTTCTTTGGGGTGGAGACCCCTCCGCCTCTCTCAAATTTATTCCGGGTCGAAGCTGCTCTCAGATAGAGTTCCATCGGAAGCCTCGCTGGAAGGCCGGACTGCCGAGTTTGTCAGTTCAGCGCAGAGGAAATTATGGGTCCCAAAATTCGCATGTACACAACCAGTTGGTGTCCGGACTGCCACCGCGCCAGAGAGTTTCTGCGAGAACACGGCCTGGAGTTCGAAGAGATCGACATCGAAGAAGTTCCTGACGCAGTCGAATTTGTCATGCGCGTCAACAGCGGCAAACGGAAAGTCCCTACTTTTGAATTGGAAGGACGCAATTTCAGCTGTTCTCCCTTTGATCCTTCGCTGCTGAGGCGGGAGCTGGGTATGGCATCAGCCGCTGATAAGCCTCTCTCCTAACCAATTGCTGTGAGGGCGACAGGCCGAAGGCCGTGTTTGCACGTGCTCCTTCAGTCTCTTTTCAAGCCAGCCGGCCAAACGAATAATCCTCCTGAATGAATTTGCACTTGAGCTTGCCCTGAGTGTTTTAACCTGCTATCTTGGACTTGTAGTGGATACGGTACGCTCAATAGGTGTCGCTCTCGATCAAACAGCTCCCGCTGTCAGCGACGAAGCTGCCTTGGTAGAGGAGTTGAAGGCGGGTTCTGAGGAGTCGTTTGCCTACCTGCTGGGAATTTATCAGAACCCTTTGTTTAACCTGATTTCTCACATGGTAGCTGATCAGGGAGATGCCGCGGACGTCCTTCAAAACGTTCTTCTCAAGATCCTCCGGGGCATTCGCCAGTTCAACGGAAACAGCAGCCTGAAAACCTGGATTTACCGCATCGCCGTACACGAAGCTTCCAATCATCGGCGGAGCTGGCGCCGCCGTGTTTTCCATGAGCCTTTTTCCATGGATGATGAGACGTTGCACCTGAATATGCAGGCTGTCCTTTACGGGAGTGAGCGGGAGACTCCCTACAGCGCCTATGAGCAGGCGGAGTGCCAGGCGGAGGTCAAGCGCGCCCTCGCGGATCTCGCAGAACCCTATCGAGCGGTTGTGGTGCTGAGAGAAATTGAGGACCTCAGCTATGAGGAAATTTCCGAAGTCCTTGGGATTGCCGAAGGGACGGTCAAGTCTCGCTTGCGGCGCGGGCGCGAAACACTGAAGCGCAAACTCGCCGTTCGACTGAGCAGGTCTGTATGATCTTTGAATCATGCTCGGAAATCCGCAGCCAGTTCTCCGACTATATTGACGGAGTGTGCCTGGCCGAAACGGTGCACTCGGTCCGTTACCACTTGACGCACTGCGCGGCCTGCGCCTCGGAACTCAACCGGTATGAGGCCCTGCATGCGGAGTTGTGTCAACTGAGCCGCCAGCAGGTGACTCAGCAACTGGCCTTGCGTCTGCGCGTGCAGGTGTCGCAGGAGTTGCACCGTAACCTCTTCCAGCGATTGACGGTGCGGCTGGAAAACTTGTTCCGGCCCGTTTTGTTCCCTTCTGTTGCGGGTACACTTGTGGCCCTGGTCTGTATCGTGCTGATGCTGGGCGCAGGCACGCCGCGGACGAGCAACATTCCTGACGTCCCGCTGATTACGCCACCGCGCATTCAGGTGCTGCCTTCCATGGAACTGAATACGGGTGCGCAGCCCCTTGTGTTGGTGACCTATGTCAACGCCCAGGGCCGTGTTACGTCGTACAAGATTCTTTCCGGGCAACAGTCTCCTGGGCTGATGCAGCGGCTTGATCAGATGATGTATTACAGTCTCTTCCAGCCGGCTACCTCCTTTGGCCAGCCTACGAACGGCCAGGTGGTCCTGTCATTCCGAACAATCACAGTCCGAGGTTAGGCTGCTTGTACTTGACACTCTGGAATCCTGCTCCTGAAACAATGCAAACTCCAAATGCCCGCGGGTGGAGAAGCCCTACTGAGCCCTTGATTCGAATCGCGGCCATGCTCCTGGTTTCCGTTCTGCTTTTACCCCTGCCTTCCCAGGCCCAGCAAGGGAAGGTGCTGGTGGAATCAAGCCAGCAACTCTTCAGCGTGCTGGCGGCCATCAACGATGCGGGTTATGACCCTGGTGCCGGCGACAAGGCGCGCTCTGCTGTTCGGGCGGACCTTGCTGGCAAAAATATTCCCGTTCTTCCTGAGCTCCGGAAATTTTACGAGTCCCACCGGGTCGCCGATCCCGGGCGGAATCTGGGCCAATATATCTCGCTTGCCCTGCTGCTGGGGCCGCCGCCTGATTTCAAGTTGTCGGTTGCCCTGGCTGATCTTCCCCCGGACGCCAGGAACGTTGCAGGCCTGGTTCCGTTGCTCCAGCTTTTTTACAAGCAGGCAGACTTGGCCGACCTCTGGGCGCGCGCTTCGGTCGATTTCCATACCGCCATCGAGCGTTACAGCGCGCCGGTGCGCAGAAGTATCGAGCTGACTGATGCTTATCTTCGTATTCCGGCCGGCTCCTACCTGGGGCGCACCTACACGATTTATCTGGATCTTCTCGGGGCACCGAACCAGGTGCAGGCGCGCATCTATGGCTCCAACTATTATCTGGTGATCACGCCCTCGGCTGATCTCCGGATTCACGATATCCGGCATCAGTATCTGCACTTCCTGCTGGACCCAATGGCGGTGAAATACGGTCCGGAAATTCACCATGCCATTTCGCTGGAAGCGGTGGCCAGAAAAGCTCCGGCCTTGCGGAACGATTTCAAGGAGGACTTCTCGCTCCTGGTGACCGAATGCCTGATCCGGGCAGTCGAGTTGCGGATGGACAAGTTGCCCGCTCCTGACGCGGCCAAACAAATCCAGCAGATGACGTCCACCGGCTTCATTCTCGTTCCTTACTTCTACGACGCTCTACAGGAATTCGAAAAACAGGATGCCTCCATGAGCGTCTATTACCCGCAAATGATCAAAGGCATTAACCCGGCGGCGGAGGAAATTCGGCTGGGAAAGGTGAAATTCGCTGAGCCTGCCACCCAAGCCCCGACTGCCGCGTCTTCCGGGCGGACGGTCATCCAGCAACTGCTCGACGAGGGCGACAACGATATCTCCTCCGCCAACTACGACGGAGCAAATGCGGCTTTCGAACAGGTGCTGACCAAAGACCCGAAGAATGAACGCGCCCTGTTTGGGATGGCCGTAGTGACCAGCAACACTCGCAAGCCGGACCTGGCCCGGAAGTACTTTGAGGAAACCTTGGACGTCGCCACTGACCTCCGCATTGTAACCTGGTGCCACATCTATTTGGGCCGACTGGATGACATCAGCGGCAACCGCAACCAGGCCCTTGCCCAGTACCGCACCGCCTCTCTCACCGCCGGCCACTATCCGGAAGCTCTGCGCGCGGTCGAAGCGGGCCTGCAAGAACCATTCGGCCTGGAAGTCCATCCGTCACCCTGAGCCCGACACTGCTTCAGCCTGCCTGCATTTCCTCAGGTGTAATTTCGCTGCTTTTCCCGAACGATTAAATCAGGGCATTCCTGCGAGAGGAGTCAGAAACTGTGCGAACTGCCTCGCCTGGCAGATTGCGCTACGGCGTCGGCGATTCTGACCGCGGGCGCAATCTGTTCCACGTCATGCACCCGGACGATGTGAGCGCCGCCGAGGATGGCGGCAACCACAGCCGCTGCATCGCCAAACGGCAATGCTGCAAGCAGGTTCTGGTTGGTAAAGAAGGCGGCTTGATTGCGGCGACCTTTCGTGTTCGCGTTTGGCGTGAGGCCTTCTCCGCTGACGATGGCCCGCACGAACGACTTTCTCGAACTGCCCACCAGGATGGGCAGCTTGAAGCGCCGCAACCGCTCAAGATGGGCAAGGATTTCAAAATTCTGCGCGCGTGTCTTGCCGAAGCCCAGGCCGGGATCGAGAATCAACTGGCAGTGCAGAACCCCCTGCGCCAGCGCGCGCTGGATGGAACGCGCCAGGCCTTCTTCGAGCGAGCGACAAATGGAACGAGCGAACGGCTTCTGTTGCATATCTCGCGGCTGGCCTCGCAGGTGCATCAGGATCAGCGGTGCGCCGCTCTGCCGGGCCACATCAGCCAGGCGCGGGTCAAACCGCAGCCCGCTGATGTCGTTCAGAATCGCTGCCCCCGCCTCCACAGCGCGCTCGCCCACAATGGACTTGGTGGTGTCGATGGAAATGGGGATGGAAGGCAGCTTGCGGTGCAGGCCCTTGATTATGGGAAGCACACGGGCGAGTTCCTCTTCCGCGGAAACGGGACGCGAACCCGGGCGCGTTGATTCTCCACCCACATCAATCCAGTCGGCCCCCTGGCCTGCCATCTCAACTCCACGACGAATGGCCGTGACGGGGTCGAGATATCGGCCGCCGTCAGAGAAGGAGTCAGGCGTGGCGTTCAGCACGCCCATGATAAGCGTCCGCGCGCCAAGTTGTACGGGCTTTCCCATCACGCTGATTTCGAAATGTGGACGGATCTTCATTGGCGTCGGAATGTTTCCTCGCTTGCCGGTTGTTGCGCCTTCTGCGTCCAGCGGCAGAAGTTGCCAGTCCGATCTTTCAGAGTGCCCAATGGAAGGCGCGGTGTCAACGGCCGTTCAGAGAATCAGTCGGCCGAGGGCTCGATCCTGATTTCGGCAGGGACGGGAATTGCCTCCAGTGGGCAACATTCAGCATTTGCCAAACTGGCTCATACATTCCAAACTGCAGGAAGCATGCGTGACCTGTGGAGTTCTGCATTGTCGCTCACGGCACGGTGGTTACAGGATCGCCGGGCGAAATCTCGTCAGGATCGTTGTAAGTTGCTCCATGAGGAGCCGGGACCGGGCCGCGCAGCAGGGGATCGTTGGTTGCTTGCATCCACTTATTCATCCGTTGCCGCATTTCGCCGAGCGTGGTGCGGTGGGCCGGATCGCCCACCAGATTGTTCCTCTCGTTGGGATCAAAGACCAGGTCGTACAAGGCTTCCGGCGCAACCTCTTCTTTGGCCCACCCGTGTTTCACCCAATAGCTCTTGGTCAGGCCGTCATCGCAATTGGGCAGGACGGGATGCGTGCGTCCGCCGTAATGGCGGATGTATTTCCATCGCTTGGTCCGCACGGCGCGCTTGGGCTCGTAGCTGGCGTGGTAGTTCACTTCCGAAAAGATGGCTTCATTGATTTCCTCGGTCTCACCGCGAAGCACGGGCATAAATGAACGGCCCTGGAGCCAGTCGGGTGGCTTGATCTGAAGCAGCTCGCAAAGCGTGGGATAGACGTCCAAATGCGAGACCATTGCACCGCACACTTTGCCGCCAGTAAATCCGCCGGGCCCACGCATGACGAGATGTACGCCCATCCCGGTGTCAAAGAGGTTGCACTTCATCATTGGCCAGGCGATTCCGTGATCGGTTGTGGAAATCACCAGCGTGTTTTCAGCAAGCCCCGCAGCATCGATCGCGGCCAGAACTTCTCCAACTCCCCAGTCGAGTGTCCGCACCGTGGCATGGAAATCGGCCATGTCCTGGCGGCTGGCAGGGACGTCCGGAACGGGCGAGGGCTGCTGAATGTAGCGCGCGTCATCAGCAGGCGCGGCCTTGTGATAAGGGCGATGTGTTTCAAAAAAACCGACCGTCAGCCAGAAGGGCTGCTGCGGACGGCTGTACAGGAAACGAACCGCGCGCGGCGCGACGTTTGCCACGCGGTTGCCGGGAACCACTTCCACCTGGTCGTAGCCGATGGTGTGCGGGTCTTTGGCAATATGCTGCAGGCCGATCAGAGTGGAGCGGTATCCGGCTTCGCGCCGCAGGGTGCGGACAATGTGGTGCTGGTAGCCTTCGGGCGTCATTTCAAAGCCACGGTTCACCAGGCCAAGCATGCCGTTGCTGTGCGGGCACTCGCCGGTCAGCAGGCTGGCGCGGCTGGGCGAACACGTGGGCGCGGCGTTAAAGGCCTGCCGGAAAAGAATGCCTTCTTCCGCGAGGCGCTGGATGTTGGGCGTGGGCACTGCAACTCCGTAGGGGCTGGTCATGCGGCCGGTATCGTGCGAGTGGATGTATATGATGTTGGGACGGCGCGACGTGGCGGGCAGGGGAGTGGCGGATGCCGCTGCCGGTGCCAGTGCTGCTCCCACGGCGCCGGCGACCGAGGTCTTGAGAAACTCCCTGCGGCCGGAATGGCTTCGTGAATTGGCCTTTTTATCAATCTGCTTTTCCATCTCGATTCCTCCTTATGAGCGCGCCATTCGTGCGGGCCGGTGCGAAGGTTCATTTTTGAAATGTGCCATCCTCGCATCAGGCGCAGGTGAGTTCTCTGCGCTCAGGGATTTTACCGCAGGCTGGTAGCATTGGGTTCCGGAAGATTGCTCAAAACTACGCTGGACGCGCCACCCGCCTGATTGGGGGCACAGGCACTGTGGGTGGCGCGGTCCCACGCAAGACAGGCCATGCAATCCGTTCTTCTGATGGATTTAATTCAGGCCTTCCGGAGAGCGTTCCTGTTTCCACACTTGGAGTGCGGCCGGCAAGCTGCGGGCCGTCCGGAATCGATCGGCGTGGCCGGTTAGACGGTAAAGCGCGGCCGTGTAATCGAACCCGTGGCCGGCAGGCTGGAGCAGCACCAGCTCGTGCGGCGCAAACAGGGCAGCAGCCTCGGGAATGTCAGTCACTCGCAGAATGTTCAGCAGAGGCGGACCATTCCAATGCGTCGTGGGCGGATGATCCATGACGACGCAACCGGGGCGAGAATCCAGGATGGCGGCGTAGAGAGCCAGGATGCTCATGTCGCCTTTGCCGTAGATCGAGATCGAAGCGGGGTTCATCTTTTCGTTCGCGGTCATGAATTCGATGGCACGCATGATGTCCCAGACTTGCATCGATTCGATGGTCGAGCCGAGGATTTCGGCGGTCCTTTCCAGTGTGACCCAGTCGCGGTCACTGATTTCGAAATCCGTGGCGCGCGGCTGCAGCACCAGGATTTCATAGCGCCCGAACAGGGGCAGCAGCTTGTCAAAGTCGACGACAGAGATGTCATCGTGCCGGCCTTTGACGTAAAATAAGCGCCCGGCGCGGGTTCTCCGGCCCTTTGGGCCGGTAGAGGATGCCACGGACCTGGACCAACGGCTCGCTGGTGAAGGTGACGTCATAGACGTTGATGTACTTGTTGGCCCATGACCATTCGATGGGTTTTATCTCGGCGTCAAGCGGCACGGGCGTTTTGGGGAAGGCGCGGAAGACTTTTGACTTGAGCCCGGCCATGACCTGCTGGCGCCGCGCGCTCCATGCCTGGGCGCTGGAGTAGTTGCGAATCGGCGCCACGGGGATGAAGTGGTTGTAGATGGCGTAGTTGATAGCGTCCGAGGGTTGCCTCAACAGACACTCAAGCTCAGAGCCAGGAATCGGCGTGAAGGTCCCGTCGTCATACGGCGTCATGTCGCCTTTCAGCCAGCGCTGGATCCACGTGGCCGACTCGCGCCGCAGCGGAACATTGTCACCATGGTGGGCTTCCTGGTCAAAGGCGGCCACCTTATCTTCCGCACCGTAGAGGGCATAGATCGTTTTCAGTTTCTCGTAGGCAGCGTTGTAGCCTGCCGGCGGAAACATGGGATCGAGCCGAGCGCTGATCATCTTGAGCGGGCGCGGCGCAATCAAGGCGCCCAGGATCGTGAAGTCCTGTTCGTAAATGTTGGGGTAATAAATGCAGTCACAATTTTCCTGCACACCGTGCAGCGCCACCTGCGTGCCTGCGGTCCAGGTGGAGATGGCCGGGACGGCGACGGCGATGCGCTGATCAAGCGCGGCGGTGTACCAGGTGATGGACCCTCCTCCTGATTCGCCGGTCAGCGCAACGCGGTGCATATCAACCTGGTGAAGCGTTTCGAGATAATCGAGTCCTCGCATCGCGTTCCAGACCTCAACGCCCACGGGAGTGTAACCCAGTGACAGCCATTGCCACATGTTCTGGTCGTAAAGCCCATGGTGAATGCCGGGAACTTCGCCGAACTCGAGCGTGTCAAGAATCAGGCAGACGTAGCCGTGCTGGGCAAACCAGATGGCGTGCCGCTGGTAAGGCACTTTGGCTCCGTAGGGATCGGGCAGGTGGCCGCAAAGGTAGAGCACAACAGGGAACGGGCCTTTGCCTTTCGTGGGAAAGTAGAGGTTGCCGGTGACGTAGAGGCCGGGCATGCTCTGATAAACAACTTTTTCAATGCGGACGCCGTCTTGTTCGAGCGTGCCGGTAATCTTGACGTTGAGAGGCGTCCTGGCGGGCATGGGATCGAGTCCCACCATGTAGGCCAATTCCCGCCGCAGTTCAGGCTTTGCTTCCTTTAATTGCTGCAAGGTATGAATGTTGCTCAGGGTTTCGCGGCTGATGCGTGCCCCGCGTTCTGTCAAGTACTGATAAACAGGACTTTCCTCATTTTTTCTAAGGCTGCCAGGCGAGCAGCAGTTGGAGTTGCAGATTCGGGGGCGGTTCGGGCGGCGAATCAGGCTTGGAGCCGATGAGCACGGTGCGGATGCCGTCGGCCAG
>JAJYLL010000088.1 GCA_021787735.1 Acidobacteriota bacterium | reverse complement strand
TCCTGAGCATCTCGACGCTTGAGCACGTTGGTTGGGACGAGGAACCGAAAGACGAAATGAAGGTCATGCGCGCATTCGATAACCTTCGCGGGCTCCTTGCTCCTAAGGGGCGGCTCGTGGTTACTATTCCGCTGGGCTACAATCCAGCTCTTGACAGAATGATCGGGGAGGGACGCATCAGCTTTGCTGAGCGCGTTTATCTGAAGCGCGAACCGCGCCGCAACAAATGGAGCGAGGTCATCGCAGAAGAAGTTCGGCTGCCTCACTATGACCGGCGGACCTACACCGCCCACGAGTTGCTGGTGGGTATCATGGAATGCCGCTAGCGCGTTCGCCGGCCTGCAACCACGTGGGCGGTTATCTCCTAGAATGCCGCTGCCACATTCTACCGGTTTTCACAATACCTCCAGCCCGCGATCTCCGGCTGGAGCGCGGTTCCTCACAATCCAGAATGAGAACCCTCGGGAGCCGCGCTTTGAGCCTGTGTCCACAATCTGCCTATTCTGACTTGGCATGGGAGAACATGAGTTTCTCTTTCCATCCCTGAGGCCTGATTTCCGTAATGGCATGACCGTTCGATGCTACGGTATTGTAATCAACCTGCGTGTCATTGTTTTTCCGGGCCTCGTTGTCTATCTTTACGGGCACCTTGCCCAACAGCTTTCCGTAGGAATTGAAAAAGTTGACCGTCGGGGACTTCGTATTCTGGACAAGGTTAATCTGGTATTTTCCTGGGGTTAGTCTCAACGTCTTTCCTACTGTTGAGGCGTAGATTACATCGATGCGTTTGGTCTTGGCAAATGCCATTCCTGTGAACAGGAAAAGGACGCTCATGGCTATTATTAGATTTGTACGGATTTTGTTCGACATACGATGAGAATTCCTCCTACTGCTAGTTTTTCGAACACACTTAATATGAGTTCCTTTGCTGACGAAGGGGTTGCCCAGAGCACGAAAAGGCGAAAAATATGCTCAATTTTGAAACACTTTTGCCTGCCGAATGGAAATTCGGTTGATTTTTGTTTATTCCAAGCGTTTTAACAGGTACCGAAATTCTGGCGGGTTGTTGTGGGGGAGCTACCTCTTTCTGGGGGGCGGAGTTTGGCCTTCAATCAACCATGAATTTCCAACCTTTTCCACTTTGGCATCGCGAAGCCAGCAAGCCTGATCGAGTCTGGCAGCGCCAAGTCCTGCTACCGCAACCCGGCTTTGTACTGATCCCAGGATGACGGGGGACAGAAACCAGCAAACTCTGTCCACCAGGCGATGGTCAAAAAAGCTTCCCAGGACTTCTCCGCCGCCTTCGACCATTATGCTGATGATTTCGTCTTTAGCCAGACGTTTGAGCAGTGTTCGCAAGGGAACCTGTCGGCCTTTGAATGTCATCACCTTTACACCCGCATTCTCCAGACGCGTTTTCTTTGCGGCATCGGCATTGGTGGTGCAGGCGGCGATGCATTTGCCCGACTTCACGACTTGGCTGTCCAGAGGAACTCGCAGGTTAGAATCGAGAACGATTCGCCACGGCTCTTGTGCGCTAGGCACTCGCGGCCCCAGGTGCGGGTCGTCGCTCAGGACCGTGTTGATTCCCACCAGCACGGCCTGATGTTGGGCTCGCAACAACCTTGCGCGTCGGCGAGCCTCCTCGTCCGTGATCCACTTGGATTGGCCGGTCCTGGTTGCAATTTTCCCATCCAGGCTTGTTGCCACTTTGGCCGTTACAAAGGGCAAGCCGGTTGCCTGGAACTTCAAATACATCTCGTTCAGTGCAGCGGCCTCAGGGGCGCAGAAACCGCCGCTTACTATCAATCCGCGCCTGCGGAGCCGTTGCGCTCCTTTGCCCGCGACACGGAGGTTGGGATCTTTCATGGCGTAGAAGACTCTGCGGACTCTTGCTTTCAGGATGGCGTCCGTGCAGGGCGGTGTGCGTCCATGATGGCAACAGGGCTCGAGCGTGACGTACAGATCAGCGCCGCCGGCCCGCGGACCAGCGTCCAACAGGGCAGCAACCTCGGCATGAGGAGTGCCGGCGCCCTGATGGAATCCTTTCCCCACAACGCGCCCGTCGCGAACGATCACGCAGCCTACCCACGGATTGGGGTAGGGAACTCCGGGGCATTGGCGTGCCAGTCTGAGCGCCATGCTCATGTAGAATTCTGGCGGGCGTCGTGAGGTTTGTTCGCGCAATCACTGCACCTTGCTCAGGAGGTGTCCCAGCTTGTCTTTCTTCACTTTCAAGTACGCCCGGTTGGTTTGGGTGGGCGTAATCTCAAGAGAAACACGCTTCAGTATATTGAGCCCGTGGCGCCTGATGCCCGAGACTTTTTCCGGGTTGTTAGTCAACAGGTGGATCTTGCGAACGCCCAAGTCACGAAGGATTTGAGCGCCCACGGAGTAATCCCTCATGTCGGCGGGCAGGCCCAGCCGTTCGTTTGCCTCAACGGTGTCGAAGCCTTTGTCCTGCAGCGCATAAGCGCGAATCTTGTTGGTCAACCCGATGCCGCGGCCTTCCTGGCTGAGGTACAAAATCACACCCTTGCCTTTCTCGCCAACCGTTTTCATGGCGGTCGCAAGCTGTTCGCGGCAGTCGCATCGGATGGAGTACAGGGTGTCGCCCGTTATGCATTGCGAATGGACGCGCACCAGCGTGGGGCGGTCCGGCGAAATTTTACCCATCACTAGCGCCACGTGCTCCTGGTTTTGGGACGGGCACTGGTAGACGTGCGCAGTGAACGGGCCGAACTCCGTGGGCAGATGCGCACTGGCCACGCGAGTGACCAGCTTTTCGCGATAGCGGCGGTATTCAATCAATTGCTCAATACTCAAAACGCGCAGGCGGTGCTTGCGAGCGATTTTTTCAATGCTGGGAGCGAGGGCGGACTTTCCATTCTTGTCCAGGATCTCGCACATCACCGCGACAGGCTTCAGGCCGGCCATGCGCACGAGATCCACGGAAGCTTCAGTGTGTCCGGCCCTCACCAGAACTCCGCCTGTCCGTGCCCGCACGGGGAAGATGTGGCCCGGTCGCACCAAGTCATAGGATTGGGCCCGCGGAGACGCCAGCAGGCGAACGGTAGTGGCGCGGTCCGGCGCGGATATCCCCGTTGTCGTCCCTTTTCGCGCGTCAACGGAGACGGTGAAATCACAGCCGAAGGGTGTGGCGTTATCATCGGCCCCGACCATCGGAGGCAGCCCAAGCTTCAGCGCGCGCTCGCGTGTCAGCGCCACGCAGATCAGGCCTCCGCCCTCTTTGATCATGGTGTTGATGTGGGCCGCAGAAGTCTTTTCCGCAGCCATCACAAAATCCGCTTCGTTTTCCCGGTCCAGGCTATCGCGGACGATAATAAGCCGGCCGGCGCGGATGTCCCGCACTGCTTCTTCGATGGTAGCTGTTTGCAACATGGGTTCCCTCTAACCTCTAGCTTCTTTCAAGGTCGCCAGCAAGGAAAGGGCTGTTTGCGCAGCCTCAATTCCCTTATTGAAATTATTGTTTCCTGCGCGGCGCACGGCGTCACGTTTGTTATAAGTAGCAAGAACTTCAAAAATAATGGGCAGGTCATGCCGAAGCGAAACGTCCATGATTCCTCGGGCGCATTCATTCACTACGAGTTCAAAGTGGTAGGTATCGCCCTTGATCACGGCTCCGAGCGCGATCAGCGCGTCGTACTTTTTCTGCAACGTCAGGCGCTGGGCCAGAATCGGGATCTCAAAGCATCCTGGAACGGCAAAACTTCGGATGTTCTTCTGCGGAACTCCGGCCGCCAGGAGAGTTTCCACGCACTTCTTTTCCAGGCTCAGGGTTATCTCGCGGTTGTACTCGCCGCGAATGGTTGCGATGCGAAAACGCGAAACATCTTTTCGGGCAAGCGCCGGTTTTGGGGCTTTGGATTCCGGGTTCCGCAATCTCATTTGTTGAGCAGCCTTTCGATGTATTTGCCCAGGATGTCCACCTCGATGTTGACCTCGTGGCCAGGTCGTTTGCCGCCGAGCGTTGTGTGGTCGAGCGTGTAAGCCAGCAGCGAACACTGAAAGGTGGTATGCGTCGCCTCCACTACCGTCAGGCTGATGCCATCGACGGCAATGGAACCTTTGGGCACGATGTAACGGGAAAATTTCGCGGGCAGTTGAAAGGTATAGAGCCTGGCCTCGCCTTCGTTTCTGATGGCCCTGATCCGCGCTCTTGTGTCCACGTGTCCCTGAACCATGTGGCCGCCGATCAGGCTTTGGAGCGTCAGGCATCTTTCAAGGTTGACTTCGTTGCCGGTCACTATATTGCCGAGCGTGGTCCTGCGCAATGTCTCGGGCATGTACACGACACGGAAAGAATTTCTGTCAAAACTTTGGACGGTTGAACAGACGCCCTCGATGGAAATGCTTTCCCCATCCTGCAACTTCCAGCCACGGGGCTTGCGAATCGTTAGGATGCGCTGCTGGCGGGCGTTGCTGATGCTGAGGACCGGGCTGGTGGTTTCAACAATTCCGCTGAACACAGGACCTCATTTCTGCTATCGGAGTTCCAGTCAACTCATGCAATCACGAACCGGACATCTAAGTGGCACAGGTCGGGTCTGGAGCTTCGCCAGCAAGCCAATCATGTTGTTTGGGGAGATGGGGTTTTGGTAAGGGGCTTTAGGCCGCGGAAACCGGCACCCCGCATCGGGGCAAGGATATCCACCAACTGTTCGCACTCGCGTGTGAATACGCACCGGCACAGCCCCCTGCACGGAGACTTGCTCGCACACAAACGCGGGCGCCTGACCCTCTCCCATCCGGACTATACCGTCGGCCCCGGAATTTCACCGAGTCCTGGAGTTCTCACGCTGCTGCCCTGTGCGCCGGATTGCCGGCAAAACAGAACAGCACTAAAGCTCTGAGTTCTCCTCGCGGGCTCTACCGCCGATCGGGAATTGGGAAGACGCTTGCTTCGTCGTCCCTCACCCTGCCCCGAAGGTCATCTCTACAAGTTGTCATTCCATTTATACCACGAAGACCTGCGGTCTCTCAAGTTGCGATGGGTTGGGGTTGTGGGCCAGATCTCAAGGAGCCCGTCATCCGGCCGGGATCGCCGGTCTTTGCCGAGGAATATTTGAACTCCCGGCAGAAAACTGCTCGCATTAACTCCTCCATCGATTGTAATATCTTGGCGATGTTTGGGAGGTGGGCGGTTGGAAGCTCAAGTCCTGGCAATTCTCCGCGGCCAACTCGAGCACATCATTTCAGGGGCATTTTTCCTGTTCATTGGACTGGCCGCCTGCTCCATTGCTGGCATCCGTCGGCGGAGCGGAGCGCGGCTCTTTATCTGGCTCGGAATTTGGAGCTCCCTGTACGGTGCCTCAGTGATGGCTCAATCGCGGGCTGTCGTTGTGGCTCTGCCTCACACGTTTCAGACGAGCGTTCCGTATATGCAAGTTGTGGCTTCATATGCGGTGGTAGTTGTTGCCTCGTTGGCCTGGTTGGAATTAAGCCTGGGTGGACTTCGCCTTGTTATCAAGATCATCCTTGTTGCCGGGTCGGTCGTTGCCGTGGCTGGCATTGGCTGGTTCGCGTTCGGCGGCTCCGCGGGCACGTTTCTCCCTTACAACCATATGGTCGTGGTCTGCGCGCTTGTCCTCCTCATAACCGTCATCATCGTGGAGAAGTTATCTGACAGATTCATGGTTCTTCCCAATCGCCGAGTCCTGGCTATCGGCACGCTGGTTTTCGCCATAGAGGCCCTTTGGGTCAACCTGGCGCGTCGCCTGGGTTATCCGCCCCCTTCGCCGCTCCTGGACCATCTATCTTTTGCCGCGTATCTGCTTTCCTTTGGCTACGTGGCCGTGCAAATCGCCTATGCCAACGAGCATCGTTTGCTGGCGATTGAAAACGAACTTGCCCTGGCCCGAAAGTTGCAGCACTCGATCCTTCCCACTTCTATCCCCGAGATCAAGAACCTCCGGATTGCGGCTGCGTATCAGCCCGTGACTGCCGTTGCCGGCGATTTCTATGAATTCGTTCCTGTCGATGGAAAGCAGGTCGGCCTCTTGGTGGCGGATGTTACCGGACACGGTGTACCCGCCGCACTGATCGCTTCGATGATCAAGGTGGCGATGCAGTCCGTTGTGACCAGCGCGCATGACCCATGTGAAGTGTTGCGCGGATTAAACCGCATTCTTTTCAGGCAGAGCCTTGACCAATTCGCCACTGCGGCCTATTTGTGGTTGGATACTGAAAATGGCAAGGCTTTGTACTCAGCAGCCGGGCATCCCCCGCTTCTTCGTTTGCGGGAAGGCAAGTTGGAACATATCGAGAGCAACGGGATTATGTTTGGCGTTATCCCCGATCCCGACTACCCCGTTTGTGAGCTGCCTATCCACCCGGGCGATCGCTTCCTCCTTTACACGGACGGGGTGATTGAATCCGAAAATGCAACGGGCGAGATGTTTGGCGACTGCAGGCTTGAAGAAGTCATTCGCAACCATCAGTCGCGCTCGCCTTCTGACTTATCGGCTCAACTGCTCTCTGAGATACGCCTTTGGCAACCGGCCTCGCTGGCCCAGCAGGACGACATCACCCTGATAGTCATCGACGTAGTCTAGCCATTGCGCGTGTGGGGTGAGTCATCGTGCCGACGCAGTTTTACCCATCAGTGCAATCAGGCCGTCGGCGAGTGTGCCACGCCAGCTAAGGTAGTCGTGTCCACCGGCAAATTCCTGATAGTGTACCTCGTAACCCTTGGCGCGTAGTACATCGCGCAAAACGCGAGTGCAGAACAGGATGGAGTCAGCACCTCCCGTAGCGTTGAATTCCGTGGTGCCGGTATCCAGGTAAAAGCGCAGGGGCTTCCTGGGGCTGGAGATGAACTGGCGCGCCATCCAATTGGGCTCCGAGCTGGAAGCCGTCGAATCTCGGCTCGATGGTGGAGTTAAATGGAAAGCGCCGGATTGCGCGAGGACATTGCCAAATGTTTCCGGATACCACAGGCCGGCGCAGGCAGCGGCGAGTCCGCCGGCACTCGATCCGGCCACAACGGTCTGGCGAGGATCGGTTGTGAAGTTGTACAAGCCATGCGCCCAAGGCAGCAATTCTGTGACTAACGCCCGGAAGAACTCCGGATTGCAGACTAGCTCGCGATCGCGCGCGCCGGGTGCATTGCCGACCAGCAGCGCGACCATTGGTGGAATTCGCCTTTCGGCAATCAGGTTATCGAGGATGGTGGGTGTAGGAACCAGAGTGAGATAGGCCTCTTCGTCGAACACGACGAGCAGCGGATAGGGCTTGGCACGCGGCGAATAGTGGGGCGGGAGATAGATTGCGACCTCCCGTTCGTTCTTCAGCGCCACGCTCTTGAATCGACGCTTCTCAACCTGCCCAGCGGGAACGCCAGGCCGCCGGATGATCCATGGCTGCAGCGGGGCATCGGGCATTTCGAGGATTGAACTTCCACGATACTCCGCTGCATCGACGCTGTGCGGGTCGTCACGCCAATGCCTGGGGTTCAGAGGGTCCGGCCTCGCCGCTGCCGCGATCATGGTGATCGCATCCAGGTCTATGCCTAGCGAAAAGGGCCTCAGCCGCGCGGCGTTGGGAGCAAGCGTATATGCGAGCCTCATTCTCCGGTCCACCTTGATCGTTTTGTACCAGACATCAGTCTGGCCAAGGCGCGCCATCAGATACTCGTCCGGCACGACGCCGGCGTAAGGAGTCCAAAGAACCATGACGTTGTGCGTGTCGGGTTTGCCTCTCCAAAGGAACGTGGCCGCCATGTTCTCGCTATCGCCGGGAATCGGCTCGATCAGCGGCGCGCCCGTCTTCTTGACTTCTTCCCAGAACGACTTGACGCTCTCCCGGTCACCGCGCTCGACCGATGCCTTCAAGGCTCGGATCCGTGGGCTCTCCACCAGCGGCCCGAGTGGCGCGATCCGTGCCGCCAGCGTAACCACTCCCTCAAGAGCGATCGTGTAAGTCACTTTAGCGAGCTTGTCCACGGCGGAAACTTCCACGCGATAGGCGCCTGAAGCTTCGGTGACAAAGTCGAGCTTGCCCTCCTGTGGCCCTATTTCGGCGCCGCGAAAAGGCTTGCCCGAAGGATCGTAGGTTTTGACAATGAGTTCCTGCCCGCGGGGATTGACCCCAAGCTCGGCAAAGTCGCTATCGCCCAACGAAACCAAAAACGACTGCGTCTCCCCTGGGTTCAGTCTGCCCTCACGAACCTGCCCAAGCTTGAGGTCGGCCCCGCCTGCATGGGTCGCCCCGCTCCAAACAGTGACAACAAAGAACGCGATGAGGAAAGCACGCTTTACGGACATGAGAGCCCTCCTTCGGTCATAGCGTGACCCCACTAGGGGAATTATACGCGTGGTACGCCGCCGCCGCTTCTGAAACGAAAGAGTAGCGGCTGTAGAACCCCAACTTCTGCATCCCCAGCCACAGAAAAATAATCTGCGCTCATCGCTTGACTCCTGATATGCGTGGCAGGAAAATGATTGGCCTTATAAAAGGAGTCAAAATATGCGCAGAACAGCTTTGCAAACACTATTACCCCGCTTGACACGGCGGGAGATGCTTCAGCTCTCGGCGGGACTGGGCGTAAGCCTGGCCATGGACAAGTCCGGCATTGCCTGGGCAGCGGAGCCGACCGCCCCGTTATCGCTCGATCTAGGCGGTGACACGTGGTCGCTGCAGGAAGAGGGCAAGTCAGGAACCATTCCGGCGCTCGTGCCGGGCAGTACTTACACCAATCTTTTGAAGGCCGGGAAGATTCCCGATCCTTTTTTTGGCGAGAACAATGGGAAGGTACAGTGGGTGGCTGAGAAGAACTGGTTCTTTGAACGCAGCTTTGAAGCCTCGCGCGAGTTGCATGACAGACGGCATATCGAGTTGGTCTGCCACGGGCTCGACACGCTGGCAACGGCCTGGCTGAACGGAAAAGAAATCGGTAGTGCGGACAACATGTTCCGCACCTGGACGTTCGACATCAAGCCCCACCTGCGGCGGGGAACGAACCACCTGCGCATTCGGTTCGATACTCTGGCTCCTTACGTCGAGAAGCATCGGGCGTCGTACAAACAGAGTTATGGCATTGACCTGCGCAATCCGCGGTCGTGGGTGCGCAAAGGGCCTTACATGTGGGGATGGGACTGGTGCCGTCCCATCCTGACGCAGGGCATCTGGAAAAAGATCGAGGTGCTCGGCTACGATTCCCATATTGCCGATCTGGGTGTGCTGCAGACCCACCAGCCGGATGGCAGCGTCAGCCTGGACATTCATGCTGCGGTGGCCGGAGAGGCCACGGGGGCCACGCTCAAGGTACAAATCCTGCTGGCGGGTGACGTGGTGGCAGAAGCGAGCGGCCCGGTCTCAAACGGCGCCGCCGTGTTGCAGGCGACTGTCCCCAAGCCGCAATTGTGGTGGCCCAGCGGCGCGGGCAATCAGCCGCTCTATGTTGTCACTGCACAGTTGACGGATTCGAAGGGGCAGAACACGGACACGGCCAGCCGGCGGATCGGCCTGCGAAACGTTGAGGTGTTGCCACCCAAGGATGGCGTGGCCATGCACCTGCGCGTCAACAGCTTTCCCGTGTTCGCCAAGGGGGCTGACTGGATTCCCGCCGACAATATGCCCACGCGCGTCACGCCGGAAATCCTGCGCTACTACATGACCAAGGCCGTGGAATGCAACTTCAATTTCATCCGGTTATGGGGCGGGGGATATTACGAGGAAGATGAATTGTTCGATCTCTGCGATGAGATGGGAATCATGCTGCAGTTCGAGTTCAAGTTTGCCAACGCCAGTTATCCCGTCAACGACAAACCGTGGATGGATAACCTGCGGGCGGAAATCGAGCAGCAGACGCGCCGATGCCGCAACCATCCTTCCATCGTGATCTGGAGCGGGAACAACGAAATTCAATACTTCAAGGGTTATGACCACATTTTCAAGGACGTGATTGGCGGCATCGTGAACAAGCTCGTACCGGGCGCGTTTTATGAAGTGGGCAGTGGCGCTCATGGCAGCGGCGACATTCACACTTGGGGCGTGTGGCACGGAAACCAGCCCACGGAGTCTTACCGCAAGATCGAAGGCTTCGTTACCGAGTTCGGCATGCAGTCAACACCCGTTCCCATGACTGTTCACTCGTTTACTGACGCGGCCGGCCGCCAGAGCGTCGATTCAGCGACGATGCGTTACCACGAACTCGACGGCAGCGGCCACGGCATTGAAAAGATCCTTCGCTTCACGGAATCGAATTTTGGGAAGGTGCCGGATAATTTTGACGACACGCTGTGGTTGACGCAACTCAACCAGGCGTGGACCATGCGCTATGGCGTCGAGCATTGGCGACGCGAGATGCCGCGGTCCATGGCGGCGGCGATCTGGCAGTACAACGACTGTTGGCCGGGCTCAACCTGGGCCATGGTGGACTATTACCGGCGCTGGAAGGCTGTGCTCTACCAGTCGAAACATTTCTTTGCCCCCATTCTGGTGAGCGGCCTGCCGGATGCGAAAACCGGACAGGCAGCAATCTATGTTACCAGCGACCGCCAGCAAGACGTTTCCGGCCAGCTGAGTTGGAGTGTAACCAATCTTGCGGGTGAGGTGCTCCGCGAGGGTTCGAAACAGATTGACATTCCGGCGCGAACAAGCCGGCAGGCCGAGGCACTCGACCTTTCCGACTTGGTCAAAGCCCACGGGGCGGCCAACCTGTTGGTCTGGACCGAGGTTGTTGCGGATGGCCTTACGGTGGCCCGGAATACTCTGCTTTTCGGTCGGCCGAAGGAACTGAAGCTCAAACAGTCGAAACTTACGGTCCGGTCGAGTGGCGGCGAGCAGCAGTACGACCTGGTGATAGAAACCGATGTTCCGGCTCTCTGGGTGTGGGCCAACGTGAAAGATACTGATGCCGAGTATTCCGACAACTTTGTGGACCTTCGTCAAAACCGTGCAGCGGAGATCCGGGTTACACTCGACAAGCCCATGACCCCGTTTGACTTCCAAAGCAGCTTGGAAGTCCGCAGCGTGTACGACATTGCGCCGGGAATGCGTTCCCGATAATAAGGCCCTGACGAAGCCTTATAGACCAAGGTTTGGTAGCGTATACGACTAGCGTTCAGAGGATGTTTCGGATTAAACTACACGGCCATGGGCAAACATACGTTTTTCTTCATTCATGCAGGGCAAATTGCGGCGCTTGCCCTGGTACTGACGGCGTGCCAGACAAAACAGACGTCTCATCCAAACATCAATCCCAACGCCAACCAGCAGGCCATTAATGAATTTCAGGTCCCGTCCGAGCAGGAGCCGCATCTTTCGCCAGCGGAGGTGGCAAAACTGCTGCGGGAGAAGGTCAAATACGTCTTCGTGATTTATCAGGAGAACCGGTCTTTCGATTCTTACTTCGGGACTTTCCCGGGTGCGGACGGCATCTTCAGCCAGGAGCCGGAGGACACACCCGGATTCACTCAGCCCATCATCAACACCAATGGCACGACCGGCACTATTCAGCCCTTCCGTATTGGACCGAAGGAGTACGCGGCAGACACGGATGACATTGACCATTCTCATTCCATGATTGTCGCGAAGATGGACATACAGAACGGGCAACCCCAAATGGATCGGTTTGCTTTGACCGAGGAAAAGAAATACGTGAAATCCGGCAATCCTTCGTTGAAGGCCAAGCAGATGGGCGAGTTGGCCATGGCTCATGAAGATTGTGACACGATCCCGCTGCTCTGGCGGTACGCCAGCCGGTTTGTGCTGTTCGATCACATTTTCCAGGAGATGACCGGTCCTTCAACGCTTGGCAACATTGCCATCATTGCCGCACAGACGGGACAGACGCAGTGGGCGCTGCATCCTAAGGAGGCCTACAAGGGCGATGGAGACAGTGGCCCCGGCGTTCCCGTGATGAATGACAGCGACCCGTTCTGGGGTTCGCCTCTTGATCCAACTCCTGCGGCCCGCAAGATGCCTGTCAACCCACACGACTTTCGTCCTGGAAGGAAGCCGAACCCTCAGGTCAATCTGACCTTCGCTTCGCTTCCGCTAACGATGCAGGGAAGTCGGCTCAACGGCGTGGCCAAACAGGATGTCAATCCCAAGCGCGACCTGGCCGACGTCCGGCATGACATCCCGTACATCTCCGGGCGCCACCGGTCTCCGGTGGAGTTTGGATGGTACGAGGAAGGCTACAGCTCCAAGCATGTTGATATGGACGATGGGCCGGAGGACGCTTCCGGCCTTCATGCGGCTTACATTACACACCATAATGGCCCGCAATATTTCGGGTACGTCGCAAACAACTCTAAAATGCGCCAGCAGCTCCACGGGCTGCATGCTTTCTTTGACGCGATCAAGCAGGGATCCCTTTCAAAGGATGGCGGGGTTTACTTTGTAAAGGGTGGCTACCAGAATCCATCCAATATCAGGCCGGCGGACCCTGACCCGCGCGCGCAGGCGAGTTTTAAGGGCGACGATGACCATCCGGGATACTCCGATGCCGAGATCAGTGAGGCGCTGGTGGCCAAGGCCGTCAATGCAATAGCTGCAAGTCCCTATTGGAAGGAAAGCGCAATCATCATTACCTGGGACGATTCGGAAGGCGATTACGATCATGTCGCGCCGCCGATCCTTGCCAAAGGTCCCGATGGTTCTGTGATCAGCGACGGCCCCCGGGTCCCGCTGATTCTCATTTCTCCTTACGCGCGAACGAATCACGTGGCCCATTCGCAAGGGAACCAGGCGTCGGTCGTTAAGTTTGTGGACACTGTTTTCGACCTGCCGCCGCTGGCATTGTTGCCGGATGAACTCCGCGGCCGCAGGCTGGGTGAAAAGGAGTTTGGCCAAAAAAACCTGGGTCCAGATGATGCGATCACTCCTGGAGTGGGCGACCTGACAGAAGCTTTCAGTCCGGCGCGGTTGCTCGGTAAGGCTGCGCCATTGCCTGCGAGCTACGTGGAAATCCCCGATTCGCTGGTCCAGCATTTGCCCCAGGAGACAGGCTACGGATGCAGTGACCTCGGAATTGTTACGACAGACCGCCAGTTCCATATCGAAAACAAGATTCCGAGTGACTTCAACGCACGCCCGAAAACCACTCCCAGCCTGTGACGCGCATTCGGTTCGGCAACGGCTGGAAATCGCTCCGCAGGAGCCGGGAAGTACCCGTCCGCACAAAGTGGTTACCGGACTGGCGCGCCATCCCGCCTGCTCCTGTGTTCGGGCACAGTTTTGGACGAGGTGTACCAAACGGCTTTATGATCGAGGGTTTCGGACGGGCAACCCCGCTGCGCAATTGTCGTCGTTTTGGACGAACAACGCCGGCGTTGCGACTGCAACGCCGGCCGGATCCACGCGACGGAGGGCGCCGTTTCCGCAAGCCTGACTTAACTTGAACTGAGGATATACTCAATGGCCATTCTACGCTTCCGTGTTTGTGCTCTTTTTATTCTCTCGACAGTCTTTGTGACTCTGGGTTTGAAGGCCCAGACGCAGCAGCGCCCAATTACCCTGAATGTGGATGCCACGCAGGCCCCGCAGGATATCATCCACACTCATATGACCATTCCGGTATCGCCGGGTCCGTTGACGCTCTACTATCCCAAATGGATCCCGGGAGAACATGCTCCGGACGGGCCGATCGCCAATTTGACTGGTCTGAAATTCAGCGCGAATGGCAAGGTGATCCCATGGCACCGCGACCTTGTGGACATGTTCACGTTTCATCTGGATGTCCCACAGGGAGTGAGCAAACTTGACGTCAAGCTTGACTATGTCGAGCCGCAAGCCATGTCCGGGTTTTCGGCGGGCGCGTCTGCGACGGACAAACTGGTGGTTATCAGTTGGAACCAGAACCTTCTTTATCCTGCTGGCCACCTGGCGCAGGACCTCATCTATAAGCCAACTTTGAAGCTGCCTGACGGCTGGAAGTACGGGACAGCGCTTCCGGTCGCAAGCGCGCAAGGGGACATAATTGAGTTCAAGCCAGTTTCGCTGAACCGCCTGGTTGATTCGCCAGTCAGCGCCGGCAAATACTACCGCATTGTGAACGTGACGCCTCCGGGCGAGCCCATCCACCACGAAATCGATTTGGCGGCTGACAGCGAAGCCGCGCTCGACATGAGCAAGGAACTGAAGCAGGATTACACGAACCTGGTGGCCGAGTCAGGAAAGCTGTTTGGCTCGCGGCACTACCGCGACTATCATTTCCTGTTCACGCTCAGCGATCACGTTGCCCACTTCGGACTGGAACATCATGAGTCGGATGACAGCAGGGTGCAGGAATTTTCACTGATTGATCCACAACTCCGCCTGAACATGGCAACACTGCTTCCGCATGAATTTGTTCACTCCTGGAACGGAAAATTCCGTCGCCCAAAGGACCTGAGCTCTCCTTATTACGAGGCGCCCATGAAGACGGACATGCTCTGGGTTTACGAGGGGCTAACAGAGTACCTGGGCGACCTCTTGACGGCGCGCAGCGGTCTGTGGACCCCGGATGAGTATCGCCAAAATCTGGCCTTGATTGCCGCCAAATACGGGCCCGGTCGGCCCGGACGGACCTGGCGTCCATTGCTGGATACAGCCGCCTCCGCTCAGTTTCTCTATTTTGCTCCGGATGAATGGGTCAACTGGCGGCGAGGCGTGGATTTCTACGACGAAAGTGTCTTGCTTTGGCTTGAGGTGAACAGCATCATCAGCCATCAGACGCAGGGGAAGAAGTCTCTGGATGACTTCTGCCGTCTCTTTTATGGCGGGCCTAACGATGGGCCTCAATTGAAGCCATACACATTCCAGGATCTGGTTGACGCTCTAAATCAGATCGCGCCTTACAACTGGGCGGACTTCTTCCACAAGCGCTTGAATTCAACGTCGCCAGATGCTCCACTGGGCGGTATCGAGGGCAGCGGCTGGAAGGTCATTTACAACAGCGTTGAGCCCGCCCTGCTGGAAAACTCTGAAGCGGTCCGCGGCACTATCGACGAGAGTTATTCGATTGGCCTTCTCTTAAAGGACGACGGCACGGTTGAGGATTCCATTGTGAATAAGCCGGCTTTCCTGGCGGGTATTTCTGCGGGGATGAAGGTGGTTGCTGTTAACGGTCGCCAGTTCACTCCGCAGGTGCTGCGACTGGCACTCAAGACAGGCACGACCTCGAAAGAGCCGCTGCGCTTGCTGGTTCTGAACGATGGGTATTACAAGACCTGCACTATGGACTATCACGGTGGTGAGGTGTTTCCTCACCTGGTCCGCGAGCCTGGCCAGCCGGACTTGCTGGACCAGATATTAAAGCCCCTTGCCGCGCATTAGAGGCGCGGCAGGTTTCGTCTTGTTGAGTGAAGAATTTCGAGGTCAGAAATGGGCGCGCTCCTACTGAAAATCCGGTTACATCGTTACCTGCGGTGGTCGCATTGGTGCTTCCGATTTGTTTGCGTACCGGGGCTTTGGCTTTTTGTGCTGGCAGTCCCGATGGCATGTGGGCAGGATTCCCCGTTGCCGCCCGCTCCGGGAGCCAAGGTTGTTACGCTTACGAAGCACCCTGGATATTTCAATGAACCCTCGGTTGCCATCAATCCTCGCAATCCAAAGCAGGTGGTTGTTGCTTACCAGACGGGAGCACACATTGCCTACTCGCAGGATGCAGGTGCGCATTGGCAGATGGCCTCCAATACCAAGCCCCGCAATTATGCCGTCTCCGGGGATGTGTCCGTGGCTTACGATAACAGTGGGCACGCTTTCCTCTGCTACATTGCCTTTGACAAGCTTGGAACTGACGAGTACTGGGGCCACAATGCCACTCGCAACGGGATTTTTGTGCGGAGGTCACTCGACGGTGGCAGAACATGGCAGCGACATGACGTCCCGGTGATTGAACACCCCAGCGATCCCGGAATCCCGTTTGAGGACAAGCCCTACTTTGTGGCCGATAACACGCAAGGCCCCTACGCGGGCAACCTCTACGTGGGATGGACGCAATTTACACTAACGCAATCTGTGATCTTGTTTTCGCGCTCGGTGGATGACGGTACCACCTGGTCAAAGCCCATTCGAATCAGCACACAGGCCGGATTGCCCCGCGACGATAACGGTGCCGTGGAGGGCTTTTCGGGAGCGGTTGGCCCGGACGGCACGCTCTATGTGGTGTGGGCAGACGGCACTCATGTCGTCTTTGCATCTTCGCGCGACGGGGGTCGCACGTTTTCTCCTTCGCGTGGCATCATTCCCATTGCGCCGCCCTACTTCCACATTACGGATGTAGACAGAACCGACGGTTTTCCGGTGATCTCGGTCGATCCTCACGGTGGTAACGGAGCCGGACTCCTGTACGTAACCTGGAGCGATTATCGCAATGGTGATGTTGACGTATTTTGTGCTACCTCAGCGGACCGGGGGCTGACATGGTCGCCGGCTGTGCGTGTGAACTCGGACAGCCTTCACAACGGGGCCGATCAGTTCTTCCAGTGGCTGGCTGTTGATCCTGTCACCGGGGCTGCAAACCTGGTGTTCTACGATCGGCGGAATGATCCGGAAAACCGAAAAACTGTTGTGGTCCTTGCGCGCTCCACCGACCACGGTCATACCTTTCAAAACTATGTCTTGATGTACAAGTCTTTCGAGTCCAACAACGATTTTATCGGTGATTACACCGGGATTGCCGCTCTTGGCGGACGAGTTTACGGGGTGTGGACCGAAGAGCGTCCGCGCCGGGCAGGGAAGCATGCTGAAAGCCCGCAGCATCGTACCGTGGTTTGTCTGGGCATTGCCGATTTTGGTCAGCCCGAACATCCCCTCGAATGATGTTCCCGTTTGTCGTCATTGCCTGAGAGCCGCCTCCGCTGGCGACGCTGCACTCTCCGCAGTCAATTCCTTGCCGTAAACGCAGGTGTGCTGACACTGTTGTATAGCTGCTTCCATTCTTATGGCGGGAACCGGTTGCCGGTTACAGATGGGGAAGGCGGCGGGACTTCATTTGTTCCAGGTGATTTCTCAATCTTTCCATGACTTCGCTTTCACGCCCTTCCTGAAGTCTCTGATCGATTTCCGTGAGCGCGAAGTGAACGATGTCATGGTGGTGGACCTCCTCTGGCTCAAGGCGCTGGCTACACTCGAGCCAGATCTTATGCAGCAGGTCGATTTCCTTCGGGGTCAGGTGTGGGGCGTGCGGCCCGAGATAATAAACCTCTTCTCGTCTGCGCGGCGAGTAGACTTCCACCGTCAATTGCGGCTTGGGATTGGGCAGTCCCTCCCATGCCAGGCCGGCACGGCGGGATTCCTCCGCTGCAGACATCTTGGTGGATGAACCGAGCACGATGGTTGAGGACTGGAGGTTCTGTCCAGCGCGCAGGATGCCGTCCCAGACGTCGGTGGCAGCAATCACTGCCAGTTTGACACTCTTGCCGTATTTTTCTGACAGGGCCAGCGCCCGGGTGAACAATTCCTGCTCATAGACGGTAAAGAGCTGTTCCGGCTCCAGGCCATGTTCACCTGAAGCCGCGCGAAGCAGGATGTGGATGTGGAGAACTACAACGTCCTGGCGCTCGATATCAACGCGCTCCAGCACTGAAGCCAGGTGGTACAGCTTGAAGTAGTCCGGGACAGGGACGAGAATATTTCCAGGCCTGGAACCTACTTCTTCGGCCGAAATTTCCTCACTGGCTTCCAGATTGAACTGGTCGAGCTCTGTGCGAGCCGCTCTGCGCTGGGAATGCTTCTCGGAAATAGTGAAGAGAAGGTAAAACAGGAGTGTGAACGAAACGCCCGAAATAGTGGCGATTTCCTTGGTAAATAGATTGATGATGGCTGTCGCAAACAAGGTCAGAGTGATCAGCCCGAGCCCCAATGGGACCTCAATACGGCCCAGTTTCGGATTCAGAGGAACACGGAACTCGCGCGGGCCGGGTTTGGTAAAGCGAAGCACCAGAACCCCCAGGCCTTTCATGGCGAAGCTCCAAATCACTCCGAAAGCGTAGGCTTCGCCGAGGATGATCACGTTGCCTCGGCTGAGGAAGATGGTCAGCAACTGCAGCACGACCACCAGATTTATGATCCGGTGGGAGGTCCCGAATCTTCGGTGCGGCTGCCGGAACCAGTCCGCCAGAACTCCGTCTTCGGAAACACGATTGAGGACACCGTTGGAGCCGACGATGGCCGTGTTGACCGCGCCCGAGAGGATCATGATGCCGACTACGACCACGAAACCATGGAACAGCAGGCGAAGCATCACCGGCCCCACCACGTTCATAGCCAGGCCCGCGATCAGATCGTCTTTATAGTTGAGCCGCGTTGTCGCATTGGGGATAATCATGAACGCGAAGAATGACACCAGCGAGGTGAAGAGCATGCTGTAGACGAAGATGATAAACGCGGTCTTTTTCAGGTTGGGCAGCTTGGGATGCTCGATTTCACGGTACACCTGAGCCAATGTTTCCAGTCCGCTCATGGCCAGTACGGAATGGCCGAATGCCGCAAGAATGCCGACCACTCCTATGATCTCGAGCAGGCGGCTGGAGTGCAGCCATCCCTCAGCCTCGACGGAAAAATGCAGATTGGAGGGAACTGGAAGAGGCGGAAGGTGCCCACCTCTGACCCACAGCGTGTAGCTGCACCAGCCGATCATCAGGACCACCAGAATGGTGGTGAACTCCATGATGCGCCTGGCTTTCTCGCTGGATTCCTCAATGCCCTTGATGTTTTGCCACCAGAAATAAAGCGTCGCTGCCACCGCAAAAACAGCAGCAGTAGAGTTAGTGGGCAGGGCAACGTTGATATGCGCGTGTTGGAGGAGTTCATTAACAAAGCCTACGAGGTACTGGCCGGCGGAAACGCCGCTGATCGGTCCGGTGAGGATGTAGTCGAACATCAGCGCCGAGACCGAAAACTTGGCCAGGGTGCTCCCCATCGCTTCCTTGACCACGCGGTAGACGCCGCCGCGAACGAACATGCTGCAGCTTTCCACGTACATCTGGGCGACGGCATAAGCAAACAGCATGACGGCGAGAATGAACCATGGCGCAGACGGTCCGATTGCCTGCTCGGCAATACCGCCGGCGTAAAAGGCCGATGAAGCCAGGTCATTCAGTACGATGGCCGCTGCGCGCCAGAATGAGATGAATGTCAGCATGGCCGTGGTGGCGACCATAACGCGTGGCAGAGTCACCACTTTTTTTTGAGGAGACGGATGTTCTGGTGTGCTATTTCCCATCGATGGGTACGCTGGAAATGAGGATTGCGGCGTCAATGATTAAAATTTGGAAGTTTGACACTCCTGACTGCCTTACTCAAAGATGATCCCGTATATTCTTACACATCCCCGCTTTATTGGCATCATTTTTTCCTTACGGGTGCCATGGATCACCATTTTGCCTCTTGAAGGCCGGACGTGCTCTTCAGGTCCTATTCCCTGCATTTACAGCGAGTTGCTAACATGTGCCTGTTAATGTTTGGCGGGCCGTGGTGCCCTGGGCCGAATCCCGATGGCAGCGGGTTGCATTCGGTCAGTCCTATGGCCCACATGGGTCTAGAATACCCATCCCTGGTGGTAGTGCGGCATAAAGTGTGTAAATCCGGAGGTTTCCCTCGGCCGTGGAAGTGATCGGGAAGGATCTGGATTCCTTGCTGACCATCTTCCCGTTTGATGCGACCTGCGGGGCCGTGCTGCCAAC
>JAJYLL010000087.1 GCA_021787735.1 Acidobacteriota bacterium | reverse complement strand
GACAAGGACAAGATGAAAGCCTACAACCGGGACGTTTCGATGTGCTGGGAATGCTACAACTGCGTCAAGATTTGCCCGACGCAGGCCATTGAGGTTCGCGGTTACGCCGACTTCGTCCCCCTGGGCGCATCGGCCACACCGATGCGTTCGACGGATTCGATTATGTGGACCGTTAAATTCCGCAATGGAACCATCAAGCGGTTCAAGTTCCCCATTCGGACTACAGCGGAAGGTTCAGCGGTTCCTGACGGCGGCTTCAAAACTGTACCGGACGGCCTGAATAGCACCGCTCTGTTTACTGAACCAGAATCCCTTGGCCTGCCGGAAGTCTTCACACTGGGCAGTAAGGAGGCGATGCATGGCTAATTTTGAGACCGTAATCGTCGAAACCGATCTGCTGATTCTGGGTGGCGGTATGGCTGCCTGCGGCGCCGCCGTGGAAGCGGCCCACTGGGCCAAACAGAATGGACTGAAGGTAACTCTTGTGGATAAGGCTGCGATGGATCGCTCAGGTGCTGTGGCGATGGGTCTTTCCGCAATCAATCAGTACGTAGGACTCAAGGATGGGACCAACAGCGTCAAGGACTATGTGGACTACGTGCGAAACGATCTGATGGGTGTCACGCGCGAAGACCTCGTCGCGAACATCGCCCGCCACGTGGACTCAACGGTACATCTTTTCGAAAAATGGGGTCTCCCCATCTGGAAAGATGCCGAGGGCAAGTATGTTCATGAAGGCCGATGGCAGCTCATGATCAACGGTGAATCCTACAAGGTTGTTGTGTCGGAGGCGGCGAAGAACGCACTGCTAAAGGATAGCCTAGGCGAAATCTTTGAGCGTGTGTTCATCGTCGGTCCACTCATGGATGGCGACCGCTGCGCCGGAGCAGTCGGTTTCTCTATTCGTGAAAACAAGGTTTACGTCTTCAAGGCCAAGGCGACTTTGGCCGCGATGGGCGGCGCTGTGCATGTCTTCAAGCCCCGAAGCTCGGGTGAAGGCATGGGTCGCGCATGGTATCCACCCTGGAATTCTGGTTCGTCCGCCTATTTCACCATGAAGGCAGGGGCGGAGATGACATGCCAGGAAGTGCGGTTTATCCCCGTACGGTTCAAGGATGCTTATGGTCCGGTCGGGGCTTGGTTCCTGCTCTTCAAGTCCCGGGCCACCAACGCCATGGACGGGAACTACATGGTGGAGCGCAAGGCAGAGCTTGACAACTGGCTGCCTTACGGCCGGGTGAAGCCTGTTCCGGCAAACCTCCGCAACTACCTTGGCATGCTCGACATCATGGAAGGCAAAGGACCGCTCTTCATGCGGACTGAGGAAGCCATCCAGAAGATTGCGGAAACCTACAAGGATGACCCCAAAGCCTATAAGAAGAAGATGAAAGACCTGGAATCGGAGGCTTGGGAAGACTTCCTGGATATGACTATCTCGCAAGCTCTGCTCTGGGCCGGAACGAACGTCCAGCCTGAAGAGAAGAGCTCGGAGATTGCCCCTGCTGAGCCTTACTTTATCGGATCGCACTCTGGCGCTTCTGGCGCCTGGGTCAGCGGGCCTGAGGACCTGCAATCCGGTGACAGTAAGAACGAATACTGCTGGGGCTACACCAATATGTCGACGGTGAAAGGGCTGTTCTGCGCGGGCGATGCTTCCGGAGCATCGAGCCACAAGTTTTCCTCCGGTTCTCACGCAGAAGGTCGCATTGCCGCCAAGGCTGCGATCAAATTCATCGTGGACAACAATACCGCTCCTAACGTTGACCAGGCAGCGGTGGACGCAGTGGCCGCCGAGATTCTGAAGCCTCTTGAAATTTACGAGACTCATAAAGGTGAAACCACTGATCCAGAGATCAATCCCAACTACATCCGGCCGCGCATGTTCATGTTCCGGTTGCAGAAGATCATGGACGAGTATGCCGGTGGAGTGAGTTCACAATTCACGACGAACAAGGCGCAGCTCGAGCGGGCGCTCGAACTGTTGGAGTTCCTCAAGGAAGACTCCAAAAAGCTGGCTGCTCCGAACCTTCACGAGTTGATGCGGTGCTGGGAAAACATCCACCGCATGTGGCAAGCGGAGGCGCACGTTCGGACGGTCCTGTTCCGGGATGAAACTCGCTGGCCGGGTTACTACTTCCGGGCAGACAAGCCCAAGATGGACGAAGAGAAGTGGCACGTTTTTGCCAACTGCCGGTTTGACCCGAGTACCGGTGATTGGGAAATGCGGACACGTCCCATCCATCGGATCTTCGCGTAGGCTGGGATCCGGCAGCTTTCCTTCAACAGGAGGCGCCCGGTAGGATCGGGCGCCTCCCAGCGGAGGCCCCGTTATGGCTGATCAGGAAAGGAATATGTGCCCTTATTGCCACAAGCCGATGACTCGGTGGGCCAACCCCCAAATGAGTTGCTGGAGCGGTGAATATCAGTACGTATGTTTCAACGATGAGTGCCCGTACTTCGTTCGCGGGTGGGACTGGATGGAAACTCACTTTCACGTTCATGTGTCGTACCGCCATCGATTCGATCCGGTGACAGGCGAGAAAGGTCCTCTTCCCGTCTGGTCGAAAGACGCTTTAAGAGACCATATCATCAACGAAAAGGATGCAACCCATGCCTGACTTGGCCCCAAACGAGGAAGCCGTTCTGCGTGATTATCCGCGACTCGGTCCCGACAACGCCCTTGATTTCCACTGTGGCAAAGGCTTGGATTGTTTCACACGATGTTGTCAGGATGTTTCGATCGTTCTCACTCCTTATGATGTGCTTCGAATGAAGAACGCCCTGCAACTCAATTCCACAGAATTTCTTGAGAAATACACTCTCCTCGGCTGCACGAAAGGTCAGAAGCTCCCGGTAGTCCTGCTGAAGATGAATGCAGGGGACCGGCGCTGTCCCTTTGTTACAGACGAGGGTTGCAGTATCTATGCCCATCGTCCCTGGGCATGCCGCATGTATCCGTTGGGACTGGCTGAGCCTATGGGGCCTCACCCGACAGAGCGCGGCTTCTATTTTGTCATTCGTGAAGACCTGTGCCATGGGCACAGCAAAGGGTCGCAGTGCGCAATCCGGGACTGGATATCGAGCCAATCGATCGAAACCTATGAAATGATGGGCGAACCCTTCAGGAATCTGATGATGAACGACTTCTGGGAAAAGGGCGAACCGCTCGACCCCAGCAAGCTGGAAATGTACCTGATGGCTTGTTATGACCTGGATCGTTTTCGCCGTTTCGTTTTTGAGACACGTTTCACACAGATCTTCGATATTGATGAAGCCCGGTTGGAAGCGATCCGCTCTGACGATGAAGAGCTTCTTGTGTTCGCGATGGAATGGCTGAGGTTCAGCCTGTTCCACGAGAAAACGATGAAGCTGAGCCGGTCGGCGATGGAGTCTCTGGAGCAAGCCGGGGCCCAGGCCGGTGTCGCTTCTGAAACGCTACGGTAGCTGAAATGGATAATGGGAATTTAGCGTCGAACAACGGGCGAAGCCTCCTGGTAATTGGCGGAGGCATTGCAGGACTGACCGCGGCTCTGGAGGCGGCCGAAGCCGGATGTAGTGCCATCATTATTGAGAAATCACCATCCCTCGGCGGCCGGGCCATAGCCTTTAATCAATATTTCCCCAAGTTGTGCCCCCCAACGTGCGGGTTCGAAATTAATTTCCGGCGCATTAAGAACAATCCCAGGATTACGGTTCTCACTCAAGCAGAACTCGAGGAGATTACCGGCTCAGCCGGCGATTACGAAGCAACTGTGAAGCTTTCACCTCGCTTTGTGACCAACTCGTGCACCGTTTGCGGTGCCTGTGCAGAAGCGTGTCCTGCAGAGAGGCCGGATGGGTTCAACTATAACCTGTCGAAAACCAAGGCAGCTTATTTGCCGCACAAGATGGCCTTCCCGGCGCAATACGTTATTGATCGGAATGCGTGCAAGAAAGATTGTTCTGCTTGCGTTGATGCTTGCCGGTACGGGGCAATTAATCTTGAGCAACAAGTCGAGCGGAAAAAGTTCCACGTTGCGGCCGTCGTGCTGGCGACCGGTTGGGCGCCGTATGATGCGTCAAAGATTACAAATCTTGGGTTCGGCTGCTACCCCAACGTGGTTACAAACGTTCTGCTGGAGCGCATGGCCGCTGTGAACGGACCCACTGCAGGCAAGATCCTGCGGCCCTCGGACGGGAAAGAGCCAGCGACGGTTGCTTTTGTGCAGTGTGCGGGCTCCCGAGACGAAAACCACCTGCCCTATTGCTCAAGCGTTTGCTGCTCGGCCTCACTTAAGCACAGCACTTATATCCACAATCTTTATCCTGACGCGCAGGTAACGATCTTTTACATCGATACGCGTACGCCTGGATTCCTGCAGGATTTCTACGCAAAGGTAGCCACGAATGGCCATCTGAAAATGATCAAGGGAAAAGTGGGAAAAGTAGAAGAGGACCCGGAAACACACGACCTGATCGTGACGGCCGAGGAAGTGTTGACGGGCACGAAGCTTACACAGAAATTCAGCATGGTTGTCCTGGCGGCGGGAATCGTGCCACAGACAGACGGTATCCCGCTGAAGGTGGCGCGAGACCAGTTTGGATTTGCGGTAAATGGGACAGCGGGAATTTTTGCCGCCGGCTGCGCGAAGCGTCCAGAAGAGGTTTCCGCTACGGTCCGGGATGCTACGGGCGCAGCGTTGAAGGCCCTGCAATGCGCGGTGAGGAGCGCTCACCATGGGTAGGAAACTGGGAGTTTACACTTGCAGCGGTTGCTCCATAGGCGATGCCATCGATGTGGAGCGCCTGGTGAGCATCGCGGAAGAGGAGTACAGGCCGGCGATTTGCAAGGCTCATCCGTTTCTCTGCGGAGAGGATGGGCTTTCAGTTATCAAGACCGATCTTGCGGAGGGCCGTGTCGATTCTGTGGTGATCGCCGGCTGCTCACCCCGCGTGAAGACCGACGCCTTTACGTTCGATCCCCAAATTGTCACGGAGCGTGTCAACCTCCGCGAGCATGTGGCGTGGAGCCACGAACCTAGGACCGAAGACACGCAGATGCTCGCTGAAGACTATCTGCGAATGGGCATTGTGAAGGCCCAGAAGATGGAGCCACTGGAACCAGTGTCTGACGGGATATCGAAAACGATCCTGGTGGTTGGCGGCGGCGTTACAGGTATCAGTGCAGCGCTCGAGGCTGCGGACGCGGACTACGACGTCGTTCTGGTTGAGAAGGAGCCCCAGCTTGGTGGATCGCTTGCCACCGTTAAGAAATATTTTCCCACTCATCCGCCCTATACCGATCTTGAAGAGACAGGACTTCCTGAGAAGATCGCGAAGGTGACAAGCCACCCCAAGGTCAAGGTTTATACCTCGACGCGCATTGTGAAGACGGAAGGCCAGCCGGGAATGTTTGATGTCACGTTGCAGAACGGCGGGGACCCATTTGTACATCGCGCCGGGGCAATTGTGATGGCAACGGGTTGGAAGCCCTATGATGCGTCAAAGCTTCCCCATCTTGGATACGGCTGTTCCCCCAACGTTGTCACCAATGACCAGTTTGAAGCACTGATCGGATCCGGACCGCTTGTGCGGCCCTCGGACGGCAAGCCAGCCGAGAGCGTGCTATTTATCCAGTGCGCCGGCTCGCGGGACAATAACCACTTGCCTTACTGTTCCTCCGTCTGCTGCATGGCCACTCTTAAGCAGTCTGATTTCATCCATCAGACCAGTCCGGAAACCAAGGTTTATATCGTCTACCGAGACATCATCACGCCGGGTCAGTACGAGCGATATTTTGCGAAGGTCCAGAACCACCCTGCGACTTTTCTGATGAAGGGCGACGTGGCCGCAGTTCGTGCCCAAGACGGAAGGCAGATCCAGGTGGATGTGAAAGGCACGCTGCTGGGTGAGGACATCACGGTCCCTGCGGACATTGTGGTGCTGGCCACAGGCCTTGTGCCCAACGCAGCCGATAACGACGCAATACGTGATCTGCGCGACGCCCAAGCTAAAGTTCAGCGGAACGAATCGGAGACGCAACGGACGGAGGCCGAAAAAATCGTTAATCGGTTGCAGCCCCATGAAGGGACGGCAATCCTGAATCTGAACTACCGGCAGGGGCCGGACCTGCCCATCCTCCGCGACGGCTTTCCGAACTCCAATTTCGTCTGCTTCCCTTACGAGACTCTGCGGACTGGCATCTATGCGGCCGGGGCCGTGCGGGCGCCGATGGACTCGGCTCAGGCCGAAGAAGACGCTTTGGGCGCTGCGATGAAGGCCATTCAGAGTGTTGAAATGGCAACGGCCGGGAAGGCGGTCCATCCCCGGGCTGGCGACCTTTCCTATCCCAGCTTCCTTCTGCAGCGCTGCACGCAGTGCAAGCGGTGCACGGTTGAGTGCCCATTCGGCTCGATCGATGAGGACGAGAAGGGGACTCCGAAGTTCAATCCGTACCGGTGCCGCCGCTGCGGAGTGTGCATGGGGGCCTGCCCCGAACGGATTATCTCTTTCAAGAATTACTCGGTGGACATCATCGCAAGCATGATCAAGGCCATCGAGGTGCCCGATGAAGAGGAAGAGAAGCTGCGCGTCCTTCTGTTCATGTGCGAGAACGACGCTTACCCGGCGCTCGATGTGGCAGGGATGAATCATGTGCATTACGACGCCAGCGTACGAGTGATTCCTCTCCGCTGCCTGGGCTCGACCAACATTGTCTGGATTGCCGACGCTCTTTCACGGGGCATTGACGGTGTGATGCTTATGGGCTGCAAATACGGCGAAGATTATCAGTGTCACTTCGCCAAGGGTAGCGAAATCGCCCACCGCAGGCTGGAAAACGTGAAGGAGACTCTGCAACGGCTTCAACTTGAACCCGAGCGGGTTGAAGTGTCGCAAGTGTCAATCGACGAATTCGAAAAAGTGCCGGAAATGATCAACACCTTTATGGATCGAATCCGGGAGCTCGGACCGAATCCGTACAAAGGTTTCTGAAATGGGTGAACCACACGCTGTCCAACCCGACCAGAAGGTTATTGAAGACCTAATGGCTTTTGGCGCCCACGACTTCAAGAAGTGCTTTCAATGTGCCACATGTTCTGCGGTCTGCACGCTCTCGAATAATGACTTTGCCTTCCCGCGCAAGCAAATGATCGCAGCACAGTGGGGTTTGAAGGACAAGTTAATGGGCGACCCCGGACCGTGGCTCTGCTTCTATTGCGGTGAGTGCTCAAAGAACTGCCCCCGCAAAGCCAACCCCGGTGAAACGATGATGGCATTGCGAAGGTACCTGACCTCCGCATATGACTGGACTGGCCTGTCGCGCCTGATGTACAGCTCGGCGTTCTGGGAAATCGGTATTCTGGCCCTGGTTTCTGCCATCGTTGTGGCCCTGTTCACGCTTCCGCAAAGCTTTGGTTTTGGCCTGCTCAGTCGCTCGGGCGCGGCACCCCTGCACACGGTGATGCTCGACAAGTTTGCACCGGTCGGCATGGTGGACATGGGTGACAGGATCATGGCCTTGGTTCTCAGCTTCTTTCTGCTGACGAATGCGGCGCGAATGTTCTACTACCTGACACGAGATCAGAAGATTCCCGCACGCCTATACATCACACAGTTGCCGTCCCTGATCCTTCACGCAGCCACTCAGAAGCGGTGGAATGGATGCAAAGACAGTGAGGCAACCAAGAATTGGATCCGGCACCTGCTGTTGGTCACGGGTTACGTGACCATGTTTACCCTGGTGGTCGTTTTCCTGCCATGGTTCCAGGTAAACGACAGTAGCATCCACTGGACTAGTTTCCTTGGGTACTATGCTACGACCGTTCTGGTAGGTGCCACGGTCTGGATGCTGATCGACCGCATCCGGCAGCACGGAGAAATGTACCAGTTCAGCCACCTTTCGGATTGGCTGTTTCCGATCCTGCTCTTTCTGACGGCGGTGACGGGTATCGGAATGCACCTGCTGCGTGTGAACGATCTGCCGATGGCGACCTACGTGATGTATACGGTGCACATGGCGATCGCAGTGCCGATGTTAGTTGTTGAGGTGCCCTTTGGCAAGTGGGCGCACTTATTGTACCGGCCGCTTGCGATTTATGTAGCAGCGGTCAGAGATAAAGCGGCGCAATGCTCAAGCCTGGAGGTAGCTCCTGCCGGCCCGGTACCGGCTTGAAGGTAGCTTCCTAACGCCGGCGTGTCCGGCGTCCAGATACCCCGGAAGTCGGGGGCGCGAGAGTCAGCGCCGACCAGAAAGATTCCGAAAGCAGGAACCACGGCAAGGTGGTTCGCAGAAGGAGATATGAATGGCAGACCAAAAATACCCAACCCCGTTGCTCGATGAACTCGAGAAAGGCCCCTGGCCGAGTTTCGTGAAGGAGATCAAGGCTGCGGCCAAAGCGAAGCCTACGGCTGAGGACCTTCTGGGGCAGCTTGAGCTTTCCTACGAGGAGAAGATCAGCCACTGGAAACACGGAGGAATCGTCGGAGTGATGGGCTACGGCGGTGGTGTGATCGGCCGTTATAGTGATGTCCCGGAGAAATTCCCGAACGTATCGCACTTTCACACCCTGCGCGTCAACCATCCTTCCGGTTGGTTTTACACCAGCGACGTGCTGAGGAAACTGTGTGACATCTGGGAGGCTCACGGCTCCGACCTGACCAACTTCCATGGTTCCACCGGCGACATCATTCTGCTTGGCACCAAAACCGACGAACTCGAACCCACCTTCAACGACCTTACGAAACTCGGGTTTGACCTCGGCGGGTCGGGCTCCGTAATGCGGACGCCGTCGGCGTGCGTGGGACAGGCCAGGTGCGAGTGGGCCTGCTATGACACCATGGCGCTATGCAACGACCTCACGCATCTGTACCAGGACGAACTCCACCGCCCTGCGTTCCCTTACAAGTTCAAGTTCAAGTGCAGCGGCTGCCCGAACGATTGTGTTGCCTCCATCGCGCGCGCAGACCTTTCGATCATCGGCACGTGGAAGGACGACATCCAGCAGGACGACGCTGCCGTTTCCGAATATGCTGCGGCGGGGCTGGACATCCAGAAGGACGTCTGCGACCGCTGCCCGACAAAATGTATGGACTGGGATGGCAAGAAGCTGAGCATCAACAATCGCGAGTGCGTTCGTTGCATGCATTGTATCAACGTGATGCCCAAGGCACTGCGTCCCGGGAAAGAAAAGGGAGCAACGTTGCTGATTGGCGCCAAGGCGCCGATTCTCCAAGGCGCGCTGCTATCCTCCGTCCTTATTCCCTTTGTTCCGGCCGACGAGTTGTTGGAAACCCTTAAGGAACTCGTTTCGCGCATTTGGGATTTCTGGGGTGAGTACGGAAACAACCGTGAGCGTGTTGGCGAACTGATCCAACGCATTGGGATGTCTGCATTCCTGGATGCCATTGGCCTTGATCCCGTCCCTGAGATGATTTCCGCCCCACGCGACAACCCCTACATATTTTTCCAGGGCGAAGACGTTGCAGAGGGAACTGCCGAGGACGAGGAAGTGCAGAACGAAGCAACTGTTAAGGAGACGAAATAATGGGAACTCAAACTGACCGTCTAACCGATATCGGACCCCCGCACTATGAAAAGTTTCTGCATCCGGTCATCAAGAAGAACTATGGCAAATGGAAGTACCACGAGAACCCGGCACCGGGAGTCCTTTGTCACGTGTCGGAGACTGGTGATCGGATCTATACCGTCCGGGCCGGCTCACCGCGTCTTTTGAGCATCCAGACGGTGAGATTGTTCGCAGACCTGGCCGACAAGTACTCCGGCGGCTACCTCCGGTTTACCAGCCGCAACAACGTGGAGTTCCTGCTGGATAATCCTGACAATATTGCACCGTTGAAGAAAGCCCTTACGGATGCTGGATTCCCGGTAGGAGGAACCGGAAACGCTATCAGCAACATTGTCCACACGCAAGGCTGGGTGCACTGCCATTCTTCGGCGACCGACGCCTCCGGAATCGTGAAGTCAGTGATGGACGCCTTGTGTGACCACTTCACGGAACAGAAGCTTCCCGCCAAACTTCGCATCGCTTTGGCCTGCTGCCTGAATATGTGTGGTGCGGTCCATTGTTCGGACATTGCTATTCTGGGCATTCACCGGCGCGCTCCAAAAGTGCGGCACGACACGCTGAACAAGGTCTGCGAAATTCCCACGGTGATTGCTTCGTGCCCGACGGGCGCAATTCGCTCCGCCACTGTGGACGGCAAGCCCTCCGTTGAAGTTATTGAGGAGCAGTGCATGTACTGCGGCAACTGCTACACGGTGTGCCCCGCGATGCCGCTCAACGATCCCGAAAACGACGGACTTTCAATCTGGGTGGGCGGTAAGGTCAGCAACGCACGCTCCGCACCCAGTTTTTCGAAACTTGCCATTCCGTTTATTCCCAACAACCCGCCCCGCTGGCCTGAGGTTGTGGATGCCGTCGTCAACATTGTTGACATATATGCCCGCAACGCACGCAAGTTTGAGCGTATGGGCGAATGGATTGACCGGATTGGCTGGCCTAAATTCTTTGAACTGACCGGAATTGAGTTTACTCGTTACCACATCGATGACTTCAAGAATGCCGGACTGACCTACGCTCGATCGGCACACTTGAGATTCTAGGAGACGACTATGGCTGTCCAAATCGAAACACTTGCCGAAGAAATGTACGCGATGGTTGCCGAGTGTCAGGGTAAGAAGAACCTGAAAGCGACGGACCTGACCAAGGCGATGATTGCCAGGCACGGGGCATCGGAGTGCAGCAAGGATGACTGCAAGCACGCCATCCGGCAACTGATCGACTCCGGGCGCTGTGTTTACAGCTATTTTGGCGGAAGTTTCATCACCCTTCCCCACAAAGAAGGAGCAGCACCTGACTAGGCAGAACCGGGACAAAGGATGCAACACGCCAGGAAAGAACAATGGGGGAGAAGGAGTCGCCATGAGTAAGCCACTTCAGAAAAAAGAGAAGCCTGCAAAAAACCTTGCGGAGCTCGCCTCGACGCTTCGGAGGTGGCAGGAAATCGAAGACGGCAGTGTAGCTGCGTGCACAGGGATCATCGAGAAGACTCAAAATCCTCTGATACGCCTGGTTATGGAAATAATCCGCCAGGACTCAGTGATGCACAAGAAGGTCCAGCAGGTAATGCTCGACAGCATCGAAAAGCAGGCGATCAGCCTGACCCCGGACGAACTGGCTCAAATTTGGGAGAGCATCGAGCGGCACGCGGAAATGGAGAAGGAGACACTCGCCCTGGCGGAGAAGGCACAGCAGAATTGCCGGCTCTTCGTCTTGAGGCACCTGTTGACTTACCTCATCGAGGACGAGCAGAAACACGACCGGCTTCTCGCTCAACTGGAGAGTTTCAAGCGGGGAATTTATCCCTACGCGTAGGGCGGAGCAAACCTATGGTGCTCTTTAAAGCGGTAAAAAAACCGGCGGTTAAGGGGGCGACAAGTGGGGGAGCTGAAGTCAGCCACTCGCGCCCGCGCTACATTGCGAAGACGCCCCCATGTGTTGATGGTTGCCCCTGCGGCACGGATATTCGCGGGTGGGTCAACACTATTTCCCAGGCGCAGGGGTATGGCCGCACCAATGAACAGGCATTTGAAATTGCCTGGAACACCATTACCGACCGCAACCCATTCCCCGCCATTTGCGGTCGTGTGTGCCCGCACCCCTGCGAAGACGCCTGTAACCGGATTGAAAAGGATGGAGCGGTGGCCATCAACGCACTTGAACGGTTTGTCGGTGACTTCGGAATCGAAAAAGGCCTCAAGCTCTCGGCCCTGACCGAAGAAAAGCACTACGAAAAGATCGCCGTTGTGGGCGCGGGGCCTGCAGGACTCTCTTGCGCTTACCAGCTTGCAAGGCGCGGTTATCCGGTTACAGTTTTTGAAGCTTTCAGCAAGGCCGGTGGAATGCTGCGTTATGGTATTCCGCAATACCGATTGCCCCGCAATATGCTGGATGCCGAGATACAGAAGATTCTCGACCTCGGCGTTGAATTGAAATGCAACTCCGTGGTTGGCGACGGGGTTTCTCTCGAGACTCTCAGAAATGAATACAAAGCGGTCTTTGTAGGTATTGGCGCTCACAAAGGTTTAAAGCTGGGGGTACCGGGTGAAGACGCCCCGAATGTGTTCACCGGGACTTCATTCCTGAACCATGTCAACAGCGGGGAAGAAGTCTTCATCGGGAACAAAGTGACCGTCATCGGCGGTGGCGATACCGCTATTGACGCGGCACGCGTCAGCATGCGCCTGGGCGCTGATGTGACCATCCTTTACCGCCGCTCGCGGCAGGAGATGCCGGCCATCAAGCAGGAGATTGAAGGTGCCATCGAGGAAGGTATTGATATTCAATTCCTTGCTGCCCCGGTTGAGATTCTGGTGACTGACGGCCAAGCCACCGGAATGCGCTGCATCCGCATGGAGCTTGGCGAACCGGATGCTTCCGGCCGACGCAGGCCAGTCCCGAAGCCCGGATCGGAGTTTGACATCGAGGCCACAGCGATCATTGCCGCCATCAGCCAGGAACCGGAATTTGCAGGTTTCAACGGGCTTCACGAAGGCAAGGATTGGATCAAGGCCGACCAGTGGGGGACAACGGGCGTCGAAGACGTCTATGCAGGTGGCGACGACGTCGCGCTCGGGTTGGTTACGATCGCGATTTCCCAGGGGCGCTTTGCCGCCGAGGCAATCGACGCCCACCTGCGAGGCAAAACGCCGGAGAAGCCCATCCTTCCGGGAGTCATCAAGACCGATCGGATGAAGCTGGGCTATTACGAGGGCGGCGCGCCCCACGAGCGATCGCGAATCCCGGTTGACGGGCGCGACATGGAAACTGAAATCGAGCAAGGCCTTTTGGAAGCCGACGCGCTGGCGGAAGCCAAACGCTGTATGTCTTGCGGCATGTGCATGGACTGCGAAACGTGCTGGATGTTTTGTACTAACAACTGTTTCGTCAAGTTGCCGAAAGGCGAACACTACAAGATCAAGTTGGAGCTTTGCAACGGGTGCAAGAAGTGCGCACAGGAGTGCCCGTGCGGATATATCGAAATGGTTTAAAGGAGATAGAGAGTATGCCTAACTATGAAGCAGGCGGAAGGGTCTACGAAGTCGATGAAGACGGATTCCTTCAGGATCCCGATCTTTGGAGCGACGATGTTGCCAAGGACTTTATGTCCACCGAGGGAATCAGTGAATTAACCGAAGAGCATTGGAAAGTCATCCATTACATTCGGAATTACTACCTGCAGTTTGGTATCGCGCCGATGGTCCGCAAGGTGTGCAAGCAGACGGGCTTCAGCCTGAAGGAAATTTACAATCTTTTCCCTTCGGGCCCTGCCAAGGGTGCCTGCAAGCTTGCCGGACTTCCCAAGCCCACCGGCTGTGTTTAGGAGTGTGCAATGGTGAAGATTTCCGCGGAACGAAAGCGGGCCATCGCCCAGGCATGGCTGGAAATGACGCTCTGCACCTACCCCAGCCAGAGCATGCAGTTCATGCTCGATGAGCGGGACCGCTTTCGGAACCCTGTGGGACATGCTCTCAAGAACGGAATTCCGTTGTTGATCAACGAAATTCTTGACGAAACGGACTCCGAGAGGGCTCGGCAGGCATTGGAGGAAATTGTCCGTATCCGAGCTGTCCAGAACTTTTCAGCCAGGGATGCGGTGGGGTTTGTTTTCCTGCTGAAAAGAACCCTCAGCCAGGAACTGCCTGACGACAACAAGGATCGCCTGGAGTTGGAGAGACGTGTGGATGAAATGGCGCTGACCGCATTCGATTTTTACTCGCAGTGCCGGGCGAAGATCTCTGACATTCAGGTCAGCGAAGCCCGACGCAGGGTGGCTCAACTGCAAAGGATTTATTCAGAAGCTGAGGGACGGTGATGGGTTCTTGAATGCACTTACTTCATTCATACTGATCTTGGTGGTGACCGGACTTGCATTTGCCGGTGGAGAGATAAGTAGTTGCCGTGTACTTCTAGATGTTGTTCTTCCATATGCGGCCATGGCCGCCTTTCTGGTGGGGCTTGTTTACCGCGTGCTCAAATGGGCGAGTTCACCGGTACCATTTAACATCCCTACGACCTGCGGACAGCAGAAATCGCTGAGCTGGATAAAGTCGAGCTGGATTGAGAGCGCGCACACCAAGCTGGGTGTTGCGGTACGGATGGCCATCGAGATCCTGCTCTTCCGGTCTCTGTTTCGCAATAGCCGGGCGCAGATCCGCCAAGAGGGTCCGAGGCTTCTGTACTCGGAGAATAAGTGGCTCTGGCTGGGCGCCCTGGCATTCCACTGGTCGATGCTCGTCATCGTGCTCCGTCATTTGCGCTTTTTTGTGGAGCCGGTGCCGCGATTCATCCTGGCGATGGATGCTGTTGACGGTTTCTTCCAAATCAGTGCTCCTCAGTTGCTGGTGACTGATGTTGTTATCATCGTTGCGCTCCTCTTCCTGCTTCAGCGGCGCCTTACGGATCCCAAAGTGCGCTACATCTCGCTGTTTTCGGATTACCTGGCTCTGTTCCTGCTCCTTGGGATTGCCATCTCCGGAGTCCTGATGCGGTACTTCTTCAAGGTGGATCTGGAAGCCGTTAAGCAACTGGCCATCGGACTGGTGACGTTCTCGCCCATCGTGCCTGCCAGCATCGGAGCGCTGTTCTTTGTCCACCTGACGCTGGTGAGCTTTCTCCTGGCCTATCTCCCATTCAGCAAGCTTGTGCACATGGGCGGAATCTTCCTGAGTCCGACGCGCAACCTCCCCAACGACAGCCGCATGGTGAGGCACGTGAACCCGTGGAATTATCCTGTCAAGGTTCACACCTACCAGGAGTGGGAAGAAGAATTTCACGACAAGATCAAGGCGGCGGGACTGCCGCTGGAGAGGGAGTAGAAAATGCCTGGAGCCCCTCCAAAACCGGAAGAACTCGTCCAGATCAGCTACGATCCTCCACGCGCTGACTGGCGGAAAACCCGATTTGATTTTCAAAAGGGGACGTATTGTTATAGCGCCGCAGCAAAGAACCTTCGCTACCTCGATCTGCCGAACCCTAGAGATTGGCAGCCATACGAGGCGGACTGGAAACTTCCACCGAATTGGAAGGAGATCATTCTCAAAGGCATGAAGGAGCGGCTTGAAAAATTCCGTTCCTTCCGCCTTTTTATGGACATCTGCGTGCGCTGCGGAGCCTGCGCAGACAAATGTCATTTCTTTCTTGGCTCGGCTGATCCCAAAAACATGCCCGTGCTCCGCGCCGAACTGATCCGTTCGGTTTACCGGCGATACTTCACGCTCGCCGGCCGGATCTTCCGCGGCCTGGCCGGGGCCAGAGACCTGACCGAAGATGTGCTTAAGGAGTGGTTCTATTACTTCTACCAGTGTACCGAATGCCGGCGTTGTTCGGTCTTCTGTCCTTTCGGCATTGATACAGCGGAAATCACCATAATGGTCCGCGAGCTTTTGAACCTGGTTGGCGTGAACACGAATTGGGTCCTGGAGCCCGCCGCAAATTGTTTCAGGACGGGAAACCACCTTGGCATTCAACCCCACACCTTCAAGGACAGCATCGATTTTGCGGTGGATGAAATAGAAGAAATTACCGGCGTTCGAGTTGAGGCGCCCATTAACAAGAAAGGCGCCGAGATTCTCTTTATTGTCCCGTCCGCTGATTACTTTGCGGTCCCGCACTATTACACGCTGCTGGGATATCTGATGCTTTTCCACGAAATCGGGCTGGATTACACCTTCAGTGCGTATGCATCGGAGGGGGGCAATTTTGGGTTCTTCAGTTCGCACGAAATGATGAAGCGGCTGAACGCCAAGATTTATGCCGAAGCCAAGCGTCTGGGGGTGAAATGGATCCTGGGTGGTGAATGCGGGCACATGTGGCGCGTGATCCACCAGTACATGGACACCCTGAACGGTCCGGCAGATTTCCTGGAAGAGCCTGTGTCCCCGATTACCGGAACGCGCTTTGCGAACGCTCGGTCCACCAAGATGGTTCACATTTGCGAGTTCACCTCCGATCTGATTTATAACCGCAAGCTGAAGCTCGATCCGAGCCGCAACGACCACTGGAAGGTGACCTTCCACGACTCCTGCAATCCGGCCCGGGGAATGGGGTTGCTCGAAGAGCCTCGTTACATCATTCGGAACGTCGCGAACCATTTCTACGAGATGCCCGAAAATACGATTCGCGAACAAACCTTCTGCTGCGGGAGCGGCGCCGGTTTGGGGACAGATGAGAACATCGACATGCGGCTGCGGGGCGGGTTGCCGCGGGCCAATGCTGCTAAATACGTCCGCGACAAATATGGTGTGAACCTGTTGACTTGCATCTGCGCCATCGACAAGGCGACCCTTCCCACAGCGCTCGAATACTGGACTCCTGGTGTTGAGGTGGGCGGAATTCACGAACTCGTCGCCAACGCGTTGGTGATGAAGGGTGAGAAAGAGAGAATTACCGATGTGCGAGGGGAACCGCTGCAGCTAGGAAAGGAGGCGACCGTCAATGCGTGACAAGGTTTGGATCATTGCCGGACTCCTTCTGTTCCTTGGCTTGGTCACGTACCCCGCTTGGCACGACCTGGTCGCGGGCACAACTGCCAAGCCACCGCAGCTTGTCCTGCCCGCAAACCAGAAGCAGTGCGTGGCGCCGCTAAGTTATATGCGCACATCCCACATGAAGCTGTTGCTGCAATGGCGCCGGAGCGTAGTTCGAGACGGCCAAACGAAATATGTGGCGTTCGACGGCAAGGTTTACAACATGAAGCTCTCAGGGACCTGCCTGAGGTGCCATAGCCAGCAGGAATTTTGTACGCGGTGCCACAACTACGTCGGTGTCCGTACGCCATACTGCTGGAACTGCCACCTGGACCCCGCGCAAGTTAAGAGGAGCGCACGATGAAGATCACGCGAAAGGAATTTCTGAAGATTTCGGGAGCGTGTCTGGTTGCACTTTCAGGAAAAGAGGTACTGGCTGTTCTCGACAATCCCGCTGAGGGGCAGTCTTCGTCGTCCTCTGCAGGCAAAGCCCGCAAGCAACTGGGAATGATTGTGGATACAAGAAAGTGTGCGAAGGCGGAGGGCTGCACCAAGTGCATCCAGGCTTGCAACGCGGCGCACAACATCCCGTCATTTCAGGACCCGGACCACCAGATTAAATGGATCTGGGAGAAGCCGTTTGACGACATCTTCTCTTCGTACGAGACGCAGTATCTGGATGCTTCTCTCAAGGAGGAGCCGACGCCGGTGTTGTGCAACCACTGTGACAATCCTCCCTGCGTGAGGGTGTGCCCCACCGGAGCAACGTGGAAGCGGCCAGAGGACGGTATTGTCATGATGGACTGGCACCGCTGCATTGGCTGCCGGTATTGCATGGCAGCTTGCCCTTACGGAGCGCGAAGTTTCAATTGGGTTGATCCCCGACCGCACATCGAAAGACTAAATCCGGACTTCCCAACGCGGACAAAGGGTGTGGTTGAGAAGTGCACTTTCTGTTCAGAGAGGCTGGCCAACGGCCAGTTGCCGGCCTGCGTAGAAGCTTGTCCTGAGAAAGCGTTGGTGTTCGGAGATGTGAATGATCCCAAGTCGGAGGTCAGGCAAATGCTCGCAAAGAGTTACGCCCTGAGGCGACGGGCCGAACTTGGGACAGGACCGAACATTTATTACCTTATATGAGGCGCTGCTGATGTTTATGCTCGAAAAAGCAATGGTGGGCAGTCGTAGATACTGGGTCTGGGTCTGTGCGCTGCTTACACTAATTGCAGTTGCCTTTGGTTTTTATCTTCACCAGCTCAGCTACGGTCTGGGTGTCACCGGTATGAGCCGGGACGTCTCCTGGGGCCTCTACATCGGGCAGTTCACTTTCATGGTAGGTGTCGCGGCCTCTGCCGTCATGGTAGTGCTGCCTTACTATCTGCATAACCACAAAGATTTCGCGCGGATGACCATCCTGGGCGAGTTCCTGGCCGTTGCCGCCGTCACCATGTGCATGCTGTTCATTCTGGTGGACATGGGCAAACCGATGCGGGTCTTTAACGTGTTCCTTTACCCGCAGTTCCACTCCGTCATGTTCTGGGACATGGTTTCGCTTTCGGGTTATCTTGTGATCAATATCACCATCACGCTTGTGTCCTTGCATGCGGAACAGCAGGACGTCCACCCGCCCCGCTGGATCAAGCCCGTCATCCTTCTCTCAATTCCCTGGGCCATCAGCATCCACACAGTGACTGCCTTCCTTTATTGCGGCATTCCGGGCCGGACTCTTTGGCGCACGGCCGTTCTGGCGCCTCGCTTTTTGGCCTCGGCGTTTGCTTCGGGGCCGGCTCTGCTCATCCTGCTTTGTCTCTTGGTTCGCGAGCTTACATCCTATGACGTGGGCAAGAAGGCCATCAACAGTCTGGCTGTGATTATGACCTACGCGATGGTTATCAATGTGTTCCTGCTGCTCATGGAACTTTTTACCGCGTTCTATAGTCAGGTCCCAGAACTGACCGAACATTTCAAGTCGATGTATCTCGGCACGGTGGGACCCAATTCGCTGCTTCCTTGGGGGCAACTTTCTGTCTTTCTTATGATCGCCTCCTTAATACCCCTCCTGGTTCCCACCATGCGACGTAATGAAACAATCCTAGCATTCACATGCGCAATGGTGTTTTCAGCGCTCTGTATCGATAAGGGCGTTTGCCTGGTTGTCTGCGGGTTCATGCCCTCACCTCTCGGTACTATGACTCGATACGTTCCCACGCTGCCGGAAATGACCATCACGGTGGGTGTGTGGGCGGTTGGAGCGTTGATGGTGACCGTCTTTTACAAGATCGCTCTATCAGTGGAAATCGCGAGGGAAGCTTCTTACGTTCCGGCATACAAATATGCAGCGGGGGAAGGCGTTACCGGGTTGCAGGCACACGCCCGTAGCAATCAGTCAGTCTGAAGGAGTCATTCAACCATGGCGAGCACGATCATCATCTACGCGATCCTTTACGCGGGCGCGCTGGTCTTCGTAATTGCCAGTGTTGTCCGGGCGGTTGGGTATGCGAGGTTGCCGCTGCACCTGCGCTGGGAGCTTTATCCCGTCCCGCATGAAGATAAGAAGAGAGTGGAGCACGGCGGGTCTTATTTGGAGACGAAGGACTGGTGGACCAAGCCTATTCATTTCAATCTGACGGGCGAATTGAAGTGGATGTTCGCCGAGATCCTCTTCTTGAAAGGCCTTTGGGAGTTCAAGAGAAAGACATGGTACCGCTCCTATCCTTTTCACCTTGGCTTGTACATGCTCATCGGTGCCGCCGTATTCCTTTTATCGAGCGCATTTCTATGGATTGTAGCGCCCGATGCATTGAGCGCGGGATTAGAGGTGGTTCTCTATTACACGTACGCGGCCCTCGGGCTAATAGGTGCAGTGCTGACGCTTGTGGGTGCAGTGGGTTTGCTCATTCAGCGCATTACGGATGAGGACCTCAAGCCCTATACCACAGCCGGTGATCTTTTCAATCTTGCTTTTTTTGTTGTCACGGTTGGATTCCTGCTTGTTGGCTACTTTTTGCGTCCCGCCAATTCTTTGAGTGCACTCTCGCTCGCGCAGGGCGCCCTTAGCTTCGACACGCGCTTGCATATTCCATTCCTCCTCGGAACCGGGCTTGTGCTGGGCGCATTGCTCACGGCGTACATCCCTTTGACGCACATGGCACATTTCATCGCGAAGTATTTTACCTATCACTCCGTGCGCTGGAGTGACAAGCCGAATTGGAAAGACAGCAAGCTGGAAGCAAAGCTGGCGGAGTGTTTGACCTACCGGCCGACCTGGAACGCGCCCC
>JAJYLL010000086.1 GCA_021787735.1 Acidobacteriota bacterium | reverse complement strand
AGCGCCAGCTTTCCTGAATGTCGTCTTTCGGAACGTAAACCTGGAAAAACCTCTGGGCGCGCCCTTCGTTGTTCACAAACGTGCCGTCCGATTCGGCAAAGGTACCGGCCGGCAGCACAAACTCCGCCTTGGCTGCGGTCTGCGTCATCAGGTGGTCCAGAACAATCATGTGCCGGACCGATTGCAACAGCTTGTCCACGGAATCTGCCGGGGCACGGCGGTACAAATCGTTTTCCAGGATGATGACTGTATCTGCCGCGCCATCTTCAACTGCCTTGAACGCCGCGCTCAGGTTGCCGCCGCTGAGCAAGCTCAGCCCAAGACTATTCACTTCCGGCATGGTGAAACAGAGGCCAGCCACCTTTCCGTCCTTGGACAGCGCCCTGGCGACGTTCGCGGCCGCCTGAATTACCGCCTCGCTGTTCAGCCCGGGACCGGCAATAACCAGCGGCCGCTTCGCGGCCTTGAGGGCTTGCGCGATGCGCTCAGCCAGCCGGCGGTCACCGTCAGAGAGTTCGGGAGCGGCCGGCGCTTCGCTGTCAAGAGCGTGAGCCACGGCAAAGCCCAGGCGCGCAGTATCGTCCGGAGCGGCACGATAGATCCCGGTGGCAATATCGTCCAGTCGAGTGGCGCCGGGAGTGGCAATGAAGAGCGGTCCCGTTTCATGCTGGATCGCCTCGCGCACCGCATGATCCAGCCACCGAGGGATCTTCATTTTGTCGGTCATTTCCATGGGCTGCTGCCGGACCGACTGCCGTAGGGCCAGAGCTATTCTCGGGGCCGTGTTGCTGACGTCTTCGCCGAGGACGAGAACGGCGTCACAGTTTTCAATCTCGCGAAGCGATGGCGAGCGCGCCGGCCCCTGGCGCAGAATCTCCGCCATCATGGAAACCAGATGCGAAGCGTCGTCGGACATACCCGTGAAGAAACGGTCCGGCCCCACAAGGCTGCGTAGCGCGAAGTTGGATTCGAGTGAAGCACGCGGTGACCCGATGCCGATTACTCTGTTCTTGCCCTTCAGCATGTCGCCCAGCTGTTCAACCGCTTTCGCCACCGGGACCGCCTTCAGCTTGCCGTCCTGGCGGGAAAGCGTCTGCCGCACTCTTTGCTCGCTGTTGACAAATTCGTAGCCGAAACGCCCGCGGTCACACAGGAAATAGCCGTTCACTTCACCGTTGTAACGGTTGAGAATGCGGCGCAGCGTTCCGTAACGCTCGCCCGCGGAAGTGCTGCATCCCAAGCCGCAGTGGACGCAAACCGAGGGAGCCAGCTGCAGGTCCCACTTGCGCGCGTAATGCTGCTTCAGCGTCTTGTCGGTAAAGACGCCGGTCGGGCAGATTTCAACCAGGTTGCCCGCGAATTCGCTCTCCAGAATTCCGTCTTCCTGCCGCCCGAAAAACGTGATGTTCCGCGAACGGAAGGCCTGCAGATCCGTGCCGCCGGCGTACTCGCGGTAATAGCGCACGCAGCGGTAGCACTGGATGCAGCGGTTCATTTCATGATTAACGAGGGGACCCAGGTACTGATTGCGGAAAGTGCGTTTGGGGTAGGTCGTCCGGCGGTAATTGTGGCCGCTCATCACCGTCATGTCTTGAAGGTGGCACTCACCGCCCTCATCGCAAACCGGGCAATCGTGGGGATGGTTAAGCATCAACCCTTCGATCACTCCGGCCCGAAAAGCCACGGCCTCGGGGTCCTTGACGGAGATGCGCGTGCCGTCGGCCGCGGGCGTCATGCAGGACATCACGATGCGGCCCCGAGTGTCTCTCTCATCCCTGAACTGTTTGACCGCGCACTGCCGGCAGGCGCCGACAGAGCCCAGCGCCGGATGCCAGCAAAAGTACGGCAAATCAAACCCAAGCTCCAGGCAAACCTGGAGCAGGCTCTGGTCCGGGTTTACTTCATACCAATTGTCATCGACCCAGATCTTCGCCACCGCTATCTCCAAGGACACCGCTTTTCATGAATGTGCCGCTCAAAATCCTCGCGGAAGTAATTCAACGCACTCTGCAAAGGTTCCACGGCGCCGGGCGCAAGTGCGCAAAATGTGTTTCCGGGAGCTGCCATCCGGCAGATAAACGCCAGCCGGTCAAGGTCTGATTCCTGCCCTTGTCCGCCCTCGATACTTTGCAGCATATTCTCAGCCCACGAAAGTCCGCTCCAGCAAGGCGTGCACCAGCCGCAGGATTCCTGGGCAAAAAAGTGCTCGAGGTTCTTGACGAACCCGACCGGGCACGTCCGGTCATCCATCACGATCATGGTTCCCGTGCCCATTCGGCTGCCAGCCTTCTGGACTTCAGTAAAGTCCATTTTCAAGTCAAGGTGTTCTTCAACCAGAAAATCTGTCGAAGCGCCTCCGGGCAGCAAACCGCGGAACTTTAAACCTTCCTTCATTCCGCCGGCGTGCTCTTCCAGAATTTCGCGGATCGTGGTCCCCATAGGCAGTTCCCACACGCCGGGGCGTTTGACCTTGCCGCTCGCGCCGTAAAGCTTGGTTCCGCCGTCTTCAGACTTGCTCAGACCCTTGAACCAATCGGGACCGTTCTTGATGATGTGGTGTACGTTGCACAGCGTCTCGACGTTCTGCACGATGGTCGGTTTGCCGAAAAGCCCCGAAATCTGAGGAAAGGGCGGCTTGGTGCGCGGATTGGCGCGTTTGCCTTCGAGCGCGTTCAGCAGCCCGGTTTCTTCGCCGCACATATAGCGGCCGCCGCTCAGGTGCAGGTGCATTTCAAGGTTGTAACCTGAGCCCAGGATGTTCTTGCCCAGATAATTGTGCTCGTAGGCTTCGGCCAAGGCCTTTCTCAGGCGCTCTGCTGATAGGAAATACTCGCCGCGCAGGAAGATGTAAGCAACGTCCGCCTCGATGGCATACGCCGCACAGATCATGCCCTCGATCAGCTGGTGCGGAGTTTCTTCCATCAGCAGGCGATCTTTGAAAGTGCCCGGCTCCATTTCATCGGCGTTGCAGCAAAGGTATTTTGGATGCGGAGCATTGGCTCCCCTGGGAACAAAGCTCCATTTGAGCCCGGTGGGGAAGCCGGCGCCACCGCGGCCTCGCAGACCTGACTGCTTAACAACCTCAACAACGTCGTTCGGCGCCATCTTCAAAGCTTTGCGCACGCCTTGATATCCACCCGCCAGCTCGTACCTCTTAATATCGAGGGCCGAGTGGTCGGCTTGAACATCCTTTGTGAGAACTTTCTCCATATCGGTTCTACTTGTACTGCTCGAGTATGCTGTCAATCTTCTCCGGATCCAGATCCCGGTGAAGGTCTTCGTCCACCAGCATGGCCGGAGCGTGGTCGCAGGTGCCCAGGCACACAATAGGGAGCAACGTAAACCGCCCATCCGGCGTGGTCTCACCCATCTTGACGCCCAGACGGTTCATCAGATGGTCGCGCACGCGGTCATAGCCCATAGTCCAGCAGCTGATGCTGTCGCAGACCATGATCACGTGCCTGCCGACGGGCTTGCGAAAAATCAGGTTATAAAACGTGGCCACGCTGTCCAGTTCGCTGACTGAGACTCCCAGCAATTCTGAAATGTCCTTGAGCGCCTCATCGGAGACCCATCCACGGTGCTTCTGGACGATCTTCATGGCGTCAATGGTAAGGGCGCGCTTGTCGGGATAGTGTTCGAATTCTGCTTCGATCTCCCGCCGCTCCTCAGCACTTAACACGCTTTTCAAGCTCCTTATCGGTCAACGTCCGCGAGGACAAAGTCAATGCTCCCCAGAATGGCAAGCAAGTCCGGAATCAGCAATCCTCTGCACTGCAGGGGAAGCGTCTGCATATGCGCAAACGAAGGAGTTCGGATATGGGTCCGGTAAGAATAGGTGCTGCCATCACTGGTCAGGTAATAGCCGTTGTTTCCCTTAGGGGCCTCGATGGCTCCCAGCGCCTCGCCGGGCGGGACCACAGGACCCCAGCTTACACCCAGGAAATGCGTAATCAGGGTTTCGATGTCATGCATCGTGTGTTCTTTGCGCGGCGGAACAGCCAGCGGATGGTCCGATTTGTACGGACCGGCCGGCATGTTGTTCACACATTGCTCGATGATCCGGAGGCTCTGGCGCATTTCCTCAACGTGAATCACGGCGCGGTCATAGCAGTCGCCGTGCGTCGCCGTCGGAATATCAAACTCGAAATTCTCATAGCCGGAATACGGCTGCTTCTTCCGGAAATCCCATTCCATGCCGGCGGCGCGGAGCATGGGACCGGTCACACCCCATTCAACGGCCTGCTCCACGGTCATGACGCCAACACCCTGCGTCCTTGCCTTGAAAATCCGGTTCTTCATCACCGTCCGGTCATACTCATCCAGACGCGGGGGCATGTATTTAAGGAAGTCGCGGAACATCCCTTCCCAGCCGTCGGGCAGGTCCAGCGAGGTGCCGCCAATGCGAAACCAGACGGGGTGCATGCGAGCGCCGCAAACCGCTTCCACAATGTCAAAGATCCGTTCGCGGTCGTTAAAGCAGTAGAAGACGGGCGACATCTGGCCCACGTCCTGCGCAAAGGTTCCGTACCACACTAGGTGGCTGGCAATGCGGAACAGCTCCGACATCATCACGCGGATCACCTGCCCGCGCGGCGGAACCTCAATTCCCGCCAGCTTTTCGAAGGCCGTCAGGTACGCAAGCTCATTGATGACTCCGGCCAGATAATCAATGCGATCGGTATATGGAATAAAGGTGTGCCAGGTCTGGCGCTCACCCATCTTCTCCGCGCCCCGGTGGTGGAACCCGATCTCCGGAACGCAGTCAAGGATCACTTCTCCGTCAAGCTGCACCACCACGCGAAGGACGCCGTGGGTACCGGGGTGCTGTGGCCCGACGTTCAGGAAAATGAAGTCAGTCCCATCTTCACTGCGCTTCATTCCCCATTCTTCCGGCCGGAACCGCAGAGCTTCCTGCTCAGCGTCCACTTTTTCCTGGCTCTGGCTGAAGGGACCCATTTCCGTTGCGCGGGCAGGATGGTCTTTGCGAAGCGGGTGTCCCACCCAGGTTTTCGGCATCAGGATACGCGCCAGGAATGGGTGCCCATCAAACTTGATGCCGAACATGTCCCATACTTCCCGCTCGTACCAGTTGGCCGCAGGCCACACGTCAGTAATGGTGGGCAGGCTGAGGGAATCTTCCTTCAGGGGGACTTTAATGCGAATGTATTCGTTTCGCTCAAAAGACAGCAGGTGGTAGATAACCGTGAAATCACTTGCAGGCATGCCCTCGCGGTGCTGACGAACACGATCATCGGTGGCCGTTATGTCATAAAGCATCCGGTAGGGCTTGGCGACTTCGTTCTTGAGATACTGAACGACCTCATGGACCTTTTCTCTGGACGTCCAGAAGGTCGGCACCTGGTCGCGAACCGCCTGCGGAGCAATCGATGCTTCGCCCAGTTTCTGCTGAAGCTCTTGAAGAATGGTTGCGTTGGCGATCATAAGGTGCGTTGTTTAGATTTCGTTGGGCGGACGCAGTCGAGTTACTTTCTGCCTCTCACTCCGCTTCATATCACGCCGGGAAGTCACTGGAGCACGCTCAACGCCCTGCGGCCCTACTACCCAGCTCAACGGGCGACGTTCCGTGCCCACAAGCTTGCTCAATAAAGTTATGCCTTCCAGAAAAGCGTCCGGACGAGGAGGACATCCTGGAACATACAGGTCCACGGGAAGGAACTTATCCACGCCTTGAACGACGCTGTAAATGTCATACATGCCGCCCGAGTTAGAGCAAGAACCCATCGAAATAACCCATCGCGGTTCCATCATCTGCTCGTACAGGCGCTGAATAATCGGGGCCATCTTCATAAAGGGGGTTCCCGCAATCACCATCAGGTCAGCCTCTCGCGGCGTTCCGCGGATGACTTCCGCCCCGAAGCGCGAGATATCGTAACGGCTGGTGATGCTGGTGGCCATTTCAACAAAACAGCAGGAAAGGCCAAAGGCAAACGGCCAGATGGAATTCTTACGGCCCCAAGCAACAAGGTCCTGAAGACGAGTCAGAATCAGACTCTTGCGGACATGTTCTTCAAAGGGGTCCGGAGCCGAATCCGTCAACGGCATTATCAGTTGCGGCTTTGTGATCGACCACTTCATAATAAGGCTGACTCCGAACAACTCCTAACGCGTCTTGCGACGGGTCTTGGGTCCCCAATCCAGGGCACCCAGCCTCCACAGGTAGGCAAGCGTGGCAACCAGGATGATCGTGAAAAACAGAATTTCCAGGTAACCAGCCCATCCCACTTCACGCGCGGCAACCGCCCAGGAAACAATGAAAACTGCTTCAAGGTCAAACACGACAAAGAACATTGCAATCAAATAAAACTTGATGGAGAAGCGGACTTCCGCAGAACCTTCGGAAACGATGCCCGCTTCATAGGGTGACCCTGTCGCGTGCTCGCTGTGACGCTGGCCGAGCACATGGGACAACACAATCATCCCAGCAGGAACCAGAAGGACAACGAAGAAGAAAACTACGAAAGGCCAGAGCACCATTCCGACTTAAATTCTCCGTCCTGCTTAAACTTGATTTACAGCGCTCCTGAAAACTCGCCCTCAGGAATTCGACTATTCAGGTCCTCTCGTACTTTTCATTAAGGCCGTATCCGGCAAGCACGAGACAAGAAAGGTAACCGGCGTTCCTGCAACCGCGAACCGTTTCGCTGCCCGGAAAAGCTATGGCCCGGCAGCACACAGTTCTTCCGCTGCTGCCTCGGGCATCATTGAAAACTTCTATGATGGCCCTGATAAGTCCTACCGGCATAATCGAACCCGCGATTATAACACATTAAATTTCATTTTGTGCTAACTAAAAAACTCGGCGAAACGAAGATAACCTCGATTACAGCAGCGAGGCCTGCCGGGCGCGTGTCCAGCGGCGCCTTGCTGCACATGGGCGCGAGGAAAGTGCAGGGATGATCAGATATCCAGGGCTTGCTTTGCAGCCGCCCTTCCGGTGCGGATACAATCCGAAATCCCAATGCCGGAATAGGCGTTACCCGCCAGGTACAGCCGCGGGTATTTTTCAATCAGATTCGCAATCCGCGTGATGCGGTCCCGATGCCCCACGTTATATTGCGCCATCGCCGAAGGCCAGCGAGAGACGAGAGAAAACATGGGCATGGCGTCCAGTCCCAGGATGTTTCGCAGCTCGCGCCGAACCAGCAAAAGGATCTCGTTATTGCTGAGCTCCATGACCTGCGGATCGCGCGTTCCTCCAAGGAAACAACGCAGCAGTGCTTTGCCCGGCGGGGCCCGGTGCGGGAATTTATTATGCACAAAAGTACAGGCAAGCAGACGGCAACGCTCCTTGGCGGGAACCAGGAAGCCAAATCCGGCAGGCAAGCCTGCCGCGACTTCTTCGTCATAACCCAGATTGACGGTAATCGCCGAACTGTACGGGATCTCACGAAAAGCTTCCTTGGAGCTTTCATTAAGGAATGAGAAGAACGGCGCGCACGCGTGAACAGGCATGGCCAGAATGACAGCATCGACGTCATAAGTTTGATTGCCTTCGCAACGAATTCTGTAAGGGCTTTTCCAATGGTGGTCAGCCCGCTCAATGGATACGACACGCTCGCCCAGGTGGATCCTGGCCGGTTCCAGGCGCGCCTCCAAGGCCTTGATCAATTCTCCAAGCCCGTCCTTCAAGGTGACAAAAAGCGAGTTAATCGTCGTGCCCGCGCTCTCTCCCTTCTTTACAGCTTTCTTCGTCCGTCGCCTCGCCGCCAGCGCGCCTCGGACGAGGCTGCCGTACTGGTTTTCCATTTCTCGGAACCGCGGCAGGACAGACTCTACACTCAGGGACTTGGCGTCTCCTCCATAAACTCCCGCCAGCAACGGATCCACAATATTCTCCAGCATCGCCTTCCCGAAATGCCTGCGAACGAAGGTCCCGATGGATTCATCGGTGTCCCGGGCCTTGGTGGGCGTAACAAACCACTCTGTGGCAACCATCAACTTGCTGGACAGGGGAAGCAAAGTAGAGTTCAGGACCGGGAAAATGCGCGTCGGAGCCAGAAGCATCAGCCCGTCCGGAATCGGCACCAAATGCCCGTTGTGGAGGATGTAGGTCTGCCGTCCTTCGTCGTTTGAACCGATCAGGGAATCTCCAAGCCCCAGTTCGCGGCAAAGCGCCGCGGCCTCAGGCTTTTCCGAAATGAAACTGTCCGGTCCGCCTTCAAGAACAAACCCCTCCAGGTGGTCGGTGCTCACAACGCCGCCCAGTCGGCTGTCTGCCTCAATTAAAAATTCCGATATAGGAGCGCCGCGCTGCCGTGCCTTAGCAAGTTCATAGGCAGCAGTCAAGCCCGATATACCACCGCCCACCACGGCAATGCGACGAAGCGACCCATCATTAGTAATCATGATGACCTACCCGCGGCGACACTCATTCGACTTGAAATAATGGACGCCAGACATCGGATGAAAAGTGGACTCGCATTCAGCGATTCCGGCCTCACCACGTGCACGCCCTTCTTTTGACCGTATTCGCGGAAAGCGATGTCGATATCGTAAAGAACTTCAACATGGTCGGCCACAAAACCAACAGGCGCCAGCACAATCCGCCGGCAACCTTGCTCTGCAAATTCGTCAATCAAGGATTCCACCGTGGGCCCCACCCAGGGTTCCGGCGTCATGCCCTGGCTTTGAAAAGCCAAACTGTATTCCTTCAAGCCCATTGATTGCGCCAGCAGTCGCGCCGTTTCCCTCACCTGTTTTTCGTAGGGGTCGCCCTCCGTGATAGTCCTGACGGGAACACTGTGGGCAGTGAAAACCACGGGAACCGGCTGGCTGGTCTCCGCTTCGGCCTCGGCAACAGCGGCGGAAACCTTCTCCCGGAAAGCAGCAATCAGGTCAGCATGGTCATGCCAGCTTTCTACGAATTCCATCGCGAGGCCAGGTGCAACCTTATCAACAGCCTTTGAAAGGTGATCCCGATAAAGCTGAATACTGGTGCGCGAATTCTGCGGCGCCAGGCAGATAGCCACAACCCGACCCGCTCCGTCCTCTGCCAGCTTGCGCACGGCCTCTTCGATGTAGGGTTTCCAGTTGCGCATCCCCACGTAAACCGGCAGCCCGAGGACCCTTTGCAGCTCCTCCGCCTGCTGTCGTGTGATTCGCAGCAGCGGCGAGCTTCCGCCGATTCTGGCGTACCGCTGGATAATCTCTTGCACGGCTTTTTCCGGCAAACCGCGCCCGGCGCGTACGTTCAGGAGGAATTGCGGGATGTCTCCCAGACGATCGGGAGCGCCATGAGCAAGCAACAGAACGGCCCATCGCGACCGGTCGATCGGCTTTGAATTCTCTGTCTGCAAATCAACCTCGAATGCTCAGGAACCACAACTGTTAATTCCGGCGCGCACTCAACTCATGCACCATCTTCACCAGGGCAATTACGTTTTCTTCAGGCGTGTCTGGCAGAATTCCGTGGCCCAGATTGAAAATGTGGCCAGGACGCCCCGCCGCCTGATCCAGAATTTCCTGTACGCGATGCCGGATGAAGGGCAAATCGGCATAAAGCGCGACAGGATCCAGATTGCCCTGGACACCCACGCCATCTCCCAGCAGGTCCCACGACTTGCCAAGTTCCACGTGAAAATCAAGCCCGATAATGTCGCCACCGGCATCGCGCATCTCCTCCAGAAACATTCCGGTGCCAGTCCCAAAATGAATCACGGGCGTGCCTGGAGTAATCCCCTCAACCAGCAGGCGCGTGTAAGGCAAGACAAATCGACGGTAATCTTCGGGACCTAGGCAGCCGACCCAGGAATCGAAAATCTGGACCGCTTGAACGCCCGCCTTGATTTGCGCGTTCACATACTTGGCCATTGTGCGGCCCAACCGCTCCATCAGGGCCCGCCAGGCCCCTTCATCGCGATACATCAGGGTCTTTGTATGGCGAAAATTTTTGGAGGCGCCGCCCTCGATCATGTAGGAAGCCACAGTAAACGGCGCGCCGGCAAAACCGATCAGCGGCATGTCCGGCGGCAGCGCGGCGCGCGTCCGGCGGATAGCCTCATAAAGGTAAGCGAGAGATTCCTCCGGCTCGACGTTCCGCAACCGGTCAACGTCGCTGGATTCGCGAACGGCCGGCCGGATCATCGGCCCATCACCCTTGCCATATTCAAGTTCAAGCCCGAGAGGTTCAATGATGAGTAGAAGGTCTGCGAAAATAATCGCTGCATCCACTCCAAGCTTGCGCGCAGCGCCGACGGTCACTTCGGCCACCAGGTCCGGATTCTTGCAGAGTTCGAGAAACGGAACGCGCGCACGAAGCTCGCGATACTCTTTCATAAAACGGCCCGCCTGCCTCATCAGCCAGACCGGCGTTGCGTCCACAGGCTCCCGACGGCAAGCCTCCATAAAGCGCGAGTTTTTCAATGCGTCCGTGGCAACATAGGCAGATTCACCCCCCGCCGGCTCCATCGCGGTTGCGCTCGTGGCGGCATTCCTACCCAGCCCAGTGGAACTGACTGTCGACGCTGACGCCTGCACGCCGACATCCTTCTGTCGAAGCACCTCCGAGGCATGGCGTGCGGCTTCAAGGACCAGCACTCCCATCTTGGGAGGCGACGCTTCAACGTCAACCTGAATGCCCGCCGCTACCAGCGCACCGCTGCAAGTGGGGCCGATGGAGCATACCGCTGATCGCCGAAGTGCATCCATCAGCTTTCCTCTGTCGCCCTGTTCGGCGGCAACGTGAAGGACGTTCGACACTTGGTTGCGGCTGGTGAAAAGCACGACCCTCGCGCGGCCCTGTAGAATGGCTTTCAAAGTCTCCCGCAGCGGGCCAAGGTCTTCGGGAAGCGCCCAGCGATACACCTGCACTCGCAACGGCACGGCGCCTCGCGACCTCAGTTCCTCAAGAAAAACCTCGTTGGGTTCCCCGTATTCCTGCACAGCCACGGTGCTGCCCTTCAACGTAAAACTGCGGGGATTCTCATCCAGTTCCTGAATGACTTCCTGCCAGGTATTCGGCTCGCGAGCAGTAATCGTGATGGGCACGCCGTATTCGACTAGAACCTGTGCAGCCTTCGATCCCCGCACTACAACCGTTGTGGCCGAAAACCCATGAACGATCTCTTCTATTGCGTAACGCGACTGTAGAACCTCGAACAAGGTGCGCGCGCCGGTGCCGGTCATAAATATGACGCCTTGAAGTTTTCCGGCAAGAAGTTTCTCTGCAAATTCGAATGCCGCTGGGTTATTTTCCAGCGGAATTTCCCTCATGCTGGGCCCAACGCGGGGAATGCCTCCGCAGCGCGAAATAAGTTTCGCAATCTCCTCAGCCCTTCGGCTCTCAAAGGCTGCAACCTCCAGGCCTCCAAAGTTGGGTTTTGCACCGTTATCATTCGTCATGATGTTCTTGGTTTCTTCCCGTGTCTGCGCTGACTCGTAATCAGTCTAACTGCTTTTCGAAATGCGCGCTAGAATCCTGCCCGTCGCTTCCTGGAAGGTCAATTCCTTAGTCAGCAGGCTCAGGACAAGGTGGCCGTCATCGGCAAAATCGTAAAAATGGCCGGGGTGAACCAGAACGCCGTCCGTCGCCAACAGATCCACCGCCCAATCCTCGTCGCTTACGGTTTCGGGCACTTTTAGAACCGCATACCAGCCACCCCCAACCTTGAAACGCTTGACCTGCTGGCAGGAGGCCGTTTCCCGGTCCAACCATTTCAAATTGGAATTCAGACGTTCCATGATCCTGGGCTGAACTTTCTTTCGGTGCTCAAGCAGGGCAGGCAGGGCGTGGGCGATCGGAGCGCTAAGGGAAAGATACGTGTCAGCGATGACCTCCAGCCGTTCGAGCGCTGTCTCTAATTGCCCCTTGGGGCCGCTCACAACCACCCAGCCAAGCTTCATCTGCGGCAAGGCCGAGATCTTCGAAAGGCCACTCAGCGTAAAAGTCAGAACGTCAGATGTGGCCGCATGTGAGAGAACACGATCATCACCGGCTTCCAGAACATAATCAGCAAAAACTTCGTCAGCGATCAGAACTCCATCGTTCTGACGGCAGTACTCGGCGAGAAAATCAAACTCGCCCGATTTCACAAACGATCCCGTAGGATTGTTGGGATGAACCACAATCACGGCCTTCGCACGAGGCACCCATCCATTGCGCATCTCGTCCAGGTCTATATACCAATTCTCTGAGTAGTGCAGGGGGTATGAAACAACTTCAAGATCATTGATGCCGGCGAGGAAATCAAAAAGAGGGTAGCTCGGCTGCGGGATAAGTACCTTGTCTCCAGGGTCCGCCAGCAGCCGGAAGACGTAGGTATAGCCTTCACTGGTGCTGGTGGTCAGGAAAACCTGTTCCGGGCGGACACTGACGCCACCGGCGGCATAGTAGTCGCAAACGGCCTGGCGCGCGCGGAGGAGCCCGCGAGGATCAGGTTCATAGGTCAGTAAGCGCGGGTCCTGGAGTGATTTCAGGATTTCCGGTTCTGCCGCAAAACCGCAACGGGTGGGATTCGATTCGCTAAGGTCAAGGACAGGCAGACCCTCCCGCCGGCGCTCCTCAAGTTGCCGGGTCAGACGGTTGGGTGCCAGAAGCCAGTCTGTACGCGATGAAAACATGATTCTTCTGTCGCGGTTTCACTCAGACTGAAGCAACCCCTGATTCCCCCGTCATTTATCGTCAGCTAATGACGGCCCCCTCCCGGGAACCGCGATCGACGGAGCCGCTCCCTTTTTCTATCGCCTGTCCGTACAATGCCCGGTTTCGCCTGGAGGCGTTACCGGTCAAGCCGTTTCCTTAATTACCTTAAACAGACCCATCAGTGATTCCCGAGTGCTTTCCACCTTGTTCCCGTCGGGACGCCGGTAGTGTGTTTCAAGACACATGTCGCCCTCAAACTTGTCGCGGCGCAGAGCCTCGAATTGGCCCTTCCAATCGATAAAACCGCCGCCCACAGGCGCCCATAGCAGTTTGCCACCGGGACCCTTCTTGACATCCTTGATGTGCATGTGCGGGAACAATCCTTTTACATGATTGTACCCGTCGGGGTAAGGAACTTCGTGCAGCATGGCGGCATTGCCCGGGTCCCAGTTTCCGCGGAGATAGGGCGAATTGACATCGCGGAGGACCCGGCCCAGTTCCTTCCCGGTGCCAACATTACATTCGTGTTCATTTTCAAGAATCAGGACAATGTCGTTTTCGCCCGCCACCTTGGCAGCCTTGGCCAGCCGGTCGCGCACGTATGGATACGCTTTTTCAGGTTCCCGCACGCGCCAATAGCTGAAAATGCGAACCTTGTGCGTCCCGAAGAACCTGGCCAGCTTGAACGATTCCTGCAGCAGGTGATCGGTGTCCTGGTCTGTAAAATCAGCCCGGAATGTGTCCCGTTTCTCGTTGCGCGCCGGCATTTGCGGCAGGTTGTATTTGAAAACGGGCGAGCCGATGTCCGTCACCTTCAGATGATGCTTCTGCACCAAACTCCTGGCCCGATCGAGCTCGGCCCGCGTGAGGTTCATGATGTTCTTTTTCCACATTTCGCGCAGCTCGCAGTAGCCGAGGTCATAATGCGAGATAAAGTCCAGCGCCTCTTCAAAATTCTCACTGATTTCGTCGGCAATGATTCCCAGTTCCCAGCCCATAGCTCTTGAGGTTGTCGCCGCTCTTAAGTATGCCACACTCGGCACAGCAGCCAGCGTAGCACCCAGGAAGTTCCGGCGGTTTAATGTCTTTCCCATCGATGCTCCCTCCAAGGGGTTAAGGTCCAACCCAAGATGATCGTGCCATCTTACCGCAAAAGCGATTATTTGCAACAACCAGGTTAATTGGGCTCAAAGATTTCCGCAGGCAGTTCGTCGAGGTTGCTCCCCGGCCCGTCCTGTAAATCCCATGGCCAGCCTGTACCGGAGTACTCGGGTCGGGCCCAAAATTGTGATGATTATCAAACCCCTTCGTTGTCTCCCGCTGGTTGTTCAGTCGCGAAAATCAGACCCAGCCAAGAACCTGTCAATCGTTCAACTATGTAGCCTCGGGGAGTCAGTGCAATATCCGGGTCTCTACAGGACGAGAGGGTATGGATTCACTTTGTATAGAAAAGCCTCTACCCTCTCGCCAACTAAAGAAAACCTCGGCCGTCCCGAGGGTCTGCTTGCCGCACCGTGGTGATCGTCAGGCATCGCCCGTGTTCGGTTGTAGCGCCAACCCGTTTTTACAGCTAATTGACAGGCTGTTCGCATTCGCCAGATTCCGGACTGGCTAAGGTTCGAAGCCTTCCGACCGCCAGAGAGAGTACAGCTAATGCAAAGCACAGGAGCACAGGAAATAGCAACGATGCTATGCGGCGATTGAGCAACCACACATAGATCGGAGGAAAATAAAGCATTCCGGTGCACACAGCCAGCACGCGGACCTTGGATGATTTGGTTGACCACTCTTGTGACCCGACCACCAGCAATATCGCAATGAGCATCAGGGACAAGTCATGCGTTAGTGCATAGGGAGATGTAACCAGCGAAACAACCAGCGCCGCAGCAAACATCACACCGGACTCACCCCTGCGACGGAGCCTGTCATGCCGCCGCCAGAGGGATGCCGCAACAAGTATCATAATCGCTGCGGCAATTACGGCCGCGGCTTCGATCCACCTTGGGCCAGTCCATGAAACCATGATGGTCTCCAAGAAACCCCGCAGTGTCGGCAAGTCACGTGTAATCTGGACGAAAGCCGGGTCTGCATTATTGCTCAGCGCGGCGGAAAGGAGATGTACATATGCGAGGATTCCGTCGGGCCCGACCGCGATCAGAGACACCCCTGCCAGTAGGAGAGCCCCCGCCGCGAAGCCCATCATCAGTTTCCACTTGCTGCGGAGAAAACATATCAAAGCAAAAGGAAGCACAATTGGAAATTTGAACAGGCCAAGACTTAGAAAAAAACCGGCCCGATAGTCATGGCCGCGTTCAAGATGAATAAAAGTCAGCGAAAACAGGACTAAGAGGAGTATGGACATCTGCCCCTGCATAAGGGCCACCCATACGGGAAAGAAGAGGAAACAGACCATAAAATAGTGTATAGGCCGGCGGGGAACAGGTGCAAAAGGCCTGAACAGATGCTGAAAGAGCAACAAGAGCAGCACATTGGCGACGCCCCATAACGCGTAAGCCGTCCGGTAATTAAACTTCGTTATCGAAGCAATAAAAAGGGCCTCAAACGGAGGATGATCATACGGCAAGAGGTTCGGCCTCCCGACGAGACTCTTTTCGACTTGGGCTTGTTGCGCAAGATCATAGAGCTTGGAAGGTCCATCCCGGCGCAGAATAAGCCCGCCCGTGTACATGGCGGAAAAGTCGAACCCCCTCGGATCAAAGAGGAAGGCGTTAGCGAGGACCAACCCCAAAACTAGTGCAGTTGTAATTGCGAGGGCAACTCGAACTTCAGTTTTGGTAAGTGACTTGGCATGTGCCATTGGGTGTGTCCTTACTTGTTTCGCTGAAGCCGTCCGGGATTGGAAGTCTTCGGCGCCCTGAAATCCTGGCACCCTTTCCCTAGGCATTGCACCAATCCAACGCGCCAACGCCCCAACTAGAATCCCAGCGCGCAGATTATACCATTGAAGAATTTCGTCCCCATTACGGGGCTGCTCCGTTCGATACCCGGACCACTCGCGGTGCTCCCGCTATACTTACGCGGAAGGAGCCGGCTCTTTTTTCAATTTCTTATTCGGTTTGATCTATTACCAGGGCAGGCGCGCACGCGGGCTCCAGCGTGTAATTCAGTGCGGCGAATCCCCTTGCCGTAGGATTAGGGTGTCATGTTTACCACTCACAAAAGGAATCGCACGCGAAATTCTAAACTTGCTCTTTTGCAGCCGCAAAGGATTAGAATGGCTGGTTATTGTTTTGCGGACAGGTAGCGCAAGGCCACCATTCTCGATTGGTGTTCTGTGTGCGGTTGGGCTTGCGCTGCCACCCATGGCTGGCGGTGAGGTCCGATTCAAACCACCGGACTCCACAAACCCGAGACACCGCCGCTACAGAAAAGGCCCACGGCCAGGAAAGAGCTGACTGTGGCGACCCGTGAACGGAATAATGATGAAGCGGAGGGAATTTTAATGCGTTTCTTACGAGGTATTCTTGTTATCGCACTTCTTGGATTGACTTCGGTCTGTTTCGGGCAGGAAATGCCCGAAGGCCGGCTGATGCGTTTTCCTGACGTTTACAAGGACAAGGTTGTCTTCAGCTATGCGGGCGATCTGTGGCTCACCACAACTTCCGGAGGAATTGCCCGCCGGATCACCACGAGCCCGGGCCTGGAACTCTTCCCCAAGTTTTCTCCCGACGGCAAGTGGATTGCCTTCACGGCGCAATACGACGGCAACTTCAACGTCTACGTGATGCCGAGCGAGGGCGGCCAGCCGCGCCAGTTGACCTACCTGCCGGACATTGGGAAAATTCCAGCGCGCATGGGACCAAACAATGAAGTGATAAGTTGGTATCCGGACAGCAAGCGCATCCTCTTCCTCTCCCGCCGCTCCACCTTCAATACATGGTTCGGGCAGCTTTACACGGTCAGTATTGATGGCGGGCTGCCTGTCCAGTTCCCGCTTCCGAAGGGCGGCCTGACGAGCTTTTCGCCCGACGGCACCAAAATCGTGTACAACCGCATCTTCCGTAACTTCCGCACCTGGAAGCGCTACACCGGCGGCCTGGCTCAGGACCTGTGGCTTTATGACCTGAAGGCCAACACCATCGAGCAGTTGACGCATTATCCGGGCACCGACACCTTCCCCATGTGGCACGGCAACACCATCTACTTCACCTCCGACCGGGGTCCCGAAAAGCGGTTGAACCTTTACAGCTACGATCTCAGCAATAAGAAGATCACCCAACTCACGCACTACACCGACTTTGACGTGATGTGGCCAAGCCTGGGGCCGGATTCCATCATCTACGAGAACGGCGGCTACCTTTACCTTTTCGACCTGAAAACGCACAAGTCCCGCAAACTGACGGTGTACCTGCCCGGCGACCGCGACCAGATGCGGCGCCACTGGGAGAACGTGGCCAAGCTGATCACTGCTTTTGATCTTTCGCCCGAAGGCAAGCGGGCACTGTTCACGGCGCGCGGCGACGTTTTCACCGTGCCCGCCGAGCACGGCAGCATTCGCAATCTGACCCAGACGCCGGGAATTCAGGAAAGAGACGCCACGTGGTCCCCGGACGGCCGCTGGGTGGCTTACATCTCAGACCGCACGGGCGAAAACCAGCTCTACATCCGGCCGCAGAAGCAGTCGGGCACGGAAACCCAGATCACCACTGATAACAAAGTGTTCCTGCTGCCGCCCGTCTGGTCGCCGGACAGCACAAAACTGCTCTACGCCGACTCGACACTACACCTTTATTACGTGGACATCCACGACAAGAAGCCCGTACTGATTGACCAGGGCCATTACGCCGACCTCACAGATTACGTCTGGTCGCCCGACAGCAAGTGGGTGGCCTACGCCAAGGCCGACAGCAACCAGAACGAGGCGATCTATCTCTATTCGCTGGCGGACAAAAGAATCGCTCCGGTGACCACGAGTTTCACCAACAGCTGGAACCCGGCCTTCGATCCCGGTGGGAAATATCTCTATTTCCTTTCAAACCGCACGTATAACGAAGTGCTGGGAGTCTACGACACGGAGTTCTCAAATCCCAAGGCGACGGGCATTTTTGCGGTAACCCTGCGCGCGGACCTGCCTTCACCGTTTGCTCCACGCAGCGATGAAGCCACGGTAGAAAAACCCAAGTCGGCCGCAGAAAAGAAAGCAGAAGCCGAGAAGAAGGAGAAATCCGAGGAAGAGGCTCTGAAGAACTTCCGGATTGACCTCGCTGGAATTGAAGGGCGTGTTGTTGGACTGCCTATTCCTTCCGGAAATTACCAAGACCTGCAGGCCAACAAGGAGAACGTCTTCTATGTATCCATGCCAACGATGGGGCTAAGCGGCCCGCTTCCGGGCCAGTCCCCTGCGGTCCATATCTTTAACATGGAAAAGCGCAAGGACAGCGTATTGTTGGCCGGCGCCACCAACTACACGCTTTCATTCGACGGCAAGAAGCTGCTCTATTCCGGCCCTCGCGCTCCGCTGCCTGGCGCCAATGACTTGTTTGCGGAAGGCGGCAGCGCGCACACCTACGGCATTGTCGACGCCAAGCCCCCCGAAAAAGGACCTCAACACGTCGGCGCAGGCGCGCTGAACCTGGCCTCCATGCAGATGGACGTTGATCCTCCGGCGGAATGGAAGGAGATATTCAACGACGTCTGGCGGCAGGAACGCGACTACTTCTTTGAAAAGTCTATGAACGGCGTTGACTGGGCCGCAGTGAGAGAAAAGTATGCGGCGCTGCTGCCTTACGTGGCCGATCGCTTTGACCTGAATTACATCCTCGGCGAGATGATCGGCGAGCTTGGGAATTCGCACACCTACGTGGGTGGCGGCGACTACCCTGATCTCCATCCCGTGAACGTCGGCCTGCTGGGTGTGGATTTTGAAGCGGACACCGCCAGCGGTTACTATCGCTTCAAGAAAATCTATCCGGGCCAGAACTGGGACCCGGCAGTCCGGTCGCCCCTCACTGAACCCGGCGTGAAAGTGAAGGAGGGAGACTACCTGCTGGCCGTGAACGGCAGGCCTCTGCGGCTCCCTGAGAACCCGTACAAGCCATTCGTGAACACCGCGGACCAGGACGTCACCCTGACCATCAACAGCAAACCCACCACCGACGGTTCCTGGGACGTGATGGTGAAGACCATCAGTAGCGAATTTAGACTCCGCGAACTCAACTGGATTGAAACCAACCGCGAAAAGGTCGACAAGGCAACCAATGGCAAGGTGGGTTACGTTTACCTGCCCGATATGGAGGACGTGGGGCTGAACGAATTTGTGAGGCAGTACTTCCCGCAGATCCGCAAGGAAGGCATCATCTTTGACGTCCGGTACAACGGCGGCGGGTTTGTGGACCAGATCATCCTGGAACACCTGCGCCGCATCCTGGTGGCCATGGAATCCGCACGGAACTGGAAGAGCAACACCGTTCCCGACAACGTCTTCTACGGATACATGGCTGACCTCAGCAATCGGTACACCGCCTCCGACGGCGACTTCTTCACCTACTTCTTCAAGAAGTACAAGCTGGGGCCCGTGATCGGAGAACGCACCTGGGGCGGCGTACGCGGCATCCGCGGTTATATTCCGGAGGTTGACGGCGGATACTTTACGCGGCCAGAGTTTTCACTTTACGGGCTCGACAGCCAATGGATCATTGAAAACCACGGCGTTGAGCCGGATATCAAAGTGGATAACCGTCCTGACCTCGTCGTCAAGGGCCAGGACCCGCAGCTCGAACGGGCCATCGAGTACCTGATGAAGGAAATCCAGGAACACCCGAAGAAGCTGCCGCCGCGGCCCCCGGATCTACCCGCATTTCCTCCGGGCCCGACCGAGTAGGGGGCCGATAGCCGCAACGACGGGACAAAACCGGTGCCGTGGTTTTTTGAGCCGGAAGCAGGACCCTCAGATATTGAGGCCTGCGGCCAGCTTGTGTGCTATTCTCGTGCCGGTGAATTATGGAAGACGACCGAGTAAGGAGAAATTTTGAGGCTCTACTAGCTATCCTCAAGGAGTCTGGGGATCTGCCCGGATTGGAGATAGAAGCGGACGAGCCGACCGGAAAGCTCGTCGGCGGCAAGGCTGTCCGCCTCATGCGTGGATCTGAGCAGCTAGTGTCGCGTTCGACAATTGCGTTGACTTATTATGCAGCCAGGGGATTGCCTGTGTAAGTCCATTGAAAAGGCCGAGCCTCCTGGTTGTAAGTTTCGATGAAGTTCATGAGTCGTTG
>JAJYLL010000085.1 GCA_021787735.1 Acidobacteriota bacterium | reverse complement strand
CTGGCGGGAGGACCGGCCTATGCACTACCTTTGTTGCAGTTGGTGGCTGGAGGTTTCTTCATTCAGCGCGGTTGGGACGGCCAATGTCCCGGATACCTGGTCCCTTCCGATCTGTGAAACGATCAGGCGAAGCGGGTACTGGCTGCGCGACGTATAAAACTGAATGACCTCATTCAGAGCTCGGTCTTTCAATTCGACCGACTTGTCGTCCACCATCATGCGAATATTGTAATGCTGGCCCTTAACGCTGGTCGAAGCGAGCTCCATTGAAATGGGACCGACGCGCTGTGGTCCTGATCCTTTGTTGAGTGTGAAAGAAATGTCCGAGTTCTGGACCCTTTGCAAGAGGTAATTAACGCCGTTTTGGGTTTTCTTCAAGGCGTTACGCTGGGAGTCAAGTTCTCCAACAACGTTTCCAAGCCGATCGGTTGTGGCCTGCCACTCCTCGTGGTTTGCGGCAATGTTACCCTGCAAGGCTGCCACTTGCTTGCTGCTGACCTGCTGCTTGCTGGCCGGCTTCGATTGTGCTATTGGCGACGCCGCTGTTGCCACAGGGGCACCAGGCATTTTAGGAGAATCCGGCGGCACTTTGCTGGCCGGTCGCGGCCGGGAGTCTGTTGCTTCAGCAGTATGGATCGAGTTTGCCGATGCATGCGTGGAGGGATGGGGAGCCTCGGCCGCCAGCAAAGCATGGCCCGCATTCTCAGGCAGAGGGTGGCTGGCTTTGTCGCTTTCAGAAACGGGCCTGGCGGAGGTGTGGTGGCGAGCTTTTTCGAGTTCGTCAACATGGGACTGCATGGCCTTCAGCTTTCCCTGTAGCTCTGCAATCTGTGCTTTGTCAGCCGGGTCCGATGTTGCCTTCCCACCCGCTTTGACGAAACGATACGTTGCAAAAGCAGAAAGCGCAGCGACAAGGATAAGCGCAAGGCCGCCAGGTAATGGAGATTGGAGTGTCGGCCTATGAGGCTCTTTCTTTTTTACAAAAACCTGCCTGTCAAATGCTGCTCCACCCATAATGCACTCCGTGAAAGCTGGCTGCTGTCTTAATGCAGTTGAATCATAACTTCAGTCGGATAAAGCTGCTTGAGGGGAAGCACGAACTCGCGTGTCTCCTTGGGCAGCAGATCGATCTTCTGCTCAGCGTGGTCCATTCGCTTGCCGTAAAGCGCAACATCGTATTGGCCGGGAGCCAGGACCAACAGAATGGGAGTCTTGCCTACAAGCCTCCCGTCAATCTTCACAGCGGCGTCAGTAGGCGTGGACCTGAGCATGAGTTTGGCGGCGTTCTTGCCCGCGTGGTCTTCAAGAGCCTTACGATTGGCAGTCACGGAACCCTGTTTCATGTTTTCAAAAATATAGTTCGAACTTACGTTCGAACTCTTGGAGGGCTGGGTCATGAGGACGGACCCTTTCTGGTTCGTCGTGTCCGGAAACTTAATTTTGTTCATGAGGTTAATGCTACTGATGCTTCCGGCCATTGAAGAGGTCGCACCTCCATATTCGGCCGCAGCCTGCGCGAAAGCACTGGTGCTGGCGGTGAACACGACAAGAAAGAGTCCGAAGACAAGCCAGAAGAGCTTTGCGGCAGGAAGCTCCGGAAATTGCAGACGAGAGGGCTTTAGCCGATTCAGTTCCTTGCGGATTGGGGTCATGATCTTATTCCTTTCCGTTTGCGAGGATTCTCTCTGGCGCAATAGAGGTGAACATGGGATTACATGCCTGCCTGAACCTTACTTTCATGTTATACGGGACCCCCTCCCGCTTTCTTCCCCGTAAAATACCGTTCCAAACTTACGTCCTAGGATATATCCTGATTCGAATTTCGGCAAGTTCCAGGATGTCAATACAGGTTTTGACACCCGCCCCATGCAGGAGTTTGTGACATGGCGCCTTCAGCTAACCAACTAACTCGTGAAATATCAATGCGATAGGATAAATGAGCTTGGCGTCGAGTACTTGCTTACCAAGGGATTGAGGGACAGTTCTATTAAAATTCCATCGGTGCACCATCTGTTTCCCAAGCTAATTCGCGGATTTTGCGCCGGGAAGACAGAGGCATTAAGGAATGACGGCCATCTTCAGTTCGCCGTTACGGTGCTTCATTCGCTGGAAGAAGCGTGGCAGTTCGTTGAGGGGAATTTCCCCGTTCACGAAATCTGACGCACTGATTTCGCCGCTGGCAACAGCCTGAAGTGCCTTACGAATGAATTCCGGCGTGTGGTGGAAGGTGGATCTTATCGTAATTTCAGAGTAGTGCAGCACAGAAGGATCAAACTGCACGTGGCTACCACGCGGGCAGCCTCCAAACAGATTGACGGTCCCCCCGCGGCGAACCATTTGCACCGCCCATTCCCAGGTTTGCGGGATCCCGACGGCCTCGATGACCGAATCGGTGCCGTGGCCGCCTTCTGACAGTTGTCGCACCGCGGAAACGGGGCTGTCCATTTCAGAGACGTCGAACGCAGCATAAGCGCCCATCCGTTCTGCCGTGCGGATTTGGCTCTTGCGCTTGCCAAGAGCGATGACTCGAACGCCACGGCCGGAGAGAATTCGAATGAACTTCAACCCGATGGGTCCGCAGCCCACAACGACCGTTGTGTCACCTGAATGAATGCCTGTCTCCTCGATACCGCGCAAAATACAGGCGAGCGGTTCGACCATCGCGGCATCACGGAAATGAACGTGTTCGGGTATCTCCAGAGTGTTTTCTCGCACGATCCGCCCAGGAATCCTGATGTATTCGGCGTACGCTCCATTATTAAACAGGAGCGAGGTACACAGGTTTGATTGGCCTTTCCGGCAGAAGACACACCTGTTACAAGGTGCCGAATTGGCCGGCACAACCCAGGATCCCATCTTCAGGCGATTGCCGACCTCGCTTCCAACCGCTTCGACAACCCCGGATAGTTCATGCCCGAAGACAGCGGGAGGTACAATCATCTTGGCATGATAACCCTGTCGCCAGACTTTCAAGTCCGTACCACAGGTCAATGCCACTTTGACGCGGACCAATATTTCATCCGGAGCGAGTTCTGGAATTGGAATGCGTTCAATTTTAAGATCTTCACGACCGTACAGCACGGCGGCGTTCATATCGCCGTTAAGACTTGTTTGCATTAGGGCACCAATATAATCTTCAATGACTCCTCAGTGGGATGAGCCGCCAGGTCCACAGCCTGGTCGATTTGAGAAAGTGGAAAACGATGAGATATTAATTCACGGACCGGGAGGATGCGCTTAAAAACAAGGCGCGCAGATTCCTCCTGCAGATCAAATGAAGCACTGTAACTGCCAAGTATTTCCTTCTCGTCAATCCCAACCGTGGCTGCAGGGAATTCAACCCGCAGCAATGGATCATTATAAGCAAAGAGCAAGACGCGCCCACCCGGCCGGGCAAGAGTCAGGGCCTGCTCCAGAAGTTCAGGCTGGGGAGCCGCCACCAGCACCATATCCACACCGCGGCCGGAAGTCCGGGCTCGGACGGCCTCAACCACATCACTATTAAGAGGATCGAATGACTCTTCAGCTCCCAGTTCGACGCTCTTCAGTCTGCGTGCTGCCATGGGGTCCGTCGTCATTACTTGCGCGCCTGCGTGGATGCGAGCCAGGAGCATGAGCAGCATGCCGATGGGTCCCTGGCCGATCACCAGAACGCGCTCACCCGCTTTTATACGCGCTTTGTAGATAGCCTTCAGGCAGGTATTAATAGGCTCGACAAAGGTAGCTTCCTCAAAGCTGACATCGGGAGGGATCGCAACCATTCCGCGAGCGGCAATCCAGTCCATCACGCGGACGTATTCAGCAAACCCGCCGCCGCTAGGCCGGAAACCACTGGTAACGCCAACCTTTTTGTAAGTTGGGCACTGCGAATAGAGTTTCCGCTCGCAATAGAAACAATTGCCGCAAGGGATGTGATGAAAGCTCAGGACGCGGTCGCCCGGCCGCCACTGCTCGACCCCATTTCCCACAGCCTCAACAACTCCGGCGATCTCGTGCCCAAAAATCTGCGGCGGAGGCAGAAAACCGTGCTTGATCTTCTTAATATCAGTCCCGCAGATACCACAGGCGCGAACGCGTACCAGCACTTCACCCGCTGAAATCTCCGGTACCGGAACCTCCTCAGCTGCCACGCGGCCTTTCCCGCGATAGACGCCAGCCCACATGCGGCCTTGGCGGTGTATGGTTTCGGGAGCAGTGCTGGTTTCTGTTCGAATTGGTGTCATTGGCTGATGTGCTGGACGTTCAGGTCCAATTTCTCCTTAAATCCGGCCAAACTTAAGACATAATTATCGAGAAATCGAGCAAGGGAAGCGGTGGCTCGTGAACTTCGAATTGCCAATCGAGCCAGCGGCAACAACTGCCTGGGGTTACAAACAACCTGGCCTAAGACCTGGCGCATCCGAATGCGCCCCGCAGAGTCAAGGGCGCGGTCAAGGTCGTACGGGACGCGCATTTCCAAGGGATCCGACACGCTGCGAATAGCAGCACATGGAACGCCCAAGCGGCTCAATTCCTTCATGACAGCAAAAGATTCCATGTCCACGGCATCAGCGGACGCGCTGAGACGGGTTTTTTCCTGCACAGTACGGACGATCTGCGAGACAGAAATGAACCGGCTTGCCGGTTTTGCGCCGCAGTCGACGGCAGAACTGAAAAGCCGCTCGTCGCTGTAAACAAAGGTTTCTCCGGTGCTGTCGTATACCGCCCGTGCCACCAGAACCTCTCCTGACCGGTGTTGCGGTTTCAGGCCTCCAGCCAACCCCGAAGTAATGCAAAGATCGGGAATCTCATCCACTGTGGCAGAAATTGATCGCAAGGCATTGCCGGTACCAATTCCGGTCAGCAGAACCCTGACGTCGATCCCTTCGATTTGTGCACTGAAGGTTCCCGCGTTTCGACGGTCACTCTGAAAGGCGCGCTGGCGCAACCAGGGTTTGAATTCCCAATCAACCGCGAATGTGACCAGGATCTTCATCAGGTTGTTACTTTCTCACTATGCAGCCTTGCCCATGAGCCCTGTGGCTCCATTGTTAGTCACGCAGTAGCCGTTTTGTCGATACCAGTTTACTGCTCGCTCCAACGCTGACTCCACTGAGCCTGCACTGAAACCAAGTTCCTCTGCCGCCTTGGAGCAGTCCACAAACATCTTGTGCCGCGCCATGCGAACTCCCTCGATCGGGATCCTCGGTGGACGGCTCAAGATGCGAGAAAAAACACGGTCGGCATATCCGGCGGCCATCGCGACAGCATGAGGCAGGCGAACGCGAGTCCTTGGCCGGCCGCTGATCCTTGCAAGAATGTCCAGAACGTCCTTCAGCCGCAGATTACGCCCACCCAGAATGTAGCGCTCTCCAATTTGGCCTCGTTCGGCTGCAGTCCAGTGTCCAGCGGCTACATCTTCAACTGGTACCCAGTTCAGCCCGGTCTCTACGTAAGCAGGCATCCTGCCGTTCAGAAAATCGACGATAATTCGCCCGGTGGGCGTTGGTTTCCAGTCCCCGGGGCCGACGGGAGTGGTCGGATTGACAACTACAACAGGAATTCCCGCACGGGCGGCTTTCAAGGCTTCTTTTTCTGCCAGGAATTTCGAGCGTTTGTAATGCCCGATCATTTCTTCAAGCTGGGTTTCGGTTGACTCGTTGGGAAGGGCATTGCCACGTTCAACAGCGATAGTCGCAACGCTGCTGGTAACAACGATACGCTCGACGCGGGCCTTGCTTGCGGCTTCGAGCAGGTTTCTGGTACCGGCAACGTTAGCGTCGTAAATTTCCTGCGGATGGGGGGCTTCCAGACGGTAATCTGCAGCAACGTGAAAGACCCGCCGAACGCCCCCGACGGCCCGCCTGATTGACTCGGCATCGCGAAGGTCGCCGTAGACCTTTTCCAGAGGCAGATCCTCGATCGCCTTTAAGTTGCTTTGAGGTCGTACAAGGACGCGAACCTCTTCGCCACGTTCCACCAACATTCGGGCCACATGGCTGCCAACAAAGCCGCTTGCCCCTGTCACAAGAGAGGTCATCCTGCTAATCCGGACCCATACTGAGGGTTACTAATTCCATTCCTGGGGCTTGTAAACTGCCACTTCAGCATCTTCCAGGAGTCCGGGAAATTCCGATTGGCCCCCAGCACAGCTGAAGCTTCAAACCCGACATGCACCATGCAATGCTCGCACCTGGGGTCGTTCCCGGGTCCGTATTTCTGCCACGGAGTCTTGCCCATCAGTTCTTCGAATGTCGCATAGTGCGCGTCGGTGATCAGATAGCACGGCCCCTTCCAGCCTCTAGGGTTGTAGGTTGGATTCCCCCAGGCCGTGCATTCCAGTTCGCGCTCGCCCCGCAGGTATTCCAGATAAATCGGCGATGTCATGATGCTGTATTGTTCAAGCAGTTTGCTCGCCTGGCGGAACTTATTATGAACATCTTCGCGGGACATAAAGATTTCCTTGGTTTGGACGGCCAGATATGAATACGCTGGCGACAACATGTGCCCGTCAACGTCCAGTCCCCGCATGTACTCGAAAAGTGCTGCAATCTCATCAAGGTCGGTTTGCTTGTAAATCGTGGTGTTCGTACATACCTGGAAGCCATTGGCTTTGGCGTGCTTGATCCCTTCAACCGCCTCCCGAAACACACCCTTCCGCTCCACGCAAAGGTCGTGTGTCTCTTCAAGACCATCCAGGTGAACATTGAAAAACATACGCGACGAGGGCTTGTAGTCCTGCAGTCTCTTGCGCAGAAACATTCCGTTCGTACACAGGTAGATGTTCTTCTTGCGGGCCAGGATCTCGCTGACCAGCCGCGGAAGTTCCGGGTATATCATCGGCTCGCCGCCGCAAATGGAGATAATCGGTGCGCCGCATTCATCAACAGCATTCAAGCACTGTTCCACCGTGAGCTTGTCACGGATCGTGTCCTTATATTCCCGAATACGTCCGCAGCCCGTGCAGGTCAGGTTGCAGGCATGCAGCGGTTCCAGCATCATGACCAAAGGAAATTTTTGAGTCCCACGAAGCCTCTTGCCCGCGATATAAGTACTAAGACTTGTCGTCAAACTAAGCGGAAACCGCATCAATTCCTCCCGTTCTTTTTTCCGTTCCCGTTATGAGGCCTGAATTCGGCCGGTGAAAATCGAATGGATTCTCCATGCCCTCTTTTGTCACGAAGGTTCTGGTAGTGTGCCAGCGCGTACAATGGAAAGCTGTTACGATATAGGTGATAACAGAGATAGAAAACACGCGGGAAACCCGTTCCCGTGAACTCGGTTTCGTTCCAGTAACCCTCATCGGTCTGAGTTTCCACAAGATATTGAACCGCGCTGATAACGGCCGGATCATCCACTCTGCGAGTGGCGAGCAACCCGATCAGCCCCCATGCCGTTTGCGACGCTGTGGTGGCACCCCGCCCCTTCAGGGAGGGGTTGTTGTAGGATGCGCAGGATTCTCCGAAACCGCCACCCCGGTTCTGCACTGAGCAGATCCAGTCCGCTCCTCTCTGTGCTTCCTGTGAGTTGCCAAGGCCAAAGGCTTCCAGCATCCGAAGAACGCCGCTGGTTCCATAGATATAGTTCACGCCCCAACGTCCGTACCAGGCACCCTCCTCAGTCTGCTCCTTCCGCAGGAAGGCGAGCGCGCGTTTCACGACAGGATGCGAAGAGGACCAGCCAAGGCGTCCCAGGCACTCCAACACCCGGGCGGTAACGTCTGCTGTGGATGGGTCGATCATGGCATTGTGATCGGCAAAGGGTACTTTTGTTAAGACGACACAGTCGTTGTCGCGATCAAACGCGCCCCACCCGCCATCGCGGTTTTGCATGCTGACTAGCCACTCGAGGCCACGCCGAAGGGAATGCTCAAGGCGGGATTTATCAGGGTAGGCAACACGTTGCAGCGCCATCATCACAAAGGATGCGTCATCCACGTCCGGGTAGAAATCGTTCTGGAACTCAAACGCCCATCCACCGGGAGCTGCGTCTTTGTTAATTACCTGCCAGTCGCCTGGTCCGACAATCTGCCGGTCCAGCAACCACTTTGCAGCCTTGATCAGGGCCGGGTGGTCAGCCGGGAGTCCGGCTTCCTCAAGCGAGTACATAACGATGGCGGAATCCCACACGGGAGACAGGCACGGTTGCAGGCAAATCGTGTCGCCCTTTTCGATCTCAAAATCGCGCAGGTGCTTCAACTCACGGGTCGTCAGAGGGTCATCAGCCGTATATCCCATGGCCAACAGAGCAAAAATGGAATTAACCATTGCCGGGTAAATTGCGCCGAGACCCTCGCTCCGCTCAAGATGTTCTACCAGCCATTTCCGCGCCCGGGCGAATGCAATCTTCCGCAATGGCTTCCAGGGCAATGATTCGTGAAGCTTGAACGAACGGTCAATGGCCAGAAACAGGTTCCGCCAACTGACGATTTTGGGATCCCAGTCAAAGGCTGGAATGTGGCCGGAAGGATCGCGGAAAAGTTCATCAACCCTGGCATACTCCGGAACAGGCCAATGCGGGCGCAATGCATAGAGAATGGTCAGTGGTACCACAATGGCGCGGGTCCACGACGAGACCGAATAAACATTGAAGAAAAACCACGAAGGCGGAATCATCAGCTCCGGCGGGATGGCTGGGACGTGTTTCCACTTTACGGCGCCGCCAAGCGCCAGATAAAAACGGGTGTAGGAATTGGTTTGTTCAAGGCCGCCAAGTTCGTGGATTCTGAGACGAGCCGCCGCCATGTGGGGCTGGTCCGGGGTATGGCCGGCCAACTTCAACGCCACGTACGCCTTAACCGTTGCGTTCAGCTCCGAGGGACCACCCTGATAGATGTTCCACCCCCCGTCGGGGAGTTGACGGCGGCGAATGTAATTCGCAAGCTTTCCTACACGTTCGGGCTCGAACTGCCCGACGACGTGAAGGAAAAAGACATAGTCTGACTCCAGGGTAGAATCAGCCTGAAGTTCTCCGACCCAATAGCCCTCCGGGGCCTGCAATGAGAGCACGTGTTCAGTTGCCCGTGCTACTGCTTGCCGGACTTTGAGATCAAGGTCTGCATCAATGGTTCCGGCCGCGCGACCGTTCCCGGTCGGTTCGAGTTCAACTCCTGCTTCCTGTGTCATGAAACCCTCGCGTACTCCCTCACCACTCCTTTAGGCCTTCAACTCCGCCGGCAGAGCAAAGCGAACGTCTTCCTCAACCCATTCAACTTCCTCAACATTTGTAAAGCCCAGCCTCTTTAAGCGGTCCACGACCTCACGGACCAGGACCTCCGGCGTTGAGGCGCCTGCAGTAACCCCAATGCGGCGGTTGCCATTGACCCATTCCGGAAGGATATCGCTGGCGTTACCGATCAGGTAGGCGGATGTTCCAGCCCGCCGCGCCACTTCCACCAGTCGGTTGGAATTCGAACTGTTCTGCGCGCCCACCACGAGAATTGCATCCGCCTTGGGAGCGACGGCCTTCACGGCCATTTGACGGTTCTGAGTCGCATAGCAAATGTCCTGTCCAGGCGGACCAACAATCGCGGGAAAACGCTCCTTTAGCCTGCCTACGATTTCGGCGGTGTCATCAAGGCTGAGAGTTGTCTGCGTAAGATAAACAATTCGGTTCGGATCGGGCGGCTCCAGAGTTTCCACATCGGCCACCGAGGAAATCAGCTGGATAGCATCGGGCGCTTCACCCAGGGTGCCGATCATTTCATCGTGGTCGCGATGGCCGATAAGGACAATCGTGTATTTTTCGCGCGCGTAGCGGATCACTTCCAGGTGAACTTTGGTGACCAACGGGCACGTCGCGTCAATCATTCGAAGGTTGCGGGCTCGCGCTTCTTCCCGGACTGCGGGCGACACTCCGTGGGCACTGAAAATTACGACGGCCCCAGTTGGAACTTCCTCGAGGTTCTCAACGAAAACCGCGCCCTGGCTTGCCAGTTCGTCCACGACATAACGGTTATGGACGATCTCCCTGCGAACATACACGGGAGGGCCCAGCTTTTCCAGGACCATTCGGACAACGTCGATGGCGCGGATAACCCCCGCACAAAACCCCCTTGGACGCATCAGCAGTAGCGTCCCATGCTCGGTGCATACCGGGTTCTCAACGTGACTGTTCACGTTCATCCTCTAGTCATCATCCTTTCCTGCTACAGGCCCAGTAATCCTAATCGTCTCATGGTCTTCTTCCACCGTCAAGATAAGCGGAGACTTAGTCTCCGCCGGGCAGCCATTGAAGGTGTTGGTATACTGCTGGAAGCTCAACCCTTATATTGATGTTCCCTTCTGCTAAAACGATGCATCATATTCATGAACGGGTTGTTCGCTTTTCGAATTACGCAGTAGGCATTTTGGAGAGGTTGTTGCTAAGATATGATACTTATGGATTCTCTCCACAACGGAGGCCTGCCGCAAGACGCCTCATAGTTCCTGCCTATTTACCTTGCTGACTTATGAGATTTTTCAAAAAACCAATTCTGGTAGTAATCGTTTGTAGCGTGATGCTTTGTGTCCGGGTATGGGCCAAGGGGCATGGAGCGGCCGCTCCGTGCCCGGCTCGGCCCGAGATTGCAGTGGATCTGGACGCTGGACAGTATGGAAAGGTGGCCGCGGCTCTTCAGCAAGAGCTTGCACAAAACCCGAATAACGCCCAGGCCACTTTGTGGCTGGCCCGTTCGTTTCTGGATATGGGTAACTACGCCCAGGCCGTCAATTTTGCCGAGCGTGCTGTGCAGTTGTCCCCCGATTGTTCTGAATCACACTTCTGGCTGGCACGGTCCTACGGGATGAAGGCTGACATGGACCGCAGTTTCTGGCTTGCTCGCAAGGCCAGGCTGGAATACGAGACGGCCGTGAATCTCGATCCCAACAACCTGCCGGCGAGGCGCGATCTGATGGAGTTTTACCTTCAGGCTCCCTGGATTCTGGGCGGGAGCAAGGACAAGGCTTGGGCGCAGGTGCAGGAGATCGCCACACGCAACCCCACAGAAGGTGACCTGGCCCGCGCTATCTATTGGAGGGATTTGGACAGGCCAGAGCTTGCCGACAAGGAATATCGCAAAGTTCTGGAAGCAAAGCCGCAGCAGGCCGGAGACTATTTTGAGATTGCAGATTTCTATCAGGCCAACAAGAAACCGGTAGAAGTTGAAGCTGCAGTGCGGGCTGTATCGCTCATCGTGCCCAACGATCCCCGCATTGACTATTACACCGCAGTTGCCAACGTGATGAAGCGGCAAGACCTTTCCAATGCCGAGCGGGACTTGAAACTCTACCTTGCCAAGACCCCACAGAGGGATGATTTTCCACCCCATGCAGCGGCGCACGATTGGCTGGGACGGATTTATGAAATGTGGGGGAAAAAGGAATTGGCGATTGAGCAGTACCGTTCGGCGTTGCGGCTGAGCCCGGACAATCAACCGGCCCAGAACGCCCTCAAACGTCTGGATGCCAACTAGCTGGGCAGGGAATCGGCTGAAGAGGCCGCTCTTCAGCATTCAGGGGATGGCCAGCTTCAACGCTACGCGGTAAACTTAATGCTTGGAGTGCGAGGCGTTTAGGATCCCGTTCCAAGGCAAGTAATTCGAACAAAGTGAAGACTTTCGTGTACAATAGCCCGGACGGGCGGATGCTTGACATTGCCAAATCAGTTTGCGATTAGAAGGGAGTCTGTATGGAGTCAGTCATGAAGACGCTCTTGCTGAATCCTCCAAGCTTTGAGAAGTTCGACGGGGGTGCAAGCTCGAGGTGGCCGGCCACGCGCGAGATTGAGTCTTATTGGTATCCCGTTTGGCTGACTTATGCCGCGGGCATGTTGCCCGGAAGTCGCCTGCTCGACGCGCCTCCGCACAAAGTCTCGCCCCAGCAGACGGTAGAAATCGCTAAAGACTACGATTTTGTGATTCTGTTTACGTCTGCCGTTGGCTTTGAGATTGACCTTAAACTCATTCACAAGATGAAGGAGGCCAAGCCCAGCTTGAAAGTCGCCTTCGTGGGCCCGCCTGTACAGGTAAAACCCGATGAGAGCCTGATGGCCAGCGAGGACATCGACTTCATAGTTCGCGGCGAATTTGACCATGCCGTGGTCGAGTTTGCGCAGGGCAAGCCACTCAGCGAGATTCTGGGCGCCAGCTACCGTAAGGACGGCAAGATCGTCCACAATCCGCTGCGCAAAGAACTCCAGACCGAAGACCTGGACCAGTTGCCGTTTGCCACGGAGGTCTACAAGCGCAACCTGACCATTGAGAACTACAACGTCCCGTTCCTGCTGCACCCCTTCGTGTCGTTCTATACCTCGCGAGGCTGTCCAGCTCTTTGCACTTTCTGCCTGTGGCCGCAGACGCTCTCTGGCCATGCCTGGCGTACGCGCTCCGTGGACAATGTGGCCAGTGAAGTTCGTGGCGCACTCAAGCTCTTTCCGCAAGCCAAGGAATTCTTCTTTGACGATGACACCTTCAACATCCGCAAAGACCGCGTGATTGAGCTTTCAAAGAAGTTCAAGCCGCTCGGCTTCCGATGGTCGTGCACGGCCCGCGTCCATAGCGATTATGAGACGCTCAAAGCCATGGCCGACGGCGGCGCCCGCCTGCTTATCGTGGGCTTTGAATCCGGGGATGACCAGATTCTCAAAAACATCAAGAAGGGTGCCACGGCCGAGATGGGCCGCCGGTTTGCGAAGAACTGCAAAAAGGTCGGCATTGCCATTCACGGGGATTTCATCATCGGGTTGCCGGGCGAAACCCCGGAAACTATTCAGCGCACCATTGATTTTGCGAAGGAACTAGATACGGAAACCATCCAGGTTTCCATCGCGCACGGTTATCCGGGGACGGAAATGTACAACCAGTTGCTCCATGCCGGGCAACTGGTAAATCTGCCCATGTCGGATACGAGCGGCCATCAGTTGCCGCACATCGAGTATCCCGGGCTTAGTACGTTCGAGATGATGCAGGGTGTTAACCGGTTCTATGACGAATACTACTTCCGCCCGCGCGTTGTGTGGCGCATTATGCGGAAGGCTTTGTGGAATAACCACGAGCGCAAGCGCCTATACCAGGAAGCCGTGGAATTCCTTCGGTTGAGGGCTGAGCGCCTCAAGTTTGCACGGAAAGGGCCTCAAAAGACCACTCGGGTTCGCGTGCCGGCTATCGACTAGGCCTCGCGGCCAGCGTCAAATTCTGGTTTCTTTTGCTATGGAAGTTCATGTCTGAATCAAAAGGCCAGCGTGCCAAGACTCTTATTTTGCTGGCATTTATGGTTACGTTTGGGTCGTCGGGCGACGTCATGCTCAGTCAGGGCATGAAGAGAGTAGGTCAGATCCACAGTTGGGCTCCGACAGCTGCCATTGCTTACTTTGCCAGGGCCTTTGGCAGCGGCACCATCTGGCTGGCCATCGGGCTACTGATGCTCTTTCTGCTCAGCTATATGCTGGTACTTTCTTGGGCGGACTTCAGCTACGTTTCGCCTGCCTCGGCAATCGGCTATGTTCTCGTAGCCCTGATGGGATACTTCTTTCTGGGAGAACATGTCCCGGTAACGCGCTGGATCGGGGTGAGCCTGATTTGTGCGGGAGTTTTCGTGGTAGGCGGGACCCAGCCCACTACGAATCAAAATAGATGACGGCTGAAACAGCACTTTTTATTGGTATTATTGTTATAGCAGGACAGCTTGGAGACCTTTCGCTGTCTGTCGGAATGAAGACCGTTGGAGAAGTCAAGAGCTTCGCTCCGATAAATATATTGCGGTTCCTCAGCCGTGCCCTGGGAGTCAAGTGGCTTTGGATAGGGATTGGGCTGATGGCTATAGCGTTCTTTTCGTTGCTTGCCCTTCTTTCCTGGGCTAACGTAAGTCTGGTAGTTCCTGCCACCGCTGCCAGTTATGCCGTGGGTGCCATGGGCGCTCAGTTCCTGTTGGGCGAGCATGTCAACAGAAGAAGGTGGATCGGCGTCATCATTGTGTGCATCGGCGTTGCGATGGTTTGCATCTAGAAAAGGATGATGGGAATGTACCTACACTTGCACCCGGTTGAGTGGGTTGTTTCAGTTGGCGCCATCATATCATTGCTTTATTATCTGGTTGTGCTGGCCAGCGCGTGGCGCTATTTTCGCCGCCCGTTCAGCTGGAAGGCTGATTTCGCCCCTCCAGTCAGCGTCCTGAAGCCCGTTCGCGGACTCGACCGCGATGCCTACGAAAACTTTGCCAGCTTTTGCAATCTGGATTACCCCGAGTATGAAATCCTGTTTGGTGTTGCCGATGAGGATGATCCTGTTGTGCCAGTTATTCAGAAACTGATTCAGGATTATCCTAACTGCAATATCCGCCTTTTGATAGGCTCCACGTGCCAGGGCTGGAACAACAAAGTCCGAAAGCTTTGTAGGATGTCGCGCGAGGCCCGCCACCCCATCCTCGTCATCAGTGACAGCGACATTCGCGTTCAGGCTGATTATCTGAGGGCCGTTGTAAGCCCGTTCCGTAACCCCAGAGTAGGCGCCGTTAGCTGCATGTATCACATGCAGCCAGAATCGAAACTGGCTTCTGAAATTGAAGCCATTGGCCTGACCTCCGACTTTTTGGCCGGAGTGATCGTTGCGCGCCAGCTTGAGGGCGTGAAGTTTGCTCTTGGTGCCACCATGGCCGTTACCACCCGTGCACTGAGGGACATCGGTGGTTTTGAGGCCATTGCGGATTGCTTCTCCGACGATTTTGAACTCGGCAGGCGCATTGCTGATAAGGGGCATGAAGTGGAGCTTATCCCATACACGGTGGCAACGCTTTCCCCCGCGCAGGGGGCGCTGGATGCCGTCAAGCATCAGCTCAGATGGGCCGTTGGCGTGACGAATTCGCGCCCATGGGGACAGCTTGGCAGACTTCTGACGCAGGCCCTGCCATGGGTTGTTGCCGCAACGCTGGTGCAGCACACCTGGGAAGGTACAGCGGGATTCCTAGGCGCCTACCTGGTGCTGCGCCTTGCCGTGGCATGGACGGTCGGGGTTTGGGGTCTTCAGGATCCCCTGCTGAGGAAAAGGTTGTGGCTGGTTCCAGCGTGGGACGCTCTCGCGTTCTTTATCCTCGCTGTTAGTTTTGCCAAGCGCCGCATTCAATGGCGCGGAACCGAATTCTACGTTCGCAAGGGCCGGTTGATCCCTGCGCCGACCAAAGATTGAGCATTCCCTCCGTCTTCTTGGATTTTTCGATCTCTGCAAACTGGCCGAAATTGTTGCGCCTGCCGTATCATATTAGCCTTGTTGTTTCTCTACGCTCCCCATGATTGAATACATTCTCCTCATCGTTGCGGTAACTGGACTTGTTGCGGCCACGGTCTACGTGGGGTTGGTGGTTGTTGCTGCGGTGCGGTTTCATGTCTTGACAAGGCGCAGTCCAGATTGGCCCAATGGGAAAGCAGCGCTGCCGCCGATAACCGTCCTGAAGCCGGTGCACGGCATGGAACCGTTGCTCGAGGAATGCCTGGAGAGTTTCTTTATTCAGGACTATCCCGCCTACGAGCTGATTTTTGGCGCGCGGACTGCCGATGATCCCGCGCTCTCCGTGGTTGAATCCCTGAAGCGTAAATACCCGCACATTCCGACCCAGATTGTCCTTTCTGGTGAACCGGCCTATCCGAACGCGAAGGTTTACCTGATGGAGAAAATGGTGCCGTTGGCTGCCCATCCGACGTTGTTCATCACCGACAGTGACGTGCGGGTAACGCCCGACTATCTGCAGCAGGTTGTCATACCTATACTAGACCCGAACGTGGGCATGGTCACCTGTCTCTACCGGGGCGTTTCGACGGGAGGGATCTGGTCGTTGCTCGAAGCTCTGGGCATGTCGATTGAAATGTCGTCCGGCGTTCTGGTGGCCAACCTTTTGGAAGGGATGAAGTTCGCCTTGGGTCCTACCATGGTTATCCGCAAAGACGTGCTGGAGGGCTGGGGCGGGTTCGGTGTGCTTCGGGATTATTGCGCCGATGATTTCGTTATGGGTGCTTTAACACACGAAGCGGGCAGGAAGGTAGTGCTGTCGCAACATGTCATTGACCACATCGTCCTGAACCGTGGCGCGCGCCAATCGTTCCAGCATCAGCTTCGGTGGATGAAAAGTTCGCGATTTTCGCGCCCGGCGGGACACGTTGGTACCGGCTTGACGTTCGCCATGCCTTTCGGATTGCTGGGCCTCGTGGCGGGCTGGATGTCCGGCCACTTGATGCTGGGGTTGGGGTTGTTCGCTACTGCCTGTGCCAACCGGATTGTGCAGGCGCTGGCGGTTGGATGGGGCGTCACGCGCGACCGCAATTCGGCTCTTTTCTGCTGGCTCTATCCCGTTCGGGACGTGCTGGGATTCATCCTGTGGTGCGGAAGCTTTTCCGGGTCAGAAATTCACTGGCGCGGCGAGCGTTACCGCCTGGTTTCGGGCGGCAGGATGGTTCCTAAGGACCGAGCCGGGACTGCAAACTCCGGCGATGCTGGCTGCACGGCGTAGCGAGACCTACGGCTTATTGCTGTAAATTACCTTCCCGGAACTTTCGTCTATAACATACCGTGGCTGAGGCAGGATCTTGTTGACCTTGTCAATCTCACGGGGCGGTACGAACAGAAAGACTCTGTGCTTACCGGTCCAGTCCCGGACCAGGTCTGCATTGTTGAGAAAGATGTGCGGAGCGTCCGGAAAGGTCGAACCGAACCACATGGACGTCGTTCGGCCGTTCACGAGATCAATGGGTCTCTTCAGGTAGAAAAGCAGCGAGGACCCGTAGGCCTGGTCGCCGTAAATCATGACCATGTCGCCGGGTTTCTCCTGGCTTTTGATAACATCAGCCATCTTCTTCGATGAGAGAAACGGCCCGAACCTTACAAACGCCAGTTGGGCTGCAATCAGAAAGACGGCCGTGGCGATTCCCGTCGCCCAAGTGGCAGCGACATTCTTTTTCCTGATGCGCAGAATCAGCGCTGTCAGCGGGCCAAACAGTAGAGCAGCCGCAGCAAGGCCGGCCGGCAAGCGCAGCGCGGCAAATGCCGAGGTGGTAAGGTCAAAAAACTTCGACATGGAGAGCGTATCGTGTGCAACGTCGCGGTGGACCAACAATTGACCTAGGTCGGGGGTACCCGGCACGTGTCGCGACCCCCACAAGACTGCCACCAGGACTGCTCCGGCAGCCAGCCCCGCCACCGCATATAGCCCGTTGCCCAGAATCGTCCACGGACTTGACCGTTCCTGTCGCTCGTCGCGCGCCAAGCTGCCGGCAATCAGCAACAGCAGGGGAAGGTAGGCTGGGAAAGTATAGTATTCCTGGTTGGTCGAAAATGAGAAGAAAACCAGGACAACGCCCGCCCACACCCAGCACAGTGCTCTGGTCCGGGCCGCAAAGGTGAGCTTCTCCCGATTCCGAGCAGCCGTAATGTCGCGCTTCAGATCACGGAAGATCAGAGGAAAGTAGAGGCTCCAGGGGAATAGCCAGACCATGTGCAGGCCCCAGTAAAGAAGCGGTGGCAATTTGTTGTAGTCGTGGGGATAGCGTTCTCCAAGAAACCGCAGGAACTGGTCGTTGATAAAGTAAAACCAGAAAAACCCGTGGTTGCGAATGATTGCAAGGATGTGCCAGGGTGCACCCACAAGCAGAAAGACTGCAATCCCTTTGCCGATGCGGAGTTCCCGCCACCGCCGCCACTCGCCGGTCAGCAGCAGATAACCAATCACGGGAAATCCGACGAAGACTGTGGCTACTAACCCCTTGGTCAGTACGGCAAGCGCCATCACAGCGTACGCGGCATACCAGCGCCACTCCTTCTCGCGCCCAGCCTGCATCGCAGAAAGGAAGAGATAGAGTGCTACTGCAATCAGAAGGCTGAGAATGACGTCAGGTATAAATATCCGCGTAAATAGAAAGCAGCCGATACACGTGGCCACAAATAACCCGGCATAGATCCCAGCGCGGTCACCAAACGCCCGCAGGCCCCAGAGTGCTGCCAGGCTAATCAACAACAGAACGGAAAGGATAATCGGCAGCCGCACCGCAAATTCGGAAACCCCAAAGGCCTTGAACCCGGCCGCAACCAGCCAGTACGGGAACGGAGGCTTTTCAAGATAACGGACGCCGTTTACGTGCAGGGTGACGTAGTTGCCCGTCTGGAACATTTCGCGGGCTGCTTCGGCGTGGGTAGAATCGGCGTCATCCAGCAGCGCGGGCCTGAAAGCTCCCTGGAAATAAACAGCCAGCCAGATAATGCTGATCAGAATCCATGGAATGGCCTTTCGTGCGGAAGCCAACGTTTCGGGGCGGGGAACCTTAGTGTTCAGAGAGGCTTGTTCCATTTCTTATCACACAACCATGATTTGCGGCAGGTACCAACCAGCGCGGCAGTAGAATTTCCTGCCGTTCGCCGCGCAGGCGGGGAGCCAACGGCCCGGAACCCGCTTAATCGCCGGTATCCACGTTGATTTCAAGCACGCGGTGCTGGAAACCCACAAAGCTTCCATAGTAGGGAGATGTGACGTTGTTGTAAACGTCACGAGGGTCCGTGGCGTTTGTCAGGTTCCGGACCCCAATGCCCCAGCGCAGCATAAAGCCGCCACCCCAGGGAAGCCAGTGCGGCAGAGGGTATCGCTTCCAAACCTTGAAATCAAACGAGAAAAAAGTCGGGAAACGGTTACTGTTGGGCTCACCCACATAATTCTGGAGTACATCGACCTTTGACCATGGAAAACCTGTGTGCAGATCAATGATGGGTGCGAAAACCACTTTTGCGGGGAGGTGAAAAATCCCCCAGGAAATCAGGCGGTCCGGCACGTCGGCATTCAGGCTGGCGTAAGCATCGGGACGGATGATCGGGTCTTCAAAAGGAACGTAGATGTGCGAAAGTGAATTCATGTCGCCGAAGCTCCTGCTGTGCACGTAGGAAGTGTTCAGCTCGTTTCCCCTGTCGTCACGATAGCTCACCATGGTTTCAAACTCGTGATAGCGCGCCGCACCGCGATTGGAAAGCAGCACGGTGGCGGTAATGGGAGAAGTCAGTTCCGGGCTAACCACGAAGTCCTTGTACGTGCTGCTGCCGAGATAACTGGCCCGGAAGGCAATGTGGGTTGTGAGTTGGCGATCAAACTCCGCTCTCCACGTCAGGTTGTAAGGCGTAGCGTCAAGGTCCGAGCAATCACGGACAATCCGCAGCCCCGTCCGGGTTCGGGTGGCGCACTGGTAAGTGTAGGTAATCGGATTCCCCAGCATATTTCCCAGCGAATCAAACTGGGTAATTATCCGCGTAGGATTGCCGCTAAAATCTGAAGCCAGAAGAGGGATCCGAGATTTGAAAATTCCGACGCCGGCCCGGATGATCGTCCGGCCATTCTTGTCGGGCGTGAACACAACTCCCATGCGAGGCTCAAAAGTGATGGGATCGCCTACAGCCTGCCCGTAATAACGAAATCCAAAGTCCACCGCGGCGCGGTCATTGAACATCCAGTGGTCGCCCAGGTAGGCGGCGCCTTCAGCATTGCTTGTAGAAAGGAGCGCGGGAGCCTGTGTATTGGGAACACCGCCGGGCCCCAGATAGTCAATCTGCTCGGCCACACTTCCATCCTGGCGAGTTATAAGGACACGGTGCGATTGGGTGGTCCCGTTAAAGGAACGGTAGATGAAGTCTCCGCCAATTTCGGATCGGTGCCTTCCAAGCCAGTTCCAGTTGGGGAAGCGGTAATGCAGGCTGCCCTCTTCCTGGTCGCTATTCCTTTCCCATGCGTTGAAGTAGTTGCCGCCGTAACCGTTTGGGGTTACCAGCATGTCTTCGGGCCCCTGGCCGTGCGAATTGGCGTCAAACTTGGTGTACTTAAAGAGGCTGCTCAGGATCCCACCTGATTTGAGCTGGTAACTGTCATTGCCCTGCAACGAGAAACCGCGTTCGGAAAGGTTCGCGGACGCCGGTTGAGGAATCAGGGAATTGATATTGGCGTATTCCTGCTTTCTCGGGAATAACTGAAAATTAAACGAAG